>JAABSL010000278.1 GCA_011390415.1 Desulfobacteraceae bacterium
TCACTTCCGGATCCCCCTGAAATGGTTTAAATGGAAAAAATCATGGCGAGGGGTGGAAACAGGGAGGAAAAACGAAAAACTGAAATAAAAAAGGGAACCACGGAAAAACCGTAACCCCCTGATTTGATTACATGGTGACCCCAACGGGACTCGAACCCGTGTTTCCGGCGTGAGAGGCCGGCGTCCTAGGCCACTAGACGATGGGGCCGTAAATCCGAACCAAGCTTTAATTGTCTGTTATTTCAATTGGATTTGAAATATTCAGATCACAGGTTCAAATAGTGATCCATACATATTTTGACGAAGATATTTTGTCAAACACTATTTTATCATTGTCGGGCCGGTTTTTTCCCCCTTCGAAATCCAAAAATCAGGTAGATGAGCCACCCGATAAAAGGTGTCAGGGCAATCAGCCACCAGGCCGCTTTTTCGGCCGTTGTTTTGAATTGTTTCATTGATATATCCACCAGCATCCAGATGGTCAGCAGAAAAAACGGGATGGTTATGATGATGAAGGTGATGGTCGTCTTGAGTTCCATTGGATTTCCCTGATCGGTTCACGTTTTCAGTTTGTCAATAATATTGAGTACGATTTCAACGTAATAAGAGCTGTGGTTGTAGTGATAAACCACTTTGCCGGCTTCTTCCCGGGAAATCCCCGGTTTCCAGCCATAATGCCTCAGATAGTTGGCAATGCTGGCAATGGCATCTTCGTGATGAAACAGGTTGATGCTGCCGTCCTTGTTGCCGTCTTCGGCCAGAATAATGATATTGCTGGGCATGAACTGGGCAATGCCCATGGCGCCGGCGTAGGAGCCATTGATATTGTGGGGCTCCATCTTTTCATTTTCCACATAGGTGAGAAAAGCGATGAGTTCTTTATAGGCCCATTTTGCCTTCTGGGCCGCTTTTTTTTCATAGGCTTCCCGGGTCACCCGGTTTTTTGTCGGAATTTTTTCCCAGAACCGGTCCCGGACGGTTTTGTCTTCTAAAGCGGCCATGGTCGACAGAATATTGATGACCGGACTATTGCCCACATAAGTGCCCAGTCGCGTTTCCACCAGCATGATGGCGGTGATGGCTTCCTTGTCCACACCATAATCCATTTCCGCCTTTAACAGGTCGGCATGGTGTTTTCGCATATAATCGGTGGCTTTCTGGATGGATTTTGAAGAAAGAAACTGATCATAATTGAGTTTGCTTTCCTGATGTCTGAAATAAGAAGAAACCCCTTTGATATCAATGGATACGCCCGGATTTTGGTAGATGCGGTTGATCTGTTCGGCGGTAAAATCTGCATTTTTGTCATTGATCAGCTTTGTCTGGAGTGTTTGAAAACTGATGCTTCCTTCAGCAGCCTTTTTTTCGGCAGACCCGGCCGCTGTGGGGAGCGCGGCAGCAATTGCCATGATGAGAACAAGCACCATAGGGGTGATCCGGTTGCTGATGGGGTTGTGGAATCGGTAAAATGTGTCCGGCAACAGGGTCTGAATTTTTTTCACGAAGTACCTCCATTCTGGATTTTCGGAATTTCATGACGGCGTGCGGTCAAAGGAATATCATAGGGCTTCCGCCGGGTAAATGCCGAAATAGTGCGAAAGCCGGTTTTTGTCAGCAGGTCAATTGCCATGTCAAAATGACGGGCAACCTGCTGCGGCTTGTGGGCATCTGATCCTAAAGTGATTCGGATATCTTTTTCAACGCATTTTCTTAACAGGTCCGTGCTTGGATAGAATTCATTTAATTTGTGATTATAGCCACTGGTGTTTAATTCCACCGTGAGCTGATGGTGTTTGATTTTAGATAACAGGGCATCAAATCGGGTATTTACTTCAGCCGACGGCCTGCGGCCGAATTTTTTGAAGACATCTATATGGCAGATGATGTCCATATCCATATTTTCGATCATTTCCTCTATCAATAGGAGGTAGTCATTGCATATGATATCAATATGTTCGCTTTCTCGGGCGGCGGTGTCTTTGGAACTGACCATATTCATTTGGTCGATAAAATGAACAGATCCGCCGATCACATCAAAATCAAACGGCTGGATAATTTTTTGAACCGTATGTACGTTTTCCGGTTCATAATCAACTTCCAGACCCACTTTTACCTGAATCCGGTTTTTATACCGGTGTGCCAGCCGGCGGGCGGTCTGATAATATAAGGGCACATAATCCGGCGGCATGGACATGTGGCGGCCGCTTTTGTGGAGGGTCAGGTGATCCAGAAAACAGATTTCCGTCAGACCCGCGGCAATGGCGCACCGGATGTATTGATCCATGGAGCCGTTTGCGTGGTTGCAAAGAGATGTGTGAACGTGATAATCAATCATGAATATTCGATTTAAGGCAAAGTCGGTCAGACCCGCTGATTTATAAGACCATCAAAAATAAAGTCTTTGCAATCATAGTCAAAATCATACGCATAATCAACAGGATTTAATACACCGAACCGCCTTGACCATGAAAAAATGAGTGGCTGCCCGGTTTGGCAAAGCCCGGAGAAAGCAGGCAGACAATGAAAAAAACAAAAACCATCTACGCTTGTCAGGAATGCGGTTATCAGGCACTGAAATGGCTCGGACGCTGTCCGGATTGCGGCGGGTGGGACTGTTTTGCCGAAGAGCGCCAGTCTTCGGCAACCGGACCGGGGTCCCGGTCCGGAAAGTCGCTTCTGAAATCGGAACCGGTGCCTATTGATTCGATTGAAATCGATGAAGACAACCGGACCCTGACCGGGATTAATGAATTCGACCGGGTGCTGGGCGGCGGTGTGGTTGCCGGCAGTCTGGTCCTGATCGGAGGAGACCCCGGCATCGGCAAGTCGACGCTGCTGCTTCAGGTCATCCACGGACTGGCAAAACGCAATAAAAAGATTTTATATGTTTCCGGTGAAGAGTCCATCCGGCAGATAAAGATGCGAAGTCAGCGGCTGGAAGCGGTGTCGCCGGGGATGCTGGTGGTATCGGAAATTGACATGGATGCGATACTGGATATGACCGATGCCGTGAAACCCGATGCCCTGGTGATTGATTCCATTCAGACCATGTACAGTCCGGATTCGTCGTCTGCTCCCGGCAGTGTCAGCCAGGTCCGGGAATCCACCATGAAATTGATGGTAATGGCAAAAAAGACGGGCATTCCGACATTTCTGATCGGCCACGTCACCAAAGACGGTGCCATTGCGGGGCCGAGAATCATGGAGCACATGGTGGACACGGTATTGTATTTTGAAGGCGACCAGAACCATGAATTCCGGATTCTACGGGCGGTGAAAAACCGATTCGGGTCTACCAATGAAATCGGCGTGTTTGAAATGAAAGAAACGGGGCTTTCGGAAGTAAAGAATCCGTCGGCCATTTTTCTGGCGGAACGCGCGGCCAATACTGCCGGATCGGTGGTCACGTCATGCATAGAAGGTACCCGGCCGATTCTGGTGGAACTTCAGGCATTGATCAGCAGCGCGGGGTTCGGCACTCCCCGGCGGACCGTGCTGGGACTGGATTATAACCGGGTGTCATTGCTGGTGGCGGTAATGGAAAAAAAATTAGGCTTGAATTTGGCCGGGCATGATATATTTATGAATGTCACCGGCGGCGTGAAAGTCTCGGAACCGGCCGTTGATTTGGGCATCGTGGCGGCTGTGGCTTCGAGTTTTCTGGACCGGCCCCTTCCCGAAGCCCTGATTCCCATCGGCGAAGTCGGTCTTTCCGGCGAGGTGCGGGGCGTTTCCCATCTTGAAACCCGCATTGCGGAAATTCAGAAAATGGGATTTACAAAATGCATTGTCCCGAAAAGCAGTTTAAAGCAGTTAAATAAAAAAAGTGACATTGAGCTGAAAGGGATTAGCAGCCTTTCAGAAGTGATGGAAAATCTATTCTGATGAAACGGAAAAAAACATCCAATAAATACCAGACCGATCACTGGGCGCAAAAGGCCAAAAAGGAAAATTTTCCCGCCCGGTCGGTCTATAAACTCAAAGAAATCCAGCAGAAATTCAAGTTGATCAATAAAGGCGATAAAGTTCTGGATCTGGGATGTGCCCCGGGTTCATGGGCCAAGTATGCCGCATCCCTTGTGGGAAAAGACGGGCAGGTGATTGGAATTGATCTGAAAAAAACGGCACATGGTTTTCCGGCAAACACCCATATCATTGTCGGTGATGTGATTGAGCTGTCTGAAACGGATAAAGAAAATCTGGATGAAATGATCGGATCAGGGTATGCTGCGGTGTTAAGTGATATGGCGCCGCCGACCACGGGACGCAAGGACGTGGATGCGGCCCGGTCCTATTATCTCTGCATGGCGGCATTGACCATCGCCCGCAAGTGCCTTGCGCCGAAAGGCGTGTTGGTATGCAAGATTTTTCAGGGCGATGAATTTGAAGAATTCAAGGATGCGGTTTGCAGCAGCTTTAACCGGCATAAAATTTTCAAGCCGCAGAGCTGCCGCAAGGAAAGCAAAGAAATATATATTATCGGTTTGGGTAAAAAACAGGAGGATATCTGATGGCAGGACATAGCAAGTGGGCAAATATCAAGCACCGGAAAGGCGCAGAAGACGCGAAGCGGGGCAAGGTTTTTACGAAGGTGGTCAAGGAAATTATTGTGGCGGCCCGTCTCGGCGGGGGCGACCCGAATGCCAATCCCCGGCTGCGTGCCGTTCTTTTAAAGGCAAAAGCGTGCAACCTGCCCAAGGATAAGGTCGAGCGGGCAATCAAAAAAGGAACCGGTGAGCTTGAAGGGGTCAATTACGAGGAAAGCTCCTATGAAGGTTACGGACCGGGGGGCGTGGCCGTATTGGTGGAATCTTTGACTGATAATAAAAACCGGACCGTGGCGGACGTTCGCCATCTTTTCAGCAAATACAACGGGAATCTGGGTGAAAACGGATGCGTGGCCTGGATGTTTGATAAAAAAGGCTGGCTGGCGGTGGCCAAGGCCGATGCGGATGAAGAAGAATTGATGATGACAGCCCTGGATGCCGGAGCCGAAGATGTGAAAGATGAAGATGATGACAATTTTGAAATCATCACCGCACCGGATGATTTTGAATCGGTCAAGGAAGCGCTGGAAGCCGCCGGGGTGCCGATTGTGGATTCGGAAGTCACCATGCTGCCCCAGAACTATGTCAGCTTAGACGGCAAAGATGCCGAAACCATGATCAAGCTGATGGATGCACTGGATGACAATGATGACATTCAGAAAGTGTATACCAACGCCGATATTCCGGATGAGGTGATGGAAAATTTATAGGACAGGTTTCGGGGTGTCAGGTGTCAGGAAATAGAGGAATCTCACCAGACACCTGACACCCGAAGTCGGGTTTTCATTTGCTCAAGAGTCTGGCTCTGATTTTTTTCCCTTCCAGCTTCTACCTTCCACCTTCCACCTTCTACCTTCCACCTTATACCTTCCACCTTCCACCTTAAACCTTCCACCTTAAACCTTCCACCTTCCACCTTATACCTTCTACCTTATACCTTCTACCTCACAACTCAATCATCCGCTGCACCGACGCCAACGCCGGCACCCGGATGTCTTCCGGCACCCTGACTTCACCGGCCAGATTCTCCAGGCTGTCCGCCACATCCTGCAAGGTGATTTTTTTCATATCCGCGCATTCCATGGCAATGGATGCCGGATAAAAGGTTTTGCCCGGGTTGGCTTTTTGCAGGGGGTACAACAGGCCCACTTCCGTGCCCACGATAAAGGATGTCTTTTCGGATTCTCCGGCGATGCGGATCATGCCCGATGTGCTGGCAATGACATCGGCGATTTCCAGCACCTCGGTCCGGCATTCCGGGTGGGCCATGAACAGGGCGTCCGGGTGCGCCTTTTTTTGTGCCATGACCTGCTCCGGGGTCAGGGCGTCATGAAACGGGCAGAAGCCTTCCCATTTGTGAATTATTTTATCGGTTTGGGTGGCGGCATAGCCGGCCAGGTTCCGGTCCGGCGCCATGAGAATTTCTTTTTCTTTCAGGCTGTTGACTACTTTCACCACATTGGCGGAGGTGCAGCAGATGGTGGTCAGCGCCTTGACTGCCGCCGTGGAATTAACATAGGTGACCACCGGTACAGCCGGATTTTTTGCGCGCCAGGCGTTTAAATCTTCCGGGGTGATCATGTCCGCCATGGGGCATCCGGCGTCTGTGCGGGGCAGCAGGATGGTTTTATCCGGTGAAAGAATAGAAGCGGTTTCCGCCATGAATCTGACGCCGCAAAAAACAATAATGTCCGCATCGGTTTGAGATGCCTTGATGCTGAGTTCCAGAGAATCCCCGTTCAGGTCGGCAATATCCTGAATCTCCGGCGGCTGATAGTTGTGTGCCAGAATGACGGCATTTTTTTCTTTGGCCAGTTGTCTGATTTTTTGGATTAGGGTCTGCTTTTGATTTTGGTCCATCGGAAAACTCTCATTTTTAATGTGATGTTTTTTAGTCATCCATATTTTATTCATCCATTCTTAAAATATCCACTCCCGGCGGAATTTTAAAAAGAAATAAGGATGCATCCAGATCGCCGAAATTCAGATCTGAAAATTCAATGTGCGTTTCATCTCCGTAGTCGTTCAATGTGCGGACACTTTGGATGTCAAAAGAGTCTTTGGCAATATTTAAAAATATGGCCGAAAGATCCATCTGCTTTTGTTTTGGTACCAGTTTCAGGGTGTGGTGATGGTCATCCGGCGGGTCCGCAAGGCTGACCGTGTAGGCATCCTGAACCAGTTTGAAATTGGATAAAAAACTGGCGCCTTTGCCGTTGCTGAAATAGGCCATGGCATCACCGATCACCACCTGATTATCCTCCGGCCGGTAAATCCACAACGTTTTTCCGTCGGAAATAATGGCATAATTTTCAGGGGTTTCATATTCCCAGCGCATCATTCCCGGATGTTTGAACCAGGCCTTGCCCTTGGCGGTATCTGTAATATCCAAGGCCTTTAAAGTGGATTCTTGAAAAAATTCAGCGGAAAAATCCGCGGCATTATAGCGTGCCTCCAGTTTTTCAAGAATGGCTTCATAAGAATCCAAAGATGCTTTTGACGGCGTTTGCGCGGCAGCCGGCAGCACGGACAACCGGCCGGGCATCAAACCGGCGCACAAGAGAAAGGCGCATAAGCATAAGATGTGTTTCATGGGTCAGTTATTTTCCAGTTATTGAGCGTGTTAAAAGATAATTTTGGTAAACGGATAAGTAAATTTTATTTATAAAAAATTTATCATACCTAAATTTTTATACAAATAAAATGAAATTCAGTGCATATACAGAACGGATAGGGCCAGCCGGGAGTTGCGGCCGGGGCAATAGAAAGCTAACTGCTTGATTTTTAATAAAAATGTCAAATGGTTCGTGTGCAAATTTTTCTTGACACCTTTACGGATTCTTTGGTAGTTATTTGGTTTTGTTTAAAAATGTTTGTAATGGGTTTGTGCATTTTTTGCTTAACTTAATATATTTCAGGAGGTAACTATGCAAAGAAGAATTAGAAAGGTAGCCGTTATCGGTTCAGGTATTATGGGTGGTGGTATTGCAGCCCTTCTTGCCGGAGCCGGTGTCGAAGTCTTACTTTTGGACATTGTTCCATTTGATTTGACAGATGAAGAAAAAAAGAATCCCAAAGCCAGAAACCGGATGGTTGAAGCCGGTTTAAATGCGGCAATCAAGTCAAAACCGCCGCTGTTTTACGACAAGAAAAATGATGTTCCCATGATTTCCACCGGAAATCTGGACGATGATTTTGACAAACTGGCCGAATGTGACTGGATTATTGAAGTGGTGGTTGAAAATCTGAAAATCAAGCAACAGCTTTTCAAACGCATTGAAGGCGTCCGTAAGCCCGGATCCATCGTCAGTTCCAATACATCCGGTATTCCGCTGAAGGATATGTCGGCTGAC
Organism: Desulfobacteraceae bacterium; assembly: GCA_011390415.1. GTDB lineage: Bacteria > Desulfobacterota > Desulfobacteria > Desulfobacterales > Desulfosalsimonadaceae > SURF-3. Next base: position 7,901 of record JAABSL010000278.1, read on the forward strand.
CTGAATCAGGAAATGCGCCAGCATTTTCTGGGCACCCATTTTTTCAACCCGGTCCGGTACATGCACCTTCTGGAACTCATTCCCGGCGAAGAAACACTTCCCGAAGTTCTCGATTTCGTATCAAATTATGGCGAAGTTATGCTGGGCAAAGGTATTGTGTGGGCCAAAGACACCCCCAACTTTATCGGCAACCGCATCGGTATCCATGGGATCGGCAAAGCCATGCAGATTATGCTGGAAGACGGCCTGACCATTCCCGAGGTCGATGCCATTTTCGGCGCACCCATGGGACGTCCCAAAACCGCCATCTTCAAGACGTCCGACCTGGTGGGTCTGGACACCATGACCCATGTTTCCCAGAACACCTATGACCTGTGTGTTGATGACGAAGAACGGGATGCATTTATTGTTCCGGATTTTGTCAAAAAAATGGTGGAGAACAACCAGCTGGGCAACAAAACCAAGGGCGGTTTTTACAAAAAAGACCTGACCCCGGAATGGAAAGTGCTCCGCAAAGTCATTGATCCGAAAACCGGCGAATATGTCGAACTTGACAGACCGACGTTTCCGTGCCTGGAAGCTGCCAAAAAAGCGGACACCACTGCTGAAAAAATTCAAACAATTGTTTATGGTGACGACAAAGGTGCTAAATATGCATGGAAAGTCGCCGCAGCCGGATTTATTTATGCTGCCAACCGGATTCCCGAAATTTCAGACACCATCGTTGAAATCGACAATGCCATGAAGTGGGGCTATAATTTTGAAATGGGTCCCTTTGAAACCTGGGATGCCATTGGCGTTGAAAAATCGGTAGCCAAAATGGAAGCTGACGGCATGACCGTTCCGGAGAAGGTTAAAAAGATGCTCGCATCCGGTGCGAAGACCTTCTACAAGCTGGAAGGCACCACCCGGATGTTTTATGATTTTGCATCCGGCAGCTATAAACCCATTAAGACCAGCGAAAAAGCCATTGTTCTGGACGATCTTCGTGCCAATGGCAAAGTGGTTAAATCCGTTCCTTCCTGCTCATTGATCGATCTGGGCGACGGTGTATATTGCGTTGAATTCCATTCCAAAATGAATGCCCTTAACGGCGAAATGCTTGATTTCATGCAGGAAGCCGGCAAATATGTTGAAGAAAACGGTGTGGGCATGGTCATTGGTAACCAGGCCGGCGGCATGCCCGGCGCATTTTCCGCGGGTGGTGACCTGGCTTATATGCTCGGCCTTGCCAAAGAAGGCAAGTTTGATGAAATTGATACCTTCATCAAAGGGGTTCATGAAGGTATTATGGGCACCAAATATTCTCCGTATCCGGTAGTGGCAGCCCCTTACGGCCTTGCACTGGGCGGCGGATGCGAAATCTGCCTGTCCGCGGACAGAATCGTTGCCCATGCAGACCTTTTCATGGGTCTGGTTGAAATCGGTGCAGGACTGGTTCCCGGCGGCGGCGGCATGATTCACCTGTGGAGAAACTTTATTGAATCCAAACCGGGTGTTGGCAAAATTACGGACCTGGCTGGTTTCTTTATTCAGGCGTTTATGAGTGTTGCTCAGGCAAAAGTGTCTTCTTCCGCGGCAGATGCCCGTAAAAACGGCTTCCTCCGACCCACGGACCGGATTGTCGCAAACAGAGACAACCTGATCGGTGAAGCGAAAAAAGAAGTTCTGAAAATGGTAGACGACGGTTATGCACCGCCGAGAAAGAAAAAGACAGAGGTCTTCGGACGTGAAGCAATCGGCATGATCTGGGCGGAAATGCTCAATATGAAATCCGGCGGATACATTACTCCGCACATGGAATTCATTGCCAAGAAAATCGCGATCTGCATGGCCGGCGGTGATGTACCCAAGGGAACGCTTGTTGACGAAGAATATCTGATGACTCTTGAAAGAGAAGCATTTGTTGAACTTTGGAAGACCGAGAATACCCAGAAAATGGCTGAAAACATCATGAAGACAGGCAAGCCCTTATTCCTTTAATAAAAACAATAATAGAAAATTCCAGGAGGAAATCTCTATGAAAGAAGCATATATTGTAAGTTCAGTCAGAACGCCCGGCTGCCGGAAAGGAAAAGGCGCATTAGCCCAGACTCGGCCGGAAGATCTGCTGGTTCAGGCGCTGGACGCCGTCGTTGAGCGGGCGGGTGTTGAAAAAGAAATTGTTGAAGATATTATGACCGGGTGTGCGTTTCCGGAAGCGGAACAGGGTCTGAATCTCGGCCGTGTAGCCGCGCAAATGGCAAAATTCCCGGACAGCACCTGCGGTGCCACCGTCAACCGGTTTTGCTCAGCCGGTCTGGAAGCCATTGCACTTCAGGCCATGCGGATCAAAGCCGGATGGGCTGAAGTCGCCATCGGTTCCGGATGTGAATCCATGTCCATCGTTCCCATGGGCGGCAATATGCCGCGCCCTCATCCGGAATGGGCACAGGAAAAACCGGATGTTTACATGTCCATGGGCGTGACTGCTGAAAACGTCGCAAACCGCTACAAGGTGACCCGTGAGATGATGGATGAATTTGCTTATCACTCACATATGAAAGCGGCCAATGCCCGTGATAACGGATTGTTCAAAGAAATTATTCCCACGCAGGCAGTTAAATATGTCGAAAAAGACAGCAACTGGGTTAAAGAGACATTTACCCAGACCGTTGATGATGGTATCCGTGACACCACAACTATTGAAGGCCTTGCTAAACTGCGTCCCGTATTTGCAGCCAACGGTTCCGTAACCGCGGGTAATTCATCCCAGACCACTGACGGTGCAGCGGCATCTCTGGTTATGAGCGGCGAAGCCGTGGAAAAATACGGCGTAAAACCCATTGCAAAACTGGTTGCCTATGCGGTGGCCGGATGCAGAGCTGATGAAATGGGCGTAGGTCCCGCTTATGCGGTTCCCAAGGCGCTGGCCATGGCCGGATTGAAAGTGGAAGACATCGGCCTCTGGGAGCTCAACGAAGCATTCGCCTCCCAGTGTATCTACGCCATGCAGCAATTGGGTCTGTACGACAACAAAGAACTGTGGGCTTCCGACAGCGACAAACGCATTGTCAATGTCAACGGCGGCGCCATCGCACTGGGCCATCCCCTGGGATGCACCGGTTCAAAGCTCTGTGCTCAGCTGATGAATGAAATGCGTGAACGCGGTGCCAAATACGGCGTTGAGTCCATGTGTATCGGCGGCGGTATGGGTGCTGCAGCGGTATTTGAATTGTGTGAATAATTTTTTTTAAAAAAATTATGTATAATAAAAAAGGCTGCCCGTTCGGGCAGCCTTTTTTAGTTAGAGGGGCTTACTAATTTTCCAGGGTTAAAGTAAGCAATACGGATGCTTTATTCGCGGCGGGAAATCTCGGGTAACCGGCTCTTTCAAAATGTATTGAATGAAAAATAAGAGAGATTGTTTTACGGTATTAAATGTGAATACATATCTGTAAAGGCGATAATGTCGTCGGCGGATAACAGGTTGTCCGTGGATAAGGTGACAGCTTGTCTGCTTCCATTTGCCGGGTCAATGGGTGTTATCCAATAATACTTTTCAACCGTATCAGCAGCCTGTCGTCTGGCTGAAGCGGCTATTGCATGCAAATCAGAGCGGGGAATGAGAATCGTAAACTTCCCCTCAGAATCAGTTTTGGCGGATAACAGCGGAGCCGGCAATTCGCGGAAAAAGAAACCGGAAGCGGTTATTTCTTTTTCTTCCGAACGAAGCTTTTGCCATTTTCGTTCAGCCGATTCACGGGCTTTTATTGCCTGGTCTGCATTGTCAAAATCCCAGCGAAATACGTTTTCAGCGTTTTCAAGTGCTGCATCATATTCAATTCTTGCCGTTTCAATTTTTTTTAAAATTGTCAGCAGTTCATTATACCTGTCTTCTTTTCGTTTCAGCAGATGCGGCAAAAGCGTGTCCATTGAAAAAACATTAACTTCGGCCGATTCCGGGTTGATTTTCGATTCTCCTTTTTTTGCAATAAAGATATTTCCTGTAACCGTGATGTCCGGCCTGAATATCATAAAGCCAATACCGATACAGATTAAGACCGCTAAAAGAATCAGCCCTGACTTTTGAAATGAATTAAGTTGAGATATTCTCTTTTTAATGGACAGATTTTTAAAAAAAAGCTTAATTCTCTCTTTTTTTTCTTTTATCTTTTCAGCAGGGACTTCCTGAACATCCTCTGCCTGCCTGCTTCTGCTATTTTTCCCATATTTATCATAAATTATTCCACACTTAGGGCATTCATTGCTTTCGGGCTGTCTTGGAAATCCGCATTTTGGGCAGTTCATTTATCTCTCCCGACGGGTATGAAGAAAAATTGAAAAGAACAGAATCGCTGGTTCGGATTGCAATATAGCTTGCTTAAAAAGAGATCACGATGGTCTGTGCCTGCCGTCACTCAATGGCATCAAACGGACAGGCTTCAAAACAGCTCATGCATTCAATGCATTTTTCCCGATTAATCTCCGCCACTTCTTTTTTTTGCCAGATAATGGCTGAGGCCGGGCAGGCCTTGTAGCAGAGTCCGCATTTCTTGCACTTATCCGAATCGATTTTGAATTTCAGCAACGCGGTACATCGTTTGGCCGGGCATTCTTTATCCACAATGTGGGCGATGTATTCGTCTTTAAAATACCGCAATGTGGACAGGACGGGATTCGGCGCAGTCTGGCCGAGTCCGCACAGAGAAGAATTCTTGATGACCACGGAAAGTCTTTCCAGGGTTTCAATATCTTCAAAAACACCATTCCCCTGGCAGATTCTTTCAATTATTTCCAGCAGGCGACGAGTGCCTTCCCGGCAGGGGGTGCATTTCCCGCAGGACTCATCCTGGATAAAGTCCAGAAAAAAACGGGCCATATCCACCATGCACGTTTTTTCATCCATGACGATTACGCCGCCGGAGCCCATAATGGCCCCGACTTTGGCGATTTCTTCATAGTCGATGGGGGTGTCCAGGCATTGCTCCGGGATGCAGCCGCCCGACGGGCCGCCGAGTTGGACCGCCTTGAACTTTCTTTTTTTCGGAATCCCGCCGCCGATGTCAAAAATCATTTTGCGAAGCGTTACGCCCATGGGGACTTCCACCAGGCCGATATTGTTGACAGCACCGGTTAAAGCAAATACTTTGGTGCCTTTGCTGGTCTCCGTTCCAATGCCGGCAAACCACTCCCCCCCGTTTAAAATGATCTGGGGAATGTTGGCAAGGGTTTCCACATTGTTTAACACCGTGGGCTTTTCCCAAAGCCCTTTATTTGCCGGAAACGGCGGCCGGGGCCGGGGCATGCCGCGTTTGCCTTCAATGGACCGCATGAGGGCGGTTTCCTCGCCGCATACAAACGCACCCGCACCCTGATAGACTTCGATGTCAAAATCAAATCCGCTTTCCAGGATGTTTTGTCCCAGAAGTCCGTATTCACGGGCCTGTCTGATCGCAATATCCAGACGGTGCAGGGCCAGGGGGTATTCGGTCCGGCAGTAGATATAGCCCTTGTTTGCATTGATGGCACGGGCGGCAATGATCATGCCTTCGAGGACCGCATGGGGATCTGCTTCCAGAATACTGCGATCCATGAACGCTCCGGGATCGCCTTCATCGGCGTTGCACAGGACATATTTAATATCACCGGCGGATTTTGCGGCAAATTCCCATTTCAATCCCGTGGGAAATCCGGCGCCCCCGCGGCCCCTGAGTCCGGATGCCTTCATTTCGGCAATGATCTGTTCCGGCGATATTTGCGTCAGTGCTTTTGCCGCGCCAAAGTAGCCGTCTCGTGCAATATATTCGTCGATGATTTCCGGATCGATCATCCCTTTGTTGCGCATGACCCGGAATTTCTGGTGGGCAAAAAACGGGATGTCGTTCATGTTCGGTATGGTTTCTTTGGAAGCGGGTTCAACGTATTGAAGCCGTTTGACCGGGCGGCCTTTTAAAAAATGTTCTTCCACAAGCTCCGGGACATCTTCCGGCGAGAGCTTCTGATAAAAAATGCCTTCGGGCTGGACCAGCATGACGGGACCGACGGCACAGAATCCGTTGCAGCCGGTTTCAATGATTTTGATTTCCCGGTCCAGGCGGATGCGTTTGAGTTCTTTTTCCAGCGCGTCGTGAAATAACTGGCTCCCGGTTGCCTGGCATCCTGATCCGCCGCACAGCATTAATTGAAGTCGGGTTTTTTTCATTTGGCCTGTCCTGTCTTACGCGGTTTTTACCGGTTTTATGCATTTTCCCCAAGGATAACGGGCTTATACGTATTGCTCAAGCAGCGGTTTGACCTGGCTTGGCGTAACGCCGCCATGAGTATCCTGATCCACCACCACAACCGGTGCCAGGCCGCATGCCCCCAGGCACCGGACGGCTTCCAGTGTAAAACGGCGATCTTCAGAGGTTTCACCTTCTTTCAGGTGATATTCACTGGAAATACGATTCATGATTTCTCTGATGCCTTTGACATAACAGGCGGTGCCGAGACAGGCTTTGATGGTATGCCGGCCGCGGGGGGTTAAAGAAAAAAGGGAATAAAATGTCACCACGCCGAAAACCTCACTTCGGGGAAGATTCAGGCCGGCGCTGATATAATCGATGAGTTCGACCGGCAGGTAGCCGACGATGTCCTGGCAAAGCCGGAGAACGGGAATTGCGGCCCCGCTGGTTTTTTGATGGGCGGCAATTACCGCATCAATTTTCGGAATCATTTCGGATGAAATATCGGGATGGGTCAACTGCATCGAGGTCGGCATGGATGTCCTCCCTTGCTCAATTCGGCCTTGATAATTACTTCTGCCAATATGATTTATACCGTAGGGGCGAATGGCATTCGCCCATGAGTGGCATTCTCGCCTGTCCCGGTTCAATCGCAAAAGAGCGTATGCCATATGCCCCTTTGGTGGTGGTGCCCGAAACAATGATCACGGCCCTCAGTTTTAAAGAACCGATAACTATTCATAAATTTTTCATAATAAAGGGAAAAAGTCAATAAACCATTCCATTGACACTGCGTTGGATTTATTATATTTTATTAAATAACAGAACACTTTTCTCACCTGATTTCTCTTTTTGTTTTTTCACTCAGCAATCGATTCTGGTGCTTTGGTTGGGTACGACCGTAAAAAGTCGGATATAAATTTTGGAAACTTTTCAAATTTGACGGCAGCCCATGAAATTATCCTTGGTGGCGGAAATACTGGAGGCAACGTTTCTTTGCGGAGAAGACAGACCCGACATTGAAATTGATAAAGCCGGCGGAAGTGACCTGATGAGTGATGTTCTGGCAGCATTGTCCGACCACAGCGTTTTGCTGACCGGGTTGACCAATATTCAGGCAGTCAAAACAGCGGTTATCTCAGGCGTTGCCGTTATTGTTTTTGTCCGTGACAAAAAGCCGTCCCCGGATATTGTGGCACTGGCTGAAAAGCACGGAATTCCTCTGCTGTCAACCCCCTGTTCCATGTTTTTAGCCTGCGGTCGTTTATATAATGCTGGTTTGACCGGTTTAAAAGGGACCCGTTGATTGGATTTACCTCCCCTGTCGGCTTTTGGCAAAGGGCAATGCATTTAAAGGTGCCGATGCCCTGATTTTTACACCCCTTTTTTTAAGGGCCGTCCATGTCATCGCTGAAAAAATGTTTTAATATCCGGAGCAGGGATTTTATTCATGCCGGCGAAGCTTCCATTACCGTTCAGCAGCTTCTTAAGCAGATGCGGATTGATTCTGCACTGATTCGCCGGATTGCCGTGTGCGGTTATGAAGGGGAAATGAACGTGGTGATGCATGGGGGTGACGGCCGGTTCTGTATCGAGATCAATACCGAACGGATTGTTCTGGATATTTCAGATGAAGGGGCCGGCATTCCGGACATTGCCCGGGCCATGGAAAAAGGATATTCCACTGCCAGCGATGCCCATCGGGAGATGGGTTTCGGCGCCGGCATGGGACTGCCGAATATGGAAAAAAATGCAGACGAGATGTTCATTGAATCAGTACCGGGTTGCGGCACAAAAGTTCGAATGATTTTTTTTAATCGCTCAACTTAGGTAAAATATACTAAAGGCCTTCCTATGGTTCCGGAATTTATATCTTTTACTGAAAAGTTTTGTACCGGGTGTACCCAATGCGTCCGTGCCTGCCCGACCAAGGCCATTCGCGTACACAACAATAAAGCTGTCTTTTTGGAAGAATTGTGCATCGGATGCGGAGAGTGCATCCGCGTATGTCAGGAAGGGGCGGTCAGTTCGTCTGTCGCGCCGATTGAACCGTTTTTGAAAAATAAACTGAATGCGGCCATTGTTTCGCCGGTGCTGTATGCTCAGTTTCCCGGATTCACGCCCGCCGATGTTTTGACCGGACTCAAGCAGATGGGGTTTGATCATGCCATCGACTTGTCATATTATATTGAAATGTTTCAATATGCCGCTGACGAAGTGGTTGCGGAAAACCAAAAAAAACATCACTATCCGTGGCCGTTAATTTCTCCGATTTGTCCGGTGGTAATTCGCCTGATGGTGTTGAACTATCCCAACCTGCTGAACCATATTCTGCCTCTAAAACGTCCGGTGACGCTGCTGGGCGGCGAACTGCGTAAAAAGCTGAGCGAAGAACATGGCGTGGCTGAAGAAGATGTGGTGCTGCATCATATTACGCCCTGCCATTCCAAAGTGGTGCCGGACTGCTCCGGGCTGATGAATGAACTGGGATTTGTGGATCAGGCGGTGGGTATCAACCGGATATATCCGGAACTGCTCGCCTGCATGGAACAGCTCAAGGAAAAAGAATTAAATCTTTTTCCAAATGAACATTTCAGTTTTGTTCCCAGTACCCGAGGTCCGTTGTGGGGAATGTCCGGCGGCGAAATTGCGGGTATGCGCACGGACGGTGTCATTGCCGTATCCGGCCTCAAAGAAACCCGGGCGTATCTGGAAAAAATTGAAATGGGACTATTTGGTGAGATTCAATATATTGAATTCCGGGCCTGCGCCGAGGGGTGTCTGGGGGGACCGCTGACTGCGATTGACCGGTATATGGCAAAAAGCACGGTGCAGAAATTTATTAAAATGTTCGGTATCGGGCGGCGACTGCCCAGGGAGAAAATTCGTCAATTATATGACAAGGGATGGTTCCTTTCCGAACTGGAACCCGCAGCGCTTATCGATATTTATGATTCAACAAAAAATGCGCTGACAATTGATGAGATGAAACAGATTGAAAAATTAATTACCCGGATTCACGGAAACGACTGCGCGGCCTGCGGGGCTCCGGATTGCAGAACTTTTGCCGAAGATGTCGTTCGGGGTGAGGCGAGCTTAACTGATTGTTTTAAAATGAGATAAAGGAATGATAAGATGCAGGCATCAGATTTAGCAACACAGTTTAACCTAACGGTGGTTGCGGGCAGGGAAGGGCTGGATCGGATCGTTGCCGGCGGTCATTGCGGGGACCTGCTCAGTGAAGTCATGGCCAATGCGCCGATCGGCTGTGTCTGGCTGACCATTCAGGGGCATCAGAATATCATAGCCGTGGCGATATTAAGGGAAATGGCGGCTGTTGTTCTGACCGGCGGCAATGTGCCTGATGACGCCACCCGGGCAAAAGCGGATCAGGAAAAAATTCCCATCATGCTCAGCGGTCAGCGAACCTATGATCTGGCCGGACAGCTGTATGCGGCCGGCGTGGTATAGCCGGGTGCCGGCGTGAAACTCTATCGGGCGGATCTGCATATTCACACCTGTCTGTCTCCCTGCGGCGACTGGGCAATGAGTCCGAAATCGATTGCTGAAAAAAGCCGCCGGGCCGGGCTGGATATTGTTGCCGTCTGCGATCACAATACCGCAGAAAACACGGCGGCCGCCATCCGGGCGGGGACAAACACCGGCATTGTTGTGTTGCCGGGTATGGAAATTTGCTCAAAAGAGGAAGTCCATGTACTGGCAATTTTTGACACCTGTGACCGTGCAATGCGGATGCAGGCATATGTGTATGCGCATCTGCCGGGGAAAAATGATCCCAATTTGTGGGGCGAGCAGATTGTGGCTGATGAAAATGATGCCGTGATTGCGGAAAATTGTCATCTCCTCATCGGGGCCACCACGCTGTCTGTTTATGATATTGTGCAAAAAACACATGATCTCGGCGGGTTGTCTATTGCATCCCATGTCGACCGGCCGGCATTCGGCATTGTCAGTAACCTGGGGTTTATTCCCGAAGATTTGCGCTTTGATGCTTTGGAAGTGTCCTGGCGGATGTCTGTTGATGAAGCTGGGGCGTCCATTCCCGGTGTTCAGGCCTTTACCTGCATCACATCATCAGATGCCCATTATATCGAAGATGTCGGAAAAGTCTGGACCGGTTTCATGATGGCGGCACCGACATTTAATGAAATTCGCATGGGGCTTGCCAACCAATCCGGGCGGCGGACAGTCCACAGGCAGACATTGGAAAAAGAAGGATCGTGAAAGAATTATCGCTGCATATACTCGATGTTTCGGAAAACGGGATTCAAGCCGGTGCGGACCGGGTGCGGATTGCCGTCGAAGAAGCCCGGCCGGACAACCGGCTGCGGATTGTCATAGAAGATAACGGCCGCGGCATTTCCCCGGATCTGCTCCGAAATGTCACGGATCCGTTCTACACCACCCGGACGACCCGCCGGGTGGGCCTGGGGCTTTCTCTGCTGGAGTCGGCTGCCCGTCATTGCAACGGATCCATGCGGGTGGATTCTGTTGAAGGCCGGGGCACAAAGGTGATCGCTGAATTTGAATATGATCATATCGACCGGGCCCCCTTAGGCGATATGACCGGCACGCTGATGTCGCTGATCATCGGCTATCCGGAGGTCGCGTTTGAATATGTCCACCGGGTCGACGACTGCCGGTTTGAGATGAAAACCCCTGAAATTGAGAACATGTTTGACGGCCGTCCGGTTACTGATCCGGATGTTTTTCAAAAACTGCGGCAAATATTAACGGATATCAGCGGCCGGATTCAATCGATTAAAAACCACCCAGGGTGAGGAGTGACATGGCACGATTAAGCATTGATGATTTAAAGAAGATTAAGGAAAAAACAGCAAAAGAAACTTCTTTGCGGGAGGGCCGCGCAAAAATCAAAATTATGGTTCATATGGGCACCTGCGGCATTGCAGCCGGCGCCCGGGACGTAATGAACGCCCTGATGGATGAATTGGCGGAATCTGACCGTGACGATATCCGGGTGGTGGCTTCCGGATGCATGGGCATGTGCAGCAGCGAACCCAATGTGACCGTTGAGGTCGACGGAGAGGAGCCGATTATCTATCAGAAGATGGACGCCAACAAGATGCGCCAGGTATTTATGCGGCATGTCCTGAAAGGGGAGGTTCAAACCGATTTTGCCCTGGCAAAAATGTAAATTCCCGAACTGAATGCAAAGTTTTTTTCGATGGCCTTCCGGATGTTGATCATTTATCGTATTGTTGATTTTTGATCTTTTTTTCCGGACCGGTATTGTGCTATTATTGGTCAAAATTTTCATCCATCATCCGGCAGACAAAGGAGAAGTTGATGACCGTTATTGAAAAGCTAAGGCAGGTTGAGGTATTCCAGTCGTTAAGTGACGAAGAATTGTCGGAAATTGCTCAGTTAACCACCGAAAAGCGGTTTGCTTACGGAGAACAATTGTTTAAAGACGGCGAATCCGCCACTCATTTGTGGATTGTCGAAGACGGGGTGATTGATCTGCGCTTTGACCTGCCGGGCCGGGAAACTTCGGAAGAAAGTACCCTGTCGACCGTTACCGCCAATAAAATAGTCGGGTGGTCCAGTCTTGTGCCGCCTTATAAATATAAACTGTCCGCCTATTGTGCATCACGCCAGTGCCGGGTCCTGGCCATTGAACGTGAAGCGCTGCGCGATTATTTAACCCAACATCCGAAAACCGGGTATCCGGTGATGGCGGCCATGCTCCAGGTGGTGGGAAAACGATTTCACCGGCTTCAGGGATCTGATGAAGGACCCCTTGTAACCGCGACGGTCACCGTGCATCTGGGAACCTGCGGTATTGCAGCCGGAGCCCGGGACGTCCTGGTGGCGGCCATTGAAGCGGCTTCAGATTCGGGTTTTGAAGGGGTTCGGGTTAAAAGCGCCGGATGTCTCGGCCGGTGCGTCAGTGAACCGAATGTTACGGTAGAAATTCAGAACCAGGGATCAGTGGTTTATCAGCGGATGAGTCCGGGAAAAATACGCCGGGTATTTGATGAACATATTGCCAATGGCCGGATCATAAACGAGTGGGTGCTGGAAGGAGAAAATCAATGATTAGTCTGGACTTTCTGGAACAGGTGGATATTTTTAAAAACTTAAATGACAATCAGCTTTCGGCCATTCAGAAGTGCGCGGAGGCTGTTGATTTTAAGAAAGGCGAACGCATTTTCAAGCAAGGGGACAGCGCGTCGAATGTATGGATTACCCTCGAAGGCGAAGTGGAGCTGAAAACCGAATTCTCCGGCTCGGAAACAAGCAGCACGGCGGCCCCTTCTTTTTTATCGGAAACCCAGGCTTTCGGATGGACATGCTTTGTCGAACCTTATAAATACCGGCTCTCGGGCTATTGCGCATCCCGTGGATGCAAGGTTATCCGCTTAAACCGTGAGGATTTGCTGGCAATTTTTGAAAAGGATGCGGTGCTCGGTTTCAAAATTATGGATTATCTGCTCGGCGCAGTGGGAAAGCAGTTTGAACAGCTTCAGGATGAGATTGCCCGGGTCAGGGGGATTGAGATGATGAGTCGGTGGTGATGGTTTCGCAATCCGTTCAAATTCTATGTTGCGCGGCAGCCTTCATCACTCAGCGTACATTCGTACGAAGCGCTCCTTAGTCTTTGCGCGCCTTGAATTTTAGCCTTTTTCTTTGCCATCAATTTATTTTTCTTAAGGGTTCTGTTGACGCCCGATGGCATGTGTCAGCGCCG
>JAABSL010000279.1 GCA_011390415.1 Desulfobacteraceae bacterium
GAAATCTTTTATGGCCGCTGGCCAATGGTGCTCATGCAGGTAACGCATATCATAAATGACATTTTTGCTTCCCGGCAGAATCACGGCATCTGCATTTTCAATTTGATCAGGTGTCTCGGCCCATAACACCTCCACCTCCGGTTCCCTGGCCAGCGCCTCAATATCCGTAAAATTCGATACATGGGGCAGGCGGGGGATGATAATCCGTATTTTGCCATCCGATGGCGACACGCCGGTGGCCGGGGTTGTTTCGTCTTTTCCGATTCTTGCGATATTTTTGATACTTGTGTCAAGGGACAGGCTGTCTTCCGGGTCAATATGTATATCATGATAATAGGGCACCAGACCAAACACCGGTTTGCCGGTTTCTTTTTCAATATAGGCGATGCCGTCTTCAAACAATGCCGGGTCTCCGCGAAATTTGTTGATGATGAAGCCGGCCACCAGATCCCGTTCTTTTTCTGAAATCACGGAAAGGGTGCCGATGATTTGCGCAAACACCCCGCCCCGGTCGATATCCGCCACCAGCACCACAGGCGCGTTTGTCTGAAGCGCCATTTCAAAATTTACGATGTCATGGGTGCGTAAATTCACCTCAGCACATGAGCCCGCGCCTTCCATCACGATGGCGTCATATTGAGCCGCCAGTGCGTCGTAACTGTTGCCCACTGCCTGTTTAAGTTCTTTTTTGAAGGCGTAATATTCCTGTGAAATCATGTTTTTATGCACATGACCGTTAATAATCACCTGGGCGCCTTTTTCGCTGGTGGGTTTTAAAAGTACCGGGTTCATGTGCACGCTGGGGAGCAGGCCTGCAGCTTCGGCCTGGGCCACCTGGGCCCGGCCGATTTCGCCGCCTTCAATGGTGACATAGGAGTTATTCGACATGTTCTGGGCTTTAAACGGGGCCACGCGGATTCCCCGGTTTTTTAAAATCCGGCAAAATGCCGTCACTGTAATGCTTTTTCCCACATCTGAGCCGGTGCCCAGAAACATGATGTTTCCGTGATTTCTTTTTTCCATTGTATGTTTATCCGATGCCGCATCCCTAAGGGGTTTTATTTTTTATACGGATTTTTTTCGCCATCCGGAACCACTTTCCACCGTTTGTAAATCCAGAGCCAGTGCTCCGGATGTTCCAGAATGATTTTCTGCACCGCATCCGCCTGGCTCTGGTTGTTGAGCGCGAGCTCTTTTTCAGGGTCTTCCGGGCAGTCGATCCAGGGTAATTCCTCTTTTAAAATGAGTTTAAATTTTTTGGGCCCCTGTTGAATCATATATCCCGGTATGACGGCGGCCCCGGATTTTTTCACAAGATAGGCCGTGGATTTGACGGAACAGGCTTTTTTGCCCATCCAGTCGATAAACGCGCCTTTGCCTTTTTTCATGTTCTGGTCCAAAGCCAGCACAAGGGATTCGCCGCGTTTTAAACCGGCAAAAATCTGATCCATGGTGTTTCGGGTTTCAATGCCCCCCATATTCATGGCGGCCCGGGCATCATTGACCAGCTTGTTGATGACCGGATCATCAACGCCTTTGGAAACCACCGCCGCAGGATACCCGGACATCCCCACCTTGCCGCCGGCAAGATCCCACATGCCGATATGGCCCCCGACAAAAACAACACCTTTTTTTCTGTTGGCTGCTTTTTTAAGAACATCCTCATTGACCAGTTCGCAGTTTTCCGTCCAGAATTTTTCCCCGGCAAAGGGCAGGCGCATGTAATTGATGATAACACGGCCGAAGTTGATCAGAGACGCCTTGTAAATCGCCTGTTTTTCTTCCATGGACTTTGAATCGGCATAGACGATGTTAAGGTTTGTAAACGCAACATGCTTTCCAGTCTTCAAGAAACAGAGCACTTTGCCGAGCAACGTTCCGATGTGATAAGCGAGCCAGTAGGGCAAGAGCCGGAGAAAAGAGATGATCAGCCAGACGGCAAATCGTTTAAAGAAATGTCCTTTTATTTTTTTTTGCGGGAAAAATTTTTGTGTATAGGCCCCGATTTCTTCTGCGGAAACGGGCAAGCGCTTAAACGCAAATGTTTCATTGTCATTATTGGTATTAAAATTATCCGGCATCCATATTCCTTTTTTATAAATGGAAAAACAACAAACCCGGTTTCTTCTAACACACTTATTTAAGTGAAGACAAACCCTTCTTTTTTCTGCTATACAACCCCTATGAAACTGATTGATTCGTTCAAGTCCAAAGCCTTCCGGACCCTGTCCGTTCCGGATGATCTGTCCAAAGTAACTACTTGTGATGCCGCCGGGGAAACGGAACCGGAGCAGGTGCAAATGACCCGGGAAGGGGTTGACGCCATCTGGTCGTGCGTGGAGGATCTTTACCGGACCGGCATTCATCCCGGGATTGCATTGTGTCTCAGAAAAAAAGGGCAGGTGGTAATCCGGCGTGCCATCGGGCACAGCCATGGAAACGGGCCCGCCGGCAATGAAATGGACCCGCCGGATACCGAAAAAATCCTGATGACGCCGGACACACCGGTTTGTCAGTATTCCGCTTCCAAGGCGGTGACCGCCATGATGATTCACTGGCTGGCGGAAAAAGGCCAGATCAACCTTTCCGATCCCGTGATGCGCTATATTCCGGAATTCGCCGTCCACGGAAAAGATAAAATCACCATTTTTAACGTCATTTCCCACCACGGCGGCATACCGGCGCCGCCCCCGGAAACCGATCCGGAGATTCTTTTTGATCATGACGGCCTGGTGAAAATGGTGTGCAATTTAAAGCCAAGATCCGGAGACGGGGGCAGCATGGCCTATCATGCCGTCACCGGAGGCACGATTCTGGGGGAAATCGTTCAGCGGGTGACCGGCGAAAACATCCGGGAGCTGCTCAAGGAAACGGTTCAGAAACCTCTGGGTTTCCGGTATTTTAATTACGGGGTGCCGGAAGAAGCTATCCGGCATGTGGCAACCGACTACGCCACGGGCGTGCCGCTGTTTTTTCCTTTATCCGCCCTGGCCAAAAGAGCGTTGAGTGTCGCCTGGGACGATGTGGTCCGCATCGCCAATCAGCCCCGGTTTTATAAGATTATCATTCCGGCCGCCAATCTCGTGGCCACGGCCGATGAAATGTCGCAATTCTACCAGATGCTCTTAAACGGCGGGGAATTAAATGGCCGTCGGATTTTTGAAGCGGAAACTGTCCGTCGGGCAGTGGCGCCTGCGGCCAAAATGTGGTTTGACGGCACCCTGGTTATTCCCATGCGTTACAGCCCGGGCCTCATGCTGGGCGGATCGCCGGTGGGTATCTGGGGTCCGTATTCCGAATCCGCCTATGGGCACGTCGGGTTTATCAACATTTTTTGCTGGGCCGACCCGGCAAGAGATATTTCCGTTTCCCTTCAAACCACCGGCAAATCATTGATCGGTTCCCATATCGGGCCGCTGGCGCGGTTTTTGTTTACTGTGGGCCGGCAGTGCCGGATAGCAGATGATCCGGTACGTGATATCGGCACGTTTGCGTCTTTTAAAGCCGTGTTTCAGAAAATGTTGCGAAAAGTTATGCTGGGCGGTTAATTTTTAGATATCAGTGCTTTCCGTTTCTTTATGGCGCGCCAGTTTCACGATCAGGTCCCGGGCCGTGTCTGCCTCCACCCGGCCCAGGTTGACCGCCAGATCATAGAGACCCGCCTCTTCATAATCGGTTTTACCGATTTTTTTATAAAGCGCGGCCCGGCGCTTGTCTTCACTTTGCACCATCTGTTCGGCTTTTTTGTGGGTCAGGTCATGACGCTCCATAATATTTTTGACCCGGTTTTCCGCTGAATTGACCAGCAGAATATGAATGGCGTCCGGATGGTCCTGCAGAATATACTGGCTTCCCCGGCCCATGATCACCACGTCGCCTTCTTCGGCGAACTGGGCGATGAGCACCACCAGATAGTCCAGATAGATGGATTCGTCAATGTAGCCCCGTTCATCTTTAAGAATTTTCTCCACCAGGCCTTTGGATACCATCTGGGAAATGATCCACAGAAATTTTCCGCCCGCCTCTTTTTCCACATGTTCCACCCAGGTTTCGGAAACATTTGCCGCTTCCGCAATCCTGGAAATAATTTCGCTGTCTGCGAAAATATATCCCAGGACATCGGCTACTTTTCTGCCCAGGTCTTTTCCACCGCACCCGAATTGCCGGGAAATTGTAATAACCGCCATTCAATCCTCCTGTATATAAAAAAACACCTTGAATTTTAAAGAAAATGCCGTCGTCTCAAATTGTAAGCCATTACCGGATAAAAAATCGGATTATTCCGCCTGATCCGTGTCTTCTTTTGCATGGGGAATAATCAGCGCCGGATACGGCGATTTCTCAACAATGGTCCGCGGGGTGCTGCCGATCCACCGTTCCCGCCATACCGACGTCCCGGAGGAGCCCATCACAATCATGGAAGCGTTGAATTCTTTAGCCGCCCTTAAAATTTCCGTCACCGGTTCTCCCACGTACAGATGGGACCGGCAGTGGATGCCTTCTGCTTCCAGAGCCTCGCAGATTTCTTCCAGCCGGCCCCTTTTTTCTTTGCGAAGCTTTTGAATGTCCAGACTGGAGGTGCCTTTGAGCTCCTTAGGCGAGGCCACATGGATGACGCTCACGTCCTGCACCACAGTTTTCATGGTTTTTAAATATTCCACGGCCAGCAGACAGGCCGGTGACCAGTCCACCGCCAGAAGGGTCCGGCAAAAGGGGTTGTCCGCAAGACAGGTATCAGTGCATGAATTGCTTTCCAGTTCCTTGTAAATCAGCACCGGCCGGTGAGACCGCCGTAACAATTCAATGATGTCATCACCGGAATAGAAAAACTCAATCATTTTTCTTTTGCGCTGGCCGATAACGATGAGATCAGCGTCTTCCGCCACAACCGCTTCAAGGGTATCCGACACCACGTTTCCCACCACGATATAGTCGCCCACTTCCATGCCCGTTTCAAAGAGGCTTTCCGCCCAGTCGATAAACCGGATGTTGGCCTGTTCTTTGAGCCGCCGCTCCTCGTCTTTATCGTATCCCAGGCCCCGGTGCATGGCCACACGGTCCCGCTCAATGACATTCAGCAGGATCACGTGCTCCAGTCCCGCACCTCTCAGGACAAGCAGCGACTGCAGTGCGCCAAAGCCGAGTTCTTCGAACTGGGTAACAAACATCATTTTTCGAAAAACCAGGCTTCTTTTATTCTTGTTGTTCACCGTCACCTCTTTTCATGCTTTTCAACCGAGTATTTTTTTAATCGTATCCGCCAGTTCTTCTCCGTCCACGGGTTTTTCCAGATACGCCTCGGGATCCGGCACCGGATCACCGCCGAACTCGGTCAGTACTTTCTGGGACCGGAGAAAAGATTTTTCCGCGATTCCGCTGAGGATTACGATGGGGATATTTTTGAAATTTTTATTGGTCTTCATGTTCCGGTAAAGCCGGATGCCGCTTTCTCTGGGCATCAGCACGTCGAGAATGATCAGATCCGGTGCTTCTTTCCGGATCAGTTCCTCGCCTTCTTCACCGTTTTTCGCCATAACAGGCGTATACCCGTTTTCTTCCAGGACGGCCTGGGAGAACAGGCGTACATCCGGATCATCATCCACAACCAGTACTTTTTTTCCCATAACATCTGCTCCTTGATAAACAATTAGGTTTTTAATTCTTCAAACGGAAGCTTCACGATAAATGTGGTTCCCTTTCCAACTTCAGAAAAAACATCAATGGTGCCGTCATGATCTTCGATCAGTTTTCGGGTGACCAGAAGCCCCAGCCCGGTGCCTCTGTGCCCCTTGGTGCTGAAAAAAGAAGTGAACATTTTGTCCTGAACCTCTTTGTCCATGCCCGTGCCGTTGTCAACTACCTCAAACCGGATCATATTTTTTTCTTCCAACAGCGTTTTTACCGTTACCGCATAGGATTTTCCCGGGATATCATCTAAAATACAGGCGTCCACGGCATTGGAAACCAGATTCATCAAAATGGTGTGGATGCTCGTTTTATCCATGGCCACCCGGCCGATGGCGGGGTCCGGTTCCTCCGCCAGCCTTACATTGTGCTCTGTTGCGGTATCCGTGAGCGCCTCGCAGACTTCCGCCGCAATGTCATTGGGCTCACAGGGGACATACTCGACATTCCGGTCCTTGGAATAGGTCAGCAGATCCATCACCAGTTCCGATGTGTGGGCGATGTTTTTTTGAATCATCTGCCACCCGGATTTTAATTTCTCGGTGTCATTTTTTTTAAACCCCACTTCCATGAGATAACTGCCGCCCTTGAACCCGTGGAGGATATTTTTCACCCCGTGGGCCATGCCGGCCACGGTCTGGCCCACAGTGGCCAGGCGTTCCGACATCAGCACCTCTTTTTCAAGGCGCTTGATTTCCCTTAAGTCTTCAAGGAACGCCACGCTGCCCATAATTCTGCCTTCTTCGTAAAGGAAAACGCCGGTGAACCGGACCGGTACCAGCTGTCCGTCACTGTTTTTCAGATGGGTTTCAAAATGGTCCAGTTTTTTCCGTTTTTGATAATCATGGCGCTTGGCCTGATATTTACGCATCAGTTCCTGGGAAAAAAGATCTTTTGCTTTTTTCCGGTGCAGTATTTCTTTTGCCGGGTATCCTAATATATGCTCGGCCGCCGGATTATATATAATGACGTTAAAGATCCGGTCTGTGGCCACAATCCCTTCTTCCGACGTTTTGATCAGTTTCTCCAGAAAGTTGGACTGCATGCGCAATTCATGGGTGACTGTTTCCACCTCCTGCTCAAGATCTTTTGTATATGCATCGAGTTTTGCCTGAAGATCAAGTTTATTTTCCGCACGTTGCAGCGCCAGCGCCAGATTTTCCGCCCGGACGGGTTTGTTGATGAAATCCGATGCCCCGTATTTTAAGGAATCGATGGCATTTTCAATATCGCCGTGGCCGGTGATGATAATCACTTCGGCGGGATGCGGCCGTTCCTTGATTTTTTTTAAAACTTCAATACCGTCCATTCCCGGCATCCGGATATCGGTGATCACGATATCCGGCAGTTCCCGGTCAAATATTTCAAGGCCTTCTTCGCCGCTGGCGGCGGTGAGAACTTCGTACCCGTCGCTTTTAAGGGAAAACGCCAGCAGGGAAGTGCTGGCCGTTTCATCATCGATCAGTAATAATTTAGTTGCCATCAGTGCTTGCCTCTGTCGGCTTTCCGGCCGCGGGAAACTTGATTTTAAAAGATGTCCCCGCGTCGATTTTACTGTTTACGTCGATCTCCCCGTCATAGTCCTTGATAATGCCGTAACTGATGCTCACCCCCAGGCCGGTACCCTTGCCGGTTTCCTTGGTGGTGAAAAACGGTTCGAAAATTTTCTCCTGCACCTCTTCGCTCATGCCCGCGCCCCTGTCCGAGACCGTGACCGTCACATCGCCTTTTACAAACGCAGAGGTGATGGTGATGGTCTTTTCCGCGGGTTTGTCCGGATGCTTTTCAATCTTTTCTTCAATGGCGTCAATGGCGTTGGTGATCAGATTGATAAAGACCTGTTCCAGGCGGTTATGATCCGCCATAATGGGCGGCATGTTTTCTTCAAGCTCCAGCACCAGATCGACCCCATGGCTTTTGAGCTGATGATCCAAAACGTTAACGCTGTCTTTGATGGGCGCATTAATGTTTATTCTGCTGCGCGTCACGTCCGTTTGCCGGGCAAAGTCGCGTACCCGTTTAATTACTTTAGAGGCCCTGTCCACATTTTCAATAATGTTCGAGGTCATGGTCTTTAAATCCGCCGGTGGAATATGCTCCCCTTTGTTGTGCATTTTCAGGAAATAATCCGCACAGATCTGGATGACATTTAAGGGCTGGTTGATTTCATGGGCCATGCCCGCGGCCATCACGCCCAGGGTGGTCATCTTGCCGGCCTGGACCAGCTGGGCTTCTTTTTCCACGATTTCAGAAATATCCGTGGTGTTGACAATGAAAATGTCCTGGCCGCCGTATTCGGCGGTGCTCACGACAATCGTCACAAAAAAGGGCGCGCCGCCTTTCCGGTAATGGCGTTTTTTGGACAGCAGCACGGAATGCCGGGTCGCGACCTGGGTGAAGGCGTTTTCAATTTCATCATCCCCCAGATCCCCTAATGCTGAGAAGGGGGTTCCGGTCAATTCTTCCAGCTCATACCCGTAGGTGCTTTTTGCCCGCTGGTTCATGTCAATGATCCGGCGGGACTCCTTTTCAAGAATAAAAATCGGCGTGGGATCGTTGTTGAACAGGGTGCGGTATTTTTCTTCGGATTTAACGTACTGTTCCTGGAGCAGGGCATTTTCCACGGCCACGCCGATACGGTTGGCGATGAGCTCCAGTATATCTTGCTCCTGACGGATAAAATCGGCCGGGTGGTTGCTGGTAATATAGATAACCCCCATGGGGTTGTTTTCCTTATCACTTACCGGCAGATAAATCAGGGATCGGGCCCGGCCGTCGGCAAACGGGCATGCCATATCCGGGCAGTGTTCCCGCTCATATATGGCAAGCTGCCCGGTTTCCGCAATGGACGAGATGACATGGGCCATGGCCGTGCTTTCTTTTTCAGAGCAGGTATAATCGCAGGTTCCGGCTTTGTAGCGGAGCGAAAAACGGGTGTTTTCATCTTTGAGAAAAATACAGACATTTCCGGCATGGATAAAGTCGCGGACAACGGTGAGTGCATTGCTCAGTCGCTTTTCAAATTCCGCGGGTGCGGTCAGGGCCGTATAAATCTCCACCAGGGTGGACAGTTCCCGGTTGTGGCGTTCCTGTTTCTGGGCTGCGTGTTTGCTTTCCGTGATGTCCCAGAAGGTTTCAATTGCCCCGATAACCGCGCCGTCCCGGGCTTTGATGGGGGCGGCCGTGAACAGCAGCCATTTTCCGGCATCGCCAATGTGTCTGAAGAATCCTTCCGCCTGAAAAGCCTCCTTGATCAGGGCGGACCGGCTCCAGTTTTCATCATAAAATTGTCCGATTTCGGCTTCATCCGTCTGATCTACGATAAAATCCGCCATGGTCGGCCGCTTATGCGCGTAAAAAGGAGACCATTGCAAGTCCGTTCCCACCGCATCGGCGGCGGAAAGCCCGGTCAACCGTTCCAGGGCCGTATTCCAGTGGGTAATCCGGTGGTTCCGGTCAATAACAAAGGTGGGAATGGTGTTGCCCTGAATAATCTGGGAAACGGTTTCCTGCTGCTCCCAGAGGTTGCGGACAATCTGCCGGGTCCTCTGGTTCTTTTTCGCCAGAATTTTTGCAAACTGCGCCATTACCTGGTCGTGGATATTTTCGATTTCCTCCAGGTTCCAGTTGCCGGTCCGGATCTTTTCAAGGCTGCGGTTCCGGAACTCCTGGACCAGCAAAAGCTCAAAAAGCGTTCGGGCTTCATAATGGTCGATGATTTGGACATGTTCCGGCATATGGGCAGCGATGATGTCTGAAAGCATCGGGTCATTGCTCATTTCCAGGATAACTTCAAGCCCGTCCAGATGCGTAAATTCCCGGTAATTCGTTGTGGTGTGGATGCCCAGTGCCTCTGCCAGGACAATGCCCCGGGCGGATGGATTCTTATCCGCAACTCCGATAATTTCCGGTTTTTTTTCAGGCCCGCTGCTGCTGAAAAAATGTTCCAGAAATCGCATGCAAAAATTTCCCGCACCCACAATGGCTATTTTTTGATTGAAAAAGCTGCTGAACATTTCCATATCCGTTAGTTTGCCCTTGCGGCCGGGCATTGTTCTCTTAGAAAAAAATCAGGCTCATGACCACAAAGGTCGGGATCAGAAAAATGAGGCTGTATTTGAACATATATCCGAAAAAACTCGGCATGGGGGTTCCGGCTTCCTCTGCGATGGACCGCACCATGAAGTTGGGTGCATTGCCGATATAGCTGAAAGCACCGAAAAAAACAGCACCCGTGGAAATCGCCTTTAAAAAAATAGCATTTTCAGTCATCAGCAGATCGACTGCGGCTTGTTCCGCCATGCCCGGATAAAAGCTGCCCAGCGCTGTGTTGAAGAAGGTCAGATACGTGGGCGCATTATCCAGAAAACCGGACAGCAGACCGGTGACAAAGAAATAGTGCACCGGTTCTGTTACCGAATTGATCAAAAATGCCAGTTCCCCTTTAGGACCTGCCTTGAGAATCAGAAGACAGGGCACCATGGTAATAAAAATACCCACAAAGAGATACGCCACCTCCACAATGGGAAACCAGGTAAAATCATTATCGTCCCGGATTTTAAAAGAGGTGGTCACAAGGGACAAGATGCCCATGAGCACCAGAAAAGCGTCCCTTGCCCAGTCCTGAACGGCCCGGTGAACGCCGAACGTGTGGATTTCACCCCAGTCCACAATGCCGCTGGCGAGCACGGCCCCGACAATACCGATCAGGAACAGAAAATTATGAACGCCGTCCAGTCCCAAGGGCTCTTTTGTACCGTCATCCGGTGGGCCGTCCGCCGCTTCTTTCCGGTAAAAAATAAGATCCATGATAAAATAGACCACCAGCAGGATGACTCCCACAAACAGCATGTGGGGAAGAATATTGAAGGTCCAGAAAAAGCTGACGCCGTGGAGAAATCCCAGAAACAGCGGCGGATCGCCCAGCGGGGTGAGGGAACCGCCGATATTGGCCACCAGAAATATGAAAAAAACCACCATAAAGGTGCGGCTTTTCCGGTAATCGTTGGCTCTCAGAAACGGACGGATCAGCAGCATGGCCGCCCCGGTGGTGCCCATCCAGGATGCCAGTATCGCGCCGATGATCAACAGTGTGGTATTGACAAGTGGCGTCCCCCGGAGGGTGCCGCGCAGAAGGATGCCGCCGGATACGGTATACAGGGACCAGAGCAGCACGATAAACGGAACATAGTCCGCCAGCAGGATATGAAGAATTTCATAAAGGGCGATTCCCTGATAGATCGCCAGAAACGGAATCGCCATGACAGCAGCCCAGAAAGCAGATACCTTTCCGAAATGATGATGCCAGAATTCAGGGGCCAGCAGGGGCATAAATGCGATGGACAACAGCATGCAGGCAAACGGAATGACACTCCACAACGGAAGGGTCTCACCGAGATTAAAATGAGCGCCGTCATGGCCGTCGATATTCTCTTCGTGAACAGCGGCGGCCTGAATCAGTTCCGAACCGGCTCCTTCGTGCATATTTGTTTCGGAGATAACGGGTTCGGACCTGACGGGTTCGGCGGCCCAGGCGCCTCCGCCTCTGCCTTCTGTGGCGATGAAGAAAAAGCCCATCACCAATCCTATGCATATCCCGGCGATCGGAAGTCGTCCTGATTTCATGAGTCTGTGTTTTGATCCTTATCGTTAAAATAAAAATGATTTTTTCAAAATTTGAAACGCTCAGCTCAGGGTCAGGTATCCTTTAACTTGTGCCGCATGAGCTTGCCCACCGGACTTTTGGGCAGAATGTCGCGAAAATCAATTATTTTCGGAACTTTGTAGGATGCCAGATGCTGTTTGCAGAAATCAATGATATCCTGTTCCGTTATTTTGCCCATATAATCGATTCTAAGGGAAATAATCGCTTTGACGGTTTCCCCCCGATAGGGATCCGGATGGCTCACCACGGCGGCTTCTTCCACGGCGGGGTGCAGGTAGAGCACGTTTTCGATCTCCATGGGGGCAATATTATATCCGGAGGCCACAATCAGGTCCTTGATGCGGTCGACAAAATGGACAAAATCCTGTTCGTCGATAAATCCCCGGTCCCCGGTCCGGAGCCAGCCGTCGGGCTGAAAAGCGGCTTCGGTTTCCTTGGCTTTGTTGAGATAGCCGGCAGCCACCTGCAGGCCCCGGTAGCAGATTTCCCCTTCCACATTCCGCGTGACGATATTTCCCCGGGCGTCGGTTATTTTGACTTCCGAATAGACCGGAATGCCGATGGCATCGTCTTTTTCTTTAATCCCCGGAATGGAGATAATGCCGCCGCTGTTGGTTTCCGTCATCCCCCAGCCGTTGATCAGGTGAACACCGGTCAGTTCATTCCATTGTTTCTGAACCTCCACCGGCACCGGGGCCGCGCATCCGATGCTGGCCTTGATACTGCTCAAATCATAGAGGTCGATCATGTCCGGCCGGGACATGAGGGCGATAAAAAAGGTCGGCGGCGCGAAAATGACATTCACCCCGTAAGTTTTGATGATCCGGAAAGAGTCCTCCAGATCGAACAGCGGAATGGGAATGACGGTGCCGCCCTGGTACAGGGCCGGCAGCTGGTGCAAAAGATAACCGGAGGTATGAAACATGGGCATAATGGAAAAATTGACCTCCCGGCCTTCCCAGGAGCGGAACGCATGGGCGTGGGTCAGGGAGTTGAACACCAGGTTGAAATGCGTTTCAATAACCCCTAAGGGCTTGCCGGTGGTGCCCATGGTATAGAGCAGCAGGGCGGTATCCTTTTTGGGATCCACGGTTTCCGGTGTCTCAAGAGGAGATGCTTTTTCAAGGGATTCAAAAAAGTCTATGGTCCCGGGAATCGGCTGCTTGGGGGTGTCCCAGAAATACTTCAGGGAATTTGGAGTCACCATATTCGGATTTGCCCAGTCTTTGACATTGGTGACGATAATCTGGTCGATCGGCCCGGTATCTTTTAATTTTGCAATCTTGTCATATAAAATATCGAGAATAAAAATCGTTTTGGCACCGGAATCTTTTATCTGATAGGCCACTTCATCCGCCTGAAACATGACATCAATGGGGGTATGAATGGCACCGATCATGGTCACGGCATAAAATGACACCAGGTGCTGAAGAGAGTTGGGCAGCATCGTAGCCACCACATCGCCTTTGCCGATGCCAAGTCCTTTGAGCACGGACGCATACCGGCAAATCAGGTCATCAAGATCCCGATACGTGATGGGCTTGTCCAAAAAGATCACCGCAGTTTCATCTGCATGCTTTTGGGCCGTCTGGTGAAACAGCTGATAAATGGATATTTCCGGAACCAGGGGCAAAGGTTCCATAAACCAGCTCGGGTGGCTGATCACATAGGCATCTTCCGGGGCATACCCCTTGCCTTCTTCCAGCCATTTGGCAGGGTATTCAAGGCGCTGGTAACTGTCTGTCAATGCTTTGTCAAAAAAGTCAGTGCCTTTTTGAAACCGCGGGGGCATGATATTTTTCATTGGATGTCTCCTTAAAAAAGGTTCTAAGCTATTATAACTACCTGTAAAAGCCTGTCGTGTCAATCCGGTTTGGGTGAAATCTTGAAAGAATCGTGAAGGGGAGAAAAAATTGATCATAAGTTCAGCGGACTGTCAGTGTATGGTATCAGGTGGTTGGATTGCTAAATATATCGAAATGTTGCTTCTGTGTGTCGGTTTTTGGCCTTGACTTTTTATCCGAAAAAGTCGAAGTTAAAAAGCCATGGCAAAAATGCCAATACACAATTTTGTAATCTTAAATCAATCCTGGTGTCATCAGCTTGAAATATAGACTATGCCGATTCCATCAGGTTCTGCGCATTTTAGCGGCCTCTGTTTTGACCCATCCATGATACGGTATCCAAAGTTCTTAAAAATGCAGTTCCGGCGTGGTTTCAGAAATAATTTTATACACAAAGAAGGAGATTCCATGAGATCCAACAGGTGCAAATGCTTATTTTTGTCAGGTCTGTTCCTTGTTTGCTTTTGTCTGTTTGCATGCAATGATGCGGGCAAGAAAGAAAAAACCGGCCGGACAATTATCACGGATGTGGAATACAATATCCGGCAGACCCATGAGAAATCCTATGTGCTGGATGCCCGCGGCAAGGTAAGAAATGTCGGTGAGGTTGATTTGAAGAATGTGGTGATCACCGGATACTGCAGATCCTGTATTCTTGAATTTACGAGTCAGCACTGGTTTACCTCGAATATCGATAAAACGGAAAACCAGAAGGATTCTATCAGTTATCTGCCGGTCGGGGCCGAAGAAGATTTCAGTTTTGAAGAAATCGCATTTTATTTTACCCATGTACAGACACCGCCGGAAAAAATGCCCGAAGAGATTGAAGTTGCAGTTGAGTCTTTTGATCCGGTGGAATAAGGCCTGAGTTTACATTTTCCGGTCAGCGTCTGGCCTGGGCAAATGTTTAAAACCGGCCGGGAGCCACTCCCGGCCGGTTTGTCTGAAAAACCCCGCCTTTTGTTATATCCACTTTAAAAAACCTGCAAAAACAATCAGCATGAGCAGATTGACCGCAAAAAGAGAGCTGATAAACACGGTCTGTGTTTTGGGCTTCCAGTCATAACTGTACATCGAGATAACAAAAAACGGAATATAGGCCGTGCCGGTCCGGGGAGCTAACACATTTTTCGAAACGCCTGCACCGCCCCATACGCTGTGGCAATGGCAAGGCCGGCCCCGCATTTTTGGCGCATCCAGTCCTGATGGGCCAGGATGGAACCGGCGGCAAACAGATTGTCATATACGGCTTTGCCGGCAAGGTCGGTGGGGCGGAAGGCATCATCGATTTCAAGCCCGGCCTGGTTGATGGGATGGCCGTTGGGGTCGAAAAAATCGGTCCGGTGCCACAGCGCCCGGTCTTCCGGCTGGAACACCGGCAGATTGAAAAGGGGTTCACTGATTTCTTTGCGTCCGGCATGCAGGCCCATGCCCAAAAACCGTCCGCCGGCCATTATGACCCCCCGACTCTCGATGATCTGCTCAATGGTTTTGCTGCCGTGATCGCCAATGCCCAATATAAAGTTGCCGTTTTTTTGCCGTTCGGCCGAAAGTACCCGTTTTTGAGAAATTAAGCGGACGCCTTTGCGGGTAACCAGCGCTTCTAAGGCGTCTTTTAATCGGATGCCGGGAACTGACGGCGGAATCGTGGTAATTTCAAAAATATCCACCCCCAGCAATTTTTCCAGATGCTCCCGAACCCGGCGGGGTTTGTAAATGCCGAGAATGCCCGGCAGCCCCATTGCTGATGCATTTCCGAGATGCGGGCGGATGGCATCGGCGAGCTGCAGCCGGTTTTTTTCAACTTCCAGGGAGCGGGCCATCTGTTCCGGGTACAGGTCTGCCGAGGCGCCGCCTGACGGAAAAGGAATGCGCAGCATACGAATTTCCGGCCAGCGGGGCAGCAGCATGTCCGTGATCTGCCGGGCGCTGAACGCTTTTAGGCCGATAAAATCGGTTATCAGGCAGGGGCGCTTTTCTTTTAAGGCCACTGCGCCGGCCCACATGGAGCGGGGGACAGCGTATGTCAGTTTGGTCGTTCCCA
Source organism: Desulfobacteraceae bacterium (assembly GCA_011390415.1). GTDB lineage: Bacteria > Desulfobacterota > Desulfobacteria > Desulfobacterales > Desulfosalsimonadaceae > SURF-3. The sequence goes on from JAABSL010000279.1 coordinate 15,239, forward strand.
CCGGCGTGATCACTTCCGTGTTCCGGCCCGGGCTGAACTGATACGGCCGATCCGCTTCATCCATAAAATGAAGGAACCGGGTCATGGCGGTTTCGATTTCGGACGGGCGCAGCCGCGCATAGGGGTGATCCGGCACATCTTCAACCAGCTGTGCAATGGCCTGCCAGGGATTTTCCCGGGTTTGACCGGTTGCCACCGGATGAACCCCCATCAGATCCAGAAAACCGCTGGCATAGATCATGCCGCTGTTGACGCCGATCTGGGCGGTTCGAATATGGTTGTCGGCCGCAAAACAGGCAGCCGCCATTCCTGCCATGCCGGTGCCGATAATCGTCAGTTCGCTCTGGTGTGTTGTCATTGCAGTCATTGAATTGCTTTCTGTAACCTGAGTTCAAGTAAGTTTAAGTAAGTTCAAGGCCGAAAAAAGCGCAATGCATGGCCTCCTGAAGTTCCACCTGCACCACCGGCGTGTCCCACAGCAGGCACCGCTGACCTTTCCAGCGCTCATTGAGAAAAGATTTAATTTCCGATGCCCCCTGGCCCGACGTCAGGTGGTTGCGATCATAGAGATAAGCGGCGATTCTCAGACTGCAGAAATTGCCCTGGCAGGAGCCCTTGCCGATGCGGCTGCGCTTTCCGATGCCTTTTAAGTCGGCCTGCTTGTCGAAAATATCAAAATAATTCACGATTTCCTCAATCGCGCTTTGGGGGACCATTTCGCATTCGCACAGCAGCAGGTCGTCTCTGTCATGACCGGAAAACCAGTTTTTCGGCGAAAATCCCGGCACGGCCCAGCGGGTTTCATGGGCGGAAATCACCGGAATCCGGCGGGTCTGGCAGGGGGCGGACACCCCGATTCTTTCGCAGACCAGGTCCGCGGTTTTTTCCGCCATCAGCCGGAAAGTGGTCAGTTTGCCGCCGGTAATGGTGACAAAGTTGTCAATGCCTTCTTTTGCATGGTCCACCAGGTCAAACCCGCGGGTCACCGACCGGTCATCGCCTTTTCCCCCGCCGCCCAGCAGGGGGCGCACCCCGGAATATGCCCGGATGTAGCGGATGGTTTCAAGAGTGGGCATCATGGCGGTGCCTTCGTCAACGATCCGGTCGACTTCAGTTACGGTGGGCGAGATTCCGTCTAAAGATTGCATGCGCAGGGAAGTGGTCCCGATAATGGAAACCGTGCCGCCGGGAACCAGAATGTCCGCGTCCGCAGGCGTCCGCAGGCGGTTGATCACCCGCTGGGTCAGCCGGGTGTGGGTAATCAGGAGGGTCCCTTTGGAATATAATACGTCAATGTGGGCACCGGCCAGGGCTGCCAGTTGTCCGGCCCACGCGCCGGTCGCATTGACCACCATGTCCGCTTCTATGTTGACGGTATCCCCGGTGGTTTTCCTGACCAGATCAACGGATTGGATATTATTTCCGTTTTTGTTGAAATTAACGACTTTTAAATGACGCAGGAATTTGCACCCGAGCTTTTCCGCGTCCGTAATATTTTCCAGCACCAGCTTGAACGGGTCGACAGAAGCGTCGTCCACTTCATACACGGCTATGGTTTTGTCGGACAGGGCGGGTTCTGCTTCTCGGGCGTCGGCAATGTCCATGGGGCGGCAGAAAAGGCCGGATTGATCACAATATCCCTGAAAATCGGCGATAAACGTTTCATCATCGCCTTCCACCGCCACAAACAGTCCGCCGGTTTCCTCCACGCAATCCGGGGCCAGCTGTTTTAAAAGTCGGTTTTCATCCCGGCATTCTTTTGCCGAATCCGGATCACTGGACACATATCGGGCCCCGCTGTGCAGCAGGCCATGATTGGCACCCGACGCGCCGGAATTAATATCTTTTTTTTCAACCAGAATGCACTTAACCCCCCGCAGGGAAAGATCCCTGGCCACACCGGTGCCGGTGGCACCGCCACCGATGATCAGCACCTGTGTTTTTAAATTTTGTTTCAACGCAAATCTCCCTTGGGGCGGATGGTGTCACGCTATTTCATCCTTGACGTGACACCACTCCGCAATCATTAAAAACCGGAATATTCAACCGGTCTTTTCATTTAAGATTAAATTTTTTGACCCTACCAGAAAACCGGGCTTTTTTGAATCAAATTCGTTTCTGCAATCCATGTTTCTCATTCAGGAATCATGATGAAACCGTAAAAAGTCAATTTTGGAGGGCAAAGAAAAAAGCTCCAAATTTGAGGCGCGCGAATCTCGAGGAATGATAAGTAGTTATTCTTACTTTGAATGACGAGAGATGAAGCGCAACAAAAAATTTGGACTTTTTACGAAGCCGTCAATCATGATTCCGCCGGTCCAGGGGCGGCAATTTGGGTTTAAATATTAAAATAAGCGGCGGCAGCACAAAAAAATCACCGATCATGGCAAACACCATGGAAAAAGCGGTCAGCAAACCAAACATCTGGGTGGGGATAATACTGCCGAGCACCAGGACCAGAAACCCGGAAAAAAGCAGAAACGTGGTGATGGCAATCGGTTTTCCCACATCCGTAAATGTCTGGATAATGGCGTCTGCCGGATTGGCATGCAATGCGCTGTTTCTTCTCAGCCAGCTGACAAAATGGATGGTGTCGTCTACGGCAATGCCGATGGTGACACTGGCAATCATGGTGGTGGCCACATCTAAAGGAATCCCGAGCCAGCCCATAAGGCCCAGGGTCAGGACAATGGGGAACAGGTTCGGGACCATGGAGAGCACTGCCAGCAAAAAATTGCGGCAGACGATTATCATCATCAGGAAAATAATGGTAAACGCGATAAAAAAGCTTTTGATCTGGCTTTCCTGGAGATGCTTGTCCATGGTCAGGTATAAGGAAGACAGGCCGGTGATATGAAACGAAAAATCCGGGCTGAAGGTGTTTTCCAGATAATCGGTGACGTCTGCGTGCAGCCGGTATCCGGATTCATTGGAATCCCAGATGGTATTAAATATCACGCAGGTTTCTTTGTGATCGATAGACAGAATCCGATCCAACACTTCGGGGTCGCCGAGTTCAAAGGCGTCGGCAATGTCGGTGTGCGAATCCGGGATGCGGAAAAACGCGGGATCATTGTTGTTAAAGGCCTGGTTGAATTCCTTGATATATTCCACAATGGAAAAAACACTGGTGATGCCGTCATTCTGGTTTAAAAAGGTTTCCTGGAATTTTTCTATGCGCTTTGCCGCCTCCGGATCCGAGAAATCACGGTCGTTTTCCGACCGGATGACAACAACAAACGGTATGGTGCCGCCGAAATTCTTTTCAATGACCAGAAGATCGGATTTGATCCGGTTGGTATCCGGCAGGTAATGAAAAGTGTTGGTTTCAAATTTGATCCGCACGATGCCGGCAGCGGAGATCGTCAAAATTAAAATAAACAGAATAAAGAGCGTTGTTTTGTGGCCGGTGGCAATTCGCGCGCAAAAAATCAGGGCCCGGGAGAATGCATTCGCCCCGGGATCGGCCTTTTTTTCATTTCTAAAGGAATAGATTGTCTGTGACAGAAAATTTTGTATCAGAATCATCAGGGCCGGCAGGGCGGTTACTGAAAGAAAAAAGGCAAACACCACGCTGATGGCCGTAAACAGGCCGAGCATGGCCACCGGCCGGATATCGCTGGTGTAAAAGGAAATAAAGCCCGCTCCGGTGGTCAGGCTGGTGAACAGGCAGGGAAACCAGACCTGGCGGATGGTATGCCGGATAGCGGGAACGATGGCAAGATCCGTCTTGCGGGCGGTTTCCTTAAAATGGGACAGGATATGCACGGAGTCGGCAATGGCAATGGCCAGGAGAATTGCGCCCATGGCGTTGGTGATGATGTTGAATTTTTCACCGGAGAACACAAAAAAGCCCACCCCCCACAGCAGAATCACGACCAGGTTGACCTGGCATAAAAGCGCCAGGGTGAGGCGGCGAAAGATAATCAGGATGAAAATCATGATAAGAACAATAATGATCGGGACAAACAGGTTAAAATCCCTTTCAGACAGACGGTTCATTTCAACTTCCACCAGGGATGAACCGGAACAGTATATCTTAAAATGGCTGCCGGCAACCTGGCGGGCGGTTTGTATCATGGAAAGCACGGCCGCCCGTTTTTCTTTTTCCCCCATCCTTTCAAGTTCCACGTGCAGGGCGGTCATGTTGCCGGATGCGGACACCAGATGTTCTCTGACAAATTTATTTTCAAAGGCCCGCTGTCTGGCCCGGGCAATTTCTTTTGGGGTCAATTCCCCGGCCGGTACGATTTTTCGCAGTTCGACAGTGTCTGGTTGCCCGTAAAACTCCTCTATGCTGGTCAGGCTGACCACCCGCTCAATGCCCTTGATTTCTTCAAGAGACCGGGTCAGTTCCCGGATGACGGCAAAACTGGCATTTGAAAAAAGATCCCGGCTTTCTAAAGCAATCACGCCGTATTCTTCATTGCCGTAAGTATTCTGGAATTTTTCATAGGCTGCAAACAGCGGATCGTCATCTTCAAAAAAGATTTCAATGTGATTGTTGTGGGTTTGCTGGAAATACTGGTAGGTGAAAAAAAGGGTGACAACAGCAATGACCGCCAGGGTGATTTTAAAATGGCTGATGATGGTCCGGATGAACTTATCAACAAACGTCATGGTTCTCATTTTGTTGCCGATGCAGCAGATTAAGAGGTTTTTTATTAATTTTGTGATAATAGCATTTTCCGGACACGGATGTCATTTTTTTTCTTTGCCAATTGCTTGTCCCTTTCCTATGATGACGGAACGGACATGGAAAAAAGTCGTTTTTAAGATTATTTGGTATATATGGTTGTAAAAAGAGCGATGACAATGCGCATGACCCCTCAAAAGTATCACGAAATCACCAGCTATGACCGGTCTGCCATGGAACCCCATGACATGGACTGGGCCGGCCAGCCGGATCCGTATAAATCCTATCCCGTCAAAGAAAAATCGGGTTTGGACGGAGTGGCACTGCCTGAAATCGAAACCCTGCCGGAAGCGGCGCTCGAAGCGGTATACACCCCAGAGACTGCCGGTCCGCCGGAAGCCGCCCTCACCCTTGAGACCCTGTCAAAAATCTGTCTGCTGTCCGGCGGTCTGACGGCACGATCCCGGCAGGGCAGCGGATATTTTTATTTCCGGAGCCCCCCCTCAGCCGGAGCGCTGTATCCCAATGAAATGTATTATGCTGCTTTTGACGGCAGCGCGTGTTCGCCCGGTATTTATCACTGCGGCGTTCATAACCGGTTTTTGACCCGGCTTCGGAGCGGCGATTTTAAAAACTATCTGAAGGCGGCAATACCCGAACTGCCGGCAAATGCTGCCGGCGTATTTATCATTTCCGGAATTTTTTTCCGCAGCGCCTGGAAATACCGGAAACGGGCCTACCGGTATGTGCTCTTAGACGGCGGACATCTGGCGGAAAATCTGCGGCTGGCCGTTTCGGCCGCCGGATATCCGTGCCGCCTGCATCATGCGTTTGACGACCGGAAACTGGATACGCTGCTGGGGGTGGATGAATCCCGGGAAGGGAGTATCTGCTGTGTCAGCATTTCCGGCGGAACGGCCC
>JAABSL010000280.1 GCA_011390415.1 Desulfobacteraceae bacterium
GGCACAAAGGTGTTCTCGCTGGTGGGCAAAGTCAATAACGTCGGCCTGGTGGAAGTGCCCATGGGAACTCCGCTTTGTAAAATCGTGGAAGAAATCGGCGGCGGCGTGCCCGGCGGCAAACCCTTTAAGGCGGTGCAGACCGGGGGCCCGTCCGGCGGGTGTATTCCCTATGACCTCAAAGACATTCCGGTGGATTTTGATTCCCTGACCAAGGCCGGGTCCATGATGGGCTCCGGCGCCATGATCGTCATGGACGACCGGGACTGCGTGGTGGATGTGGCCCGCTATTTCCTGCGGTTTCTGGAAGAAGAATCCTGCGGCAAGTGTCTCCCCTGCCGTCTGGGCCTGACCCGGATGCGCGAAATTCTGGACAGTTTCTCTCATGGCTGCGGCAGTGAAAAGGACATCGAGGACCTGATGAGCCTTTCAGAGGCCATTCAGGACGGTGCCTTATGTGCCCTGGGCGCCAGCGCGCCCAACCCCTGCCTGACCACCATCCGGTTTTTCCGGGAGGAATACATCGCCCATGTCAGAGACCACAAATGCCCGGCCGGGGTATGCAAGGATCTGATCACCTACAGCATCGACGCCGACGCCTGCAACGGATGCGGCAGCTGTGCCCGTCAGTGCCCGCAGAACTGCATCAGCGGGGAGAAAAAGCAGCCTCACCAAATCGATCCGGACAACTGCATTCGCTGCGGGATCTGCATGGAGACATGTAAATTTGACGCCGTCCGGATTCAATAAAGGACGGAACATAAACAGATTACAGGAGAATTTAAAATGATCAAATTTCATATCAACGGCAAGACGGTGGAGGCAGAACCCGGCTGGACCGTTCTGGAAACCGCACGTCATTACGGGATAGACATACCGACCCTCTGCTACCACGAAGCGGTTTTGCCCAGCGGCGCCTGCCGGCTGTGCATCGTTGAAATCAAAGACGGCAACTGGTCCAAACTCGTGGCTTCCTGCATCTATCCCGTGGCCGAAGGCATCAATATTTATACGGATACCGACCGGGTGCGAAACGTTCGCCGATGGATCTTTGAAATGCTGCTGGCCCAGTGTCCGGCAAGCGCCGACATCCGGGCGCTGGCAAAAAAACACGGCGTCGAATCCACCCGTTTCTCCATCAATAATCCGGATGAAGACTGCATGGTATGCGGCCTTTGCGCCCGGGCATGTGAGGAAATCGTCGGGTTGTCCGCCATTTCCGTCATGGACCGCGGGGTCCATAAAAAAATCGGCGCACCGTTTTCACGGCCCACGGAAGTATGCGTTGCCTGCGGATGCTGCGTGACGATCTGCCCGACAGGCGCCATGCGGCGGCTGATTGAATCGGTCCGGGAAACCCCGGCCGTTACCCTGACACCTTTGGCAATGTAATATATAAGGAGGCATCCATGAACCATAATCCGAAAATCGGCATATTTTTATGCAAATGCGGACAAAAAATCGACCCGATGGTGGATTTGTCCCACCTGAAGAAAAAAATAACATCCGAACCCGGGGTCGAATGCTGCGAAATCCTGCCCTACCCCTGCCTGGAACCCGGCAAGGATTTGATTATCCGGAAAATCCGGGAAACAGGACTGAACCGGCTGATCATCGCCGGGTGCGAAAGCCGGTTGATGCTGAAAAAATTTGAACGGCAGATGGAACCGGAGGGCTTTAGAAAAGGACAGATTGATATCGTCAATCTCCGGGGACATGTGGCGGGCGTCAGCGACCTGACCCGCGCGCAGAAGGCGGAAAAAGGGGCCAAACTGATATCCGCGGCGGTTGCCGAAATGATCGCACTGCATCCCAGCATTCAGCAAAACGTTGTCATCACACCGCCCCCGGTAATTGTGGGCGGCGGCATTGCAACATTCAGCGCGGCCTGGGAACTGGCCCGGGAAGGGATTGACTGCCTGCTGTCGATTCCCGAAATCAATCCGGACGGTATTCTGACGCATCTGCATGAAACCTATCCCGGAGAACGCGCAAATTATCCGCGCCTGAAAACAATGATCGCAAACGTTCTGGCAAGCCCCTATGTCCGCATTCTGCCGCCCGGCGAACTGGAAAATCTGGCGGGCGTCACCGGCGAGTATACGCTGTCATTTAAGGTTCCCGGAGATCCCATGGTTCGAAAACATGCTGCCGGGACCGTCATTGCCTGCCTTGACGCCGAATTGACGCCTCCGGGACCGGAGTTCGGATATGACGGAAAAACCGTTCTCTGCCAGACCGATTTTGAAGACATGGTATGGAACCGGAAAATTCCGGAAGGCAACACGGTTTTCTGGATCAGTGATTACGAATCCGGACAGCCGGAAAACGCCCCGCTTTCTGCGCGGTCGGCATGGAACATCGGAAAACACATCCTTGAAAATTCTTCAAAATCACGGGTCGTTATCCTCTACAATGAACAGATGGCGCTGCCGGTCACCGCCGCAGAACGCGCTATCGGCCGGCGGCTCGGCCTGATCTGGGTTCCCTATGACAAATCCGTGCGGCCGATTCTCCAGGCCGGGTATGTAAATTTCGGGAGCATCAACGACCACCTGGAACATGAACTTCCGTGGGATCACCTGGTGCTGTCCCCCATCCGGAAAATCGGCCGGCAGTCGCTGCACACCGCTAAGGTTCTGGGAATTGTTCACGAAGACAGTGATTTTCTGGGGATGCACCATGCCCGGGTGCGGCCGGAAATGGTCGGCCGGGAGGAAAGCTATCTGGCCGGAAGCGCCCGGTATGCCTGCGACCTGAACGACGCATTGAACCAGGGACGGAAGGCCGGCAAAAAGAACGCGGAAATGATTCAAAAATCCAAAACCGGCCGGCTGTTTATCCCCCAGGTGGTCTGTGTCGTGGATACCGACAAATGCGTCGGATGCGGGCAGTGCCAGGAGCTCTGCGACTGCGGCGGCATCGGTGTGGCCGATGGCTCCGGCGGCGGACTCCCCCGGGTGGTGGACCCCATGGTATGCACCGGCGGCGGCACCTGTGCGGCGGCATGCCCCTATGAAGCTCTGACGCTGCAGAACAACACCAACGACCAGCGGGAAGCCCGGGTCGCGGCCCTGTCCCGTCAGATGGCGGATGATGAATTTGTCGCATTTGCCTGCTCGTGGGCCGGGCTTCCGGCCGCGGACAATGCGGGGAATCTGGGGATGAAATATGACCCCCGGATTCACATCATCGGCGTCCCCTGCCTGGGCCAGCTGGATCCGAGCGTCATGGCCCGCGCCTTCCTGGACGGAACCCCCGGCCTCCTGATGGTGGGTTGCAGCCCCGAGGACTGCCACCATTCCTTCGGCATCGACCACGCCTGGAGCCGGGTGAACCTGATGAAAAAGCTGTTTTCCCTGTGCGGTTTCGACCGGCGACGCATTACCGTGGCCCATGCCGACCTGAACAAGCCGGAGGAGTTCATCAAAACCGTTGAAAGTTTCACCAAAGTGGTCGCGTCCCTCGGTCCGATTGAAAAAACACCGGAGAATCAGAGCAAGCTGCAGAGCATTTACCGGCTGGTCAAGTCCAACTCCCGGGTCCGGCTGCTCCTCTCATCCGGCCTGCGCCGGCCGTGGGAAAAAACATACCGGGGAGATCAGCGGTTCGCCCTTCAGTACGACCGGGAGGATTTTAATGCAGCCCTCAAGGAAGAGTTTGTCAAAGCCCGCCTGGAAAACGTTTTTATGGGTTCCGGCAAACAATCCTTTAATATTGAAGAATTGAAAACCGCCATTGCCGAGGAAAAAAGTCATGTGGTGTCCCAGCTTTCGGAAATGGTGTCCGAAGGGATTCTCAACATCAGGTACAAAGGCGGAAAACCGTTTTACCTGATGAGCGCCAATTAACCGGCTATTGGAAACTGGATAACGGCGCCGCGCCGCTATCCGGTAATAGGTAAACACGTTTTACAATATTTTTATCCCGCAGGGACGCTGCGGCGCAGAGATTTTTTATCTCCGCGCGCCCGGCGTCTCTGCACGGGGTAAGAGTTTTCAAAAATCACTTAAACAATGATGCACATAGTGCTACATTGTGATAGCATACCAACAATTTGCAAAAATTGAAGGTACGGGTCAAGGAAGAAAATTTGTCCTTGGCTTTTTTATATATTCCGGGGACTCGGTATGGTATTCTTGATTTATTAAGCAGGACTAAATTTTTTGTTGCAGATAATTAAAGCATATCATTATATAATGGGTTTTTGCAGAATTTGACAAGAGCAGTTCGTTAATTTAATTAATATGATATCTTACATACCCAGGAGATGGGATTGACCGATTCAAGGAGTTCTTTTGGCCAAGAAACTTGAACAATTTACAGGCAGCGGCACTTTTCCCAAAGGCATTCATCCGCCGGAACGAAAGCATTTTTCCGCTGATGCCCCCATAGAGGTGGTGCCGACTCCCAAAGAAGTGTTACTTCCGCTTCAGCAGAACATCGGCGCGCCGAGCAAGCCGCTGGTCAAACCAAAACAGGAAGTTGAATACGGTGATCTTATTGCGGATAACGAAGAAGCCCCGATTTCAGCAAAAATCCATTCTCCCATTTTCGGCGTGGTCCAGAAAATGGCCGTAACCACGCTGCCCAACGGCCGCCACATGCAGGCGATTCGTATCAAGGCAGCGGGCAGACAATTCACGGATGAAGAAAATTACCGGGAACTCATGGGCGGAAAGTGGCCCAAAAGCGTGGTGGGCTATGATCCGGATGAAGTCACCCGGGCCATCCATGATGCCGGCATCGTCGGCCTTGGCGGGGCCGCCTTTCCCACCCATGTAAAAATCGCCCCCATCAGTCTTCGTGTGGATACGCTGCTGGTCAACGGCTGTGAATGCGAGCCGTATCTGACCGCCGACGACCGGGTAATGCGGGACATCCCGGATACCATCATCAGCGGCGCATTGTTATCGCGGTTTGCCATGGGGCTCAAAGATATTATTGTCGGAATCGAGGAGAACAAACCCCGGGCCATTGAAGCCATTCGCAAATCAGCGGCGGGCACGGATATCAAAATAGCGGTTTTAAAAACCAAATACCCCCAGGGCAGTGAAAAGCATCTGATCAAAGCAGTCCTCAACCGGGTGGTGCCTTTGGGCGGTCTTCCGGCAGATGCCGGAGTGGCGGTGAGCAATGTCACGACCATCTCAGCCGTGGCCCGGGCGGTTTTTCGGGGTATGCCCCTGACCCATCGCGTGGTCTGCGTTACCGGCGGCGGCGTTGTTCAGCCGAAAAATCTCCTGGTTCCCATCGGCATCAGCTACCGGGAATTAATTGAATTCTGCGGCGGCTTTACCAAAGATGCCGCCAGAATCCTGTCCGGCGGTCCCATGATGGGATTTTCCTTTTCCGACCTGGACATGCCCCTGACCAAGGGCACCGGCGGGGTTACCGTGCTGACCCATGACGACATCAAAAAACAGAAAGAAACCGCCTGCATCCGGTGCGGCCGATGCGTGGACGTATGTCCCATGAATCTGGTCCCGGCACGGCTGGGGCTTGCCTCAAGACACGGGGACCTGGCAATGGCTGAAAAATACAGAATCCGGGGATGTGTTGAATGCGGCTGCTGCGCATACGCCTGCCCGGCGAATATTCCCCTGGTGCAGTTGATCCGGATGGGCAAAGCGCAGATCGCGGCAAAAAGATAGCTGAGCTGAGCGTTTCAAATACTATAGAATACGATCGGAAGACAAAATCTCCATGAGTGAAACAACCTCTGAAAAACAATCCGCAAACGATGCGACAAGGGATGTGCCTGTCATCCAGGTGGGCCATTCGCCGCATATCGCCAATGTGTCGTTTACCTCCCGCCGCATGATGATCGATGTGCTGATTGCACTGCTGCCGGTGGCGGCCATGTCGATTTATATTTTCCAGCTCTATGCGGTCAAACAGATGGCCATTTGCCTGGCCGCCTGCCTGTTGACGGAAGCGGTTTTTGTCAAAATGCGCAACCACTCTTTTTCATTAACCGACTGTTCTGCCGCGGTAACCGCTGTCATTCTCGGTCTGTCACTGCCCGCCACCGCCCCCTGGTATGTCGGGGTGATCGCTTCGGTGGTGGCCATCGGCATCGGCAAGGTCATTTTCGGCGGCATCGGCATGAACCTGTTTAATCCGGCCATGGTCGGACGGGCGTTTGTCATGATTGCCTTTGCCGGCGTTATGGCCGCTTCCGGTTATGAAAGCATGCACACCGGAATCGACGCCATCACCCAGGCCACGCCCTTAAATGCGTTTAAACAGATGGGCATTTCCACATCCTTAAAAGACCTGTTTTTCGGATTCACCAACGGCAGCCTGGGAGAAACCAGTGCCCTGGCCTGCCTGATCGGCGGCGCGTACCTTTGCATCCGGCGCACGGCCTCCTGGGAAATTCCGGCCGGCCTCATTGCCGTGGTCCTGATTATGGGCGGCCTGGCGGACATAATGGGAAATGCATCCGACTGGACCGTCATTCATCACCTGTTTTCCGGATCATTGCTGTTCGGCGCTTTTTTTATCGCCACCGACCCGGTTTCCAGCCCGATAACGGCAAAGGGTAAATTTATTTTCGGGGCCGGAATCGGTTTTTTCATCATGATTCTGCGGTTTTTCAGCGGATATCCCGAAGGGGTCATGTTTGCCGTACTCCTGATGAATGCCGTTACCCCGCTGATCAATCGCTGGACCATTCCCAAAGTAATGGGAGAATGATAATGGTGCCTGCAATCGTAGGTCGGGATTCTTTCCCGACAAATAGAAATGCCATGTGAATCGCCGGGTAAGAAACCCGGCCTACCAAACAAAAATTATTATTTGTGACAAAAACCAACACGCGATCCATTCGCGGTATACGGAATAAACACCTATGACCACAACCACTCAGGAAACACCGGGCAGCGGCAAGAACCGGTGGACAAATTTCTTTATTGTCCAGGCATGGCTTGTGCTGCTGCTGGCCTCTTTTTTCGGCGCGGCCCTGGCCGGCATCCAGCTGACCCTGGCCCCTAAAATTGAAGCCAATAAATTAAACGAAACCCTTGAAAAGGTGCCGGAACTGATTCTGGGTGCTGATGCGGCCCGGGCATCTAAAGACAGCGGCCAACAGATGGAAATCAACCGGCAATACATGACCGCCGGCACCAAAACCTACAGTGTTTTTAAGGCGGAAAAAGACAATCAGACCGCCGGATGGGTCGTCAAAGCCTCGGGCCAGGGATATGCGGACAAAATTGAACTCCTGGTGGGGGTGGATGAAACCGTAAACACCATTACCGGCCTGTTCGTACTGGATCAGAAAGAAACCCCGGGACTGGGCAATAAAATCATGGAGCCGGACTGGCGGAGACAGTTTGTCAGCAAACCAACGCACCTGCTATTGACAGCGGTAAAGACAAAAGCCGACGGCCCCGGCGAAATCAGCGCCATCACCGGTGCCACCATATCATCCAAAGCCGTGTGCGACATTGTTAATCAGAGCTTGAACAATCTCAGGCAGCCATTGGCAAAAGCGGCTTCAGACAAAAAGAAACCTTCTGAAAAACAACAGGAGAAAAATTAAACATATGGCTGATCAACCCACCGCATTTGAACGATTCACCCAGGGCATTTTGCCGGAAAACCCGGTTTATCGCCAATTACTCGGGCTCTGTCCCGTACTGGCCGTAACCAACAGTGTCCAGGGCGCCATGACCATGGCCGGAGCCGTGCTTTTTGTACTGCTGTGCGCCAATGTCATCATCAGCCTGATCCGGGATCTTTTAAAGCCGCATTTGCGTATTGTTATTTTTACACTCACCATTGCCACATTTGTCACCATTGTAGACCGGTTTCTGGCCGCCTATATGTACCAGATGAGTAAAAACTTAGGGCCGTATATTCCCTTAATTATTGTTAATTGTATTATTATCTGCCGCTGCGAAGTCTGCGCCTCCAAGCAGTCCGTTTTCACGGCCGCATCCGATGCCGTGGGCCAGTCACTCGGGTTTGCCCTGGCCCTGGCCAGCATTGCATCGGTTCGCGAAATATTGGGCACCGGCATGTTTTTCGGTTTCCGGGTGCTTCCGGAAATGTGGCCCGACTGGGTCATCATGGTGCTGCCGCCGGGGGCGTTTCTCACATTCGGACTTCTTTTGGGAGCGGTCAACTGGGTGGCAGCGAGGAAGAAGGGTTAAATTTTAAGGTAGAAGGTTTAAGGTAGAAGGTAAAGGTGAACAAATGAATTACCTGATTGATATCATGCTGATCGCGGTCAGCGCCGCTTTGATAAACAACTTTGTATTGTATTATTTTGTCGGCATCTGTCCCTTCATCGGCGTCTCCCGACAGATCGACATGGCCGTGGGCATGGGCCTTGCGGTGACATTTGTCATTTCCATTGCCGCTTTTTTAAGCTGGACCATGACCACCATGGTGCTCATTCCCGCAGCCCCGCTGACCGCATGGATCGGCGGATTTTTCATGTCCCCGGAGGCTGCCGCCAAAATTGACCTGACCATTTTAAGCTATATTGTCTATATTTTTGCGATTTCAGCATCCGTACAATTTGTGGAAATGTATGTGCGCCGGTTTTTTCCGGCACTGTATAAATCATTCGGCGTTTTTCTGCCTCTGATCACCACCAACTGCGCCATTCTGTTCGCCTGCCTGACAATCATGAGCAATGTGTCAGGCGTCGACAATCCGGCCGATGCCTGGGACCTTGGGCGTTCCCTGACCCTGGCATTTTTCGGCGGCATCGGATTTACCATTGCCATCGTCATCATGGCCGGCATCCGTGAAGAACTGGATTTTTGCGACATCCCCCCGGCCTTAAGGGGCGCTGCCATCACGCTGATCGTGGCCGGCATCCTGTCCATGGCGTTTATGGGGTTCACCGGTGTAGACACCGGCTTAAAAAACGCACTCAAAAGCGACTCTGCCGCGCAGATTGACCCGAAGCCGATTCCGAAAGATGAGAGCCCCTTAACCTCTGTTATCATAGGTGAAACCGATAAAAAGGAATGGTCATGATTTTCGTTACCATCGGGCTGGCCGCCGGCACCATGCTGGTCATGGCCCTTGTTTTTTCATACATACTGGGATGGGCAAATACCGCTTTCCATGTTGAAACGGACCCGCGGATTGATGCGGTTATGGATGCACTGCCCGGTGCCAACTGCGGGGGCTGCGGTTTTATCGGGTGCGGCGAATATGCAGAAGCAGTTGTGGGCGGAAATGCCCAGGTAAACAAATGTCCGGTGGGCGGCGAAAGCTGTGCCGCATCACTGGCCCAGATCATGGGGGTTGAACTGGGGGCCGCCCTGCCCTACCGGCCGATCGTGCATTGCGGCGCGCATTACGAAGACCGTCTGGGCCGCACGGAATATCACGGGGAACAGCGGTGCGGGGCCGCCAATATTGTGGCCGATGTCCAGGGCTGCACGTATGGCTGTCTGGGGTTTGGAGACTGTGTCAGCGCCTGTAATTATGACGCCATTCATGTGGTGGACGGCCTGGCCACGGTGGATTATGAAAAATGTGTGGGATGCGGTGCCTGCGCCAAGGTGTGCCCCCGGAATATCATCACCATCACCCCGTTTAAGGCGGAACGCGTGCTTGCCGTCACCTGTTCCAACAAGGACAAGGGCAAGGACATTACAAAGGTGTGCACCGTGGGATGCATCGGGTGCGGTGCCTGCGCCCGGGCATCCGATTTGTTCACCATAAAGGACAACCTTTCCACCATTGATTATGATGCGTATGACCCCTCATGTGGTGCAGATGTCATGAAAGCCTGTGAGAAATGTCCGCGCAAGCGGATTGTGTTTGTCGGCAAATCCGATTCCGATGACGTGGCCGAATTCTCCGGCGACGTGGTGGAACCGGATTTTAAAACCACGGTGGATGATACGGAGTGGAGGGGGTAGTTCTATGCAGAACAAAAACACCCTGCCCCAGGCGAGACAATTTTAAAGTCATGGAAAATTCTATCTTATGATGCCTTGAGGAGTTCTATGCTTTTAACAATACTTCTTTTGTCAACCAATTGGTCAGTGACAAATTTATGAACAATACTTGAAAGAAGCGTCTGGTAAGGCAAACCTTCAGCTTTTGCTCTTTGCTTAAGTTGATCAAGATCAAAATTTTTCAGTCTCAAACTAATACTTTTCGTCTCATTTGCTTTTGATATTACATTTTCTATAATTTTTTTCTTGCTCTCCTGGACAGAGGAATACTGAGAGATGTTTCTTTCAATATCGGCTTCATATTTGTCTAATTTGATTTTCATGTCGTCACCCCATGTATTTTTTGTAAAGTTTTCTACTTGGATATGCCGTTTTTTACAATAATTCTGTATACTTAATAGATATCTTTTGTCAAGAAAAATGGCTTGTGTTTTAGCAACAAAACATACATCTTCGACATTCTGCGGTTCCTTTTTTTATTCATTCTTCGATGCGCCTCTTTTATTCTCCCCCAAAAAATCACACACCACATCCATCACCCCTTCCACATCCCCCGGTGATTTCCAGACCATTTCCGGATCTTTGCGAAACCAGGTCAGCTGGCGTTTGGCAAACCGGCGGGTATCTCTTTTCATCAGGCCGACGGTCTCATCCCAGTCCGTCCGGCCGGAAATAAAGTCATTCATATGGCGGTAGCCGATAGCCTGCATGGGACGCAGGGTTTCTGAAAAACCCATTTGACGAAGGCTTTTCACTTCTTCCGGCAGGCCCTGGGCGGCCATCTGGTCCACCCGCCGGTTAATCCGGTCATAAAGGGTCTGGCGATCGCTGAACAGGCAGATTTTTAATACCTCAAACGGGCTGTCTTCAAACCGGTGGACCTGCTGATATTCGGACATGGGTTTTCCGCTCATTTCAAACACCGCCAGCGCCCGGATCACCCGGTACGCATCATTTACATGAATGCGTGCGGCAGCTTCAGGATCTTTATCCGAAAGCCGGTCATAAATCGCCTGAATGCCTCCGGCATCGGCTTCCGCTCTTAACCGCTCAACAATTACCGGATCCACCGGTTTTGCCTCGAACAGGCCGTGCAGCAAGGCTTTGATATAAAAACCGGTTCCGCCCACAACAAACGGGATTTGGTTTTTCTCATAAATACCGGCGATTGCCTGTCGCCCTTCCCGATAGAAGACCGCGGCATCATAGGGCGTATCCGGATCAACGATATTGATCATATAGTGATCAATCCGGCGCATTTCACCGGCATCCGGCTTGGCCGTTCCGATATCCATATACCGGTATATCTGCATGGAATCGGCACTCACAATCGCACCGTCAAAGGATTCTGCCAGAAAAAGCGACAATTCCGTTTTGCCAATCCCGGTCGGACCGCAGATTACCACCAGTTTTTGTTGACCGCTACAGGTCATGATTTAACCGTCTGATCAAAAATTTGTGTCCCCCTTGATCCGCTCGCAATACGGATTCGCCTGCCGCCGATATTTCAAAATTTTATTGACATCACAAGTTATTGAAGATATCAAGAAAATTTGGTTTGTGCGAATATATGTTACACTTACCCTTTGATTTATATCGTTTTACGCTAACACGATGGGGCGGGTATTGAAATTCAAATGCTTGCTCCAATAATTTTATTTACAGGAGTAAACTGACTATGTCCAAAGATGTTAACGGATCTGTAATGGTAGTCGGGGGCGGAATTGCTGGAATGCAGTCTGCTCTGGATCTTGCTGACTCAGGTTTTTACGTATACCTGGTGGAAAAAGGACCGTCCATCGGCGGGGTCATGGCCCAGCTGGACAAGACCTTTCCCACCAATGATTGTGCGATGTGAATTATCTCACCCAAACTGGTCGAGGTCGGCCGGCACTTAAACATCGAATTGGTAACACTTTCAGAAGTTACGGCAATAAATGGCGAGGCAGGAAACTTTGAAGTCGAACTGCTCCAGAAGCCCCGCTTCGTCGATATGGACAAATGCATCGCCTGCGGTGTCTGCGCGGAAAAATGCCCCAAAAAGGTGGATGATCCATATAACGCCGGGCTGGCCAAGCGCAAAGCCGCCTACGTGGAATATGCGCAGGCAGTGCCATTAAAATACAGCATTGACGCGGACAACTGTATCTATCTGCAGAAAGGCAAATGCGGGGTATGCAAGAAGAAATGCCCGGTGGATGCGGTGGATTTTGATCAGACTGAAAAACAGCTGAAACTCAATGTCGGGTCGGTGATCCTGGCACCGGGTTTTGAAGCATTCAACCCCAACGGGCTGGACAACTATCAGTATGCAAGCTATCCCAATGTGGTGACATCCGTTGAGTTCGAGCGGCTGCTGTCGGCCTCAGGCCCCACCATGGGCCATGTCGTGCGGCCTTCCGACAAGGAAGAGCCCAAGAGAATCGCGTGGTTCCAGTGCGTCGGTTCCCGGGACCTAAACAAATGCGACAACGCCTACTGCTCTTCCGTCTGCTGCATGTACGCCATCAAGGAAGCGGTGATTGCCAAGGAGCACGCCGGCGATGACCTGGAATGCTCGATTTTCTTCATGGACATGCGGACCCCGGGCAAGGAATTTGAACGATTCTATGAAAACGCCAAGAAAAAAAGCGGCGTGAATTTCATCCGGAGCCGGGTGCATACCATTAATCCGGTGGGGGATTCAGGCGACCTGGAACTCCGCTATGTCACTGAAAGCGGAGAACTGAAAACCGAAGTTTACGACATGGTCGTATTATCCGTGGGGCTTCAGACGCCCCCGGCACTGGTGGACCTGGCCGGCAAACTGGACATCGACCTCACCCCCGGCAAATTCTGCAAAACCGATACATTTACACCGGTGTCCACTTCCAGAGAAGGGATTTTTGTTTGCGGCGCTTTCCAGGGTCCCAAAGACATCCCCCAGTCAGTGATCGACTCCAGCGCTGCAGCCTCCGCGGCCGCTGAGGTACTCTCGGAAGCCAGAAATACCAAAACCAGGGAAGTCGAAATCGTACCGGAACGTAATGTGGCCGGCGAACGCCCGAAAATCGGCGTTTTCGTCTGCAAATGCGGGATCAACATCGCCGGCGTGGTGGATGTCCCCGCGGTTGCGGAATATGCCGCCTCCCTCCCCTATGTGGACTTTGTCGATGAAAACCTGTTTTCCTGTTCCCAGGACAACCAGGACAACATGGCCAAACTCATCAAGGAAAAGGGATTGAACCGGATCGTGGTGGCTGCCTGTACGCCAAAAACCCACGAACCTCTGTTTCAGGAAACCCTGTTCAACGCGGGACTGAACAAATATCTCTTTGAAATGACCAATATCCGCAACCAGAATTCCTGGGTGCACAAAAACAGCCCGGAACTGGCTACCCAGAAAGCCAAAGACCTGGTCCGCATGGCTGTGGCCAAGGTTGCACTCATGGAGCCGTTAAACGAAGTCAAACTGACCATGAATCATACCGCCATGGTCATCGGCGGCGGCATTTCCGGTTTAACGGCAGCCAAAAGCCTGGCCAGTCAGGGTTTTGAAACCCATTTGATCGAACGCGAGGCAGGTCTCGGCGGCCAGGCATTAAGCATCTTTCACACGGCAAAAGGCGATGATGTTCAGCAGAACCTCTCAAAGATCATTGATTCTGTTACTTCGGATGAAAAAATCACGGTTCATCTGAATACCGAGATTACCGGTGTGGAAGGATTTGTCGGCAACTTTGTCACCACCCTGTCCACCGACGGGAAAACAGAGGAACTTGAGCACGGTGTTGCGATTGTTGCCACCGGCGCCGCTCCGCTGACACCGACCGAATACAGCTACGGTAAAGATCCACGGATTATGACCAGCCTTGAACTGGACAAAAAGATGATCAGTGATGATCCAATGCTCAGCCAGGCAAACTCGGCCGTATTCATCCAGTGTGTAGGATCAAGAGAGCCGGAACGTCAGTACTGTTCCCGTGTCTGCTGCACCCACTCCATTGAAAATGCGTTGGAACTGAAAAAATTAAATCCGGAAATGAACGTTTATATTCTTTACCGTGATATCCGGACATACGGAGAAAAGGAATATCTCTACAAACAAGCCCGGGAACAAGGGGTGATTTTCATCCGTTATTCCATTGACAATAAACCCGTGGTCGACGTCAAGGACGGAAACGTAACGGTCACAGCTACCGATCATGTGCTGGGCCGTCCCATGGAACTGAACGCGGATCTTGTATCGCTGGCAACCGCCATCATTCCTTACGGGGATGAGAAACTGGCCAACTTCTTCAAGGTCCCCATGAATGAAGACGGCTTTTTCATTGAAAAGCATGCCAAGCTCGGACCCACAGAATTTTCCACTGACGGTACGTTTCTTTGCGGCATGGCCCATTATCCGAAACCCATTGATGAATCCATTGCCCAGGCCAAGGCCGCTTCTTCCCGGGCGGTTACCCTGCTGTCCAAAACAAGCATATACAGCAGCGGCGCCATTGCGGAAGTGGAAACAGCCAAATGCTCTGCCTGCGGCGTGTGCGTGTCGGTCTGTCCCTACAGCGCACCGTCATTTACCACGGAAGGCCGGTTTGCAGGAAAAGCGGAAATCAACCCGGCGCTCTGCAAAGGCTGCGGTCTCTGCGTGGCATCCTGCCGCTCCGGTGCGATTCACCTGAAAGGATTTGATACGGACCAGATTTTTTCTCAAATTTTTGAACTTGAGGAAGCGATATAGGTCTTTTTAAATGATTATCCATATTTCATGAATATGCGTAAATTATGCGTAAATAAGGAGAACTTTTCAAATGTCTGAAACGGAACCGAAAATACTAAGCTTTCTCTGCAGCTGGTGCAGCTACGGCGCCGCCGACCTGGCAGGGGTCAGCCGGATGGAATATCCGCCCAATATCCGGGTCATCCGGATACCGTGCACCGGCCGGATGAGTCCCAAATTTATCCTGGCCGGCTTACGGCAGGGTGCCGATGCCGTCTGGGTGTCCGGCTGACATCCCGGCGAATGCCATTACCTGGAAGGTAATTACTACGCACGTCGGAAATTTGCTTTGATGAAAAATCTGCTGGAGCACACCGGAATTGAACCGGGCCGGCTGCATTTTTCCTGGATATCCTCTGCAGAATCCACCAAGTTTGTGGATGTGGTAACTAAAATCACGGATGAAGTAAAAACACTGGATCCGGCGAATAAAAAATATGTCAAAACCGAACCTAAGGTTGATTAAAATGACGGATTATACTGATAAAATAAAAGAAATCGCAAAACGCGTGCTGGCTGAAGGCAAAGTCGATATGGTCATCGGGTTTCGTGCGGGAACCGTTCCCATGATGAATCAGCCCCACTATGCCGCTTCAGCCGAAGCTGTGGAAGAAATGATATGGGACAGCAACTGCGGTCTTAACCTGGCCAATTATCTTACCGACAAAAAAGGAAAGATCGGAATTATTGCCAAAGGGTGTGATTCCAGAAATATTGTCACCCATGTGATTGAAAATAAAATCAAGCGGGACCAGCTCTATATTATCGGCGTTCCGTGCACCGGCATGATTGATCATCATAAAATCAACGCCATGTTTGACAAAGAGATTTTAAAGGTCGAAGAATCCGGGGATCAGATCACCATTTCCGGCAGCGGATTTTCAGAAACGGTGAGCAAACAGGATCTTTTGGCGGAAAACTGTGCGGTCTGCACCCATCGCAACCCGGTGGAGTATGACGAACTGGCCGGCGAACTGGTAGATGAACAGGCAGATGTGGATCAATACGCATCCGTGTCAAAAGTCGAAGCAATGACGGCTGACGAAAAATGGGATTATTTTGACGACCTGCTGTCCACCTGCATCCGGTGCTACGCCTGCCGGAATGCCTGTCCGCTGTGTTACTGTCCCACCTGTTTTGTGGACGAATCCCGGCCCCAGTGGGTGGGCAAAAGCCAGGATCCGACGGATGTGAGAACCTTTCATCTGCTTCGGGCCTATCACTGTGCCGGCCGTTGCACCGATTGCGGCGCATGCGAAAGGGTCTGCCCCATGGGAATCAAAATCCGGGAGTTCACCAAAAAACTGAACAAGGACTGTAAAGAACTCTATGGATGGGAAGCCGGTCTGTCTCTTGACCAGCGGCCGCCTCTGGATACTTTTAAAGCCGATGATCCGGAAGAATTTATTAAGTAATCGTCATTGTTGATTCACAGATGATTAACTGATGATTAATTTTTGCATAAAATAATTTGTTAAGGGCAAACCATATGAAGCTCATCAAAGTTGACAAAAAAAGCCTGGACCAGGGCATTGAAAAAGCAAAATCCGCTTATCGCGTATTTGGTCCGGTAAAAGAAAAAAGCGATCACGACTTCAAGCTCCTGGATAAAGAGCAACTGCCGGATCTGGATTTTCAGAACACACGGCTTTCTCCCAAATCCGTCATATACCCGCAATCTCAAATAATGTTTCAATACTCCCTTGATGAAAGCAAAGAAGACTGCCGCATCATGAAAGAGGTTGAAAATGTCACTTCGCCCATGGCCGTCATCGGCGTTCGTCCCTGTGACGCACTGTCTTTTCCCATTGTCCGCCGGAACTTCGACACCCCGGAATACCAGGACACCTACTGGGTAAAGGCCTATGAAGCGACCACCTTTGTCGGTCTGGCTTGCAATTCGGCCTGCGGCACCTGTTTCTGCACCTCTGCCGGGACCGGTCCCTTCGGTGAAGAAGGACTTGACGTTTTATTGATTGCCGAAGGAAACGATTTCTACGTAAAGCCCCTTACGGAAAAAGGCGAATCATTTGTTCAGGCAGCCGGCTGGGCCGGCGAGGTTGAATCCGCGGCTGCTTCCAAAATCGAGGAAATGAAAACCGCGGCGGAAGCAAGCATTACCGCCACCGTGGATACGGATAAACTGCGCGATAAAACAACACTGGACCTCTATGATGCCCCCTTCTGGGAAGAAGAAGCATTCTCCTGCATCAATTGCGGCACTTGTACCTACGTCTGCCCCACCTGCTGGTGTTTTGATGTTCAGGATGAAACCTGCGGAAAATCCGGCATCCGGATGCGCAACTGGGATTCCTGCATGTTCCCGTTGTTTACCCATCATGCATCCGGGCATAACCCGCGGGATGTTAAATATCAGCGGGTCCGGCAGCGGTTTATGCACAAACTTAAATACTATGTGGATAAATATGACAACGGCATTCAATGTGTCGGGTGTGGACGATGTATCCGCCTCTGTCCGGTCAATATTGATATACGAAGAATATGCAACAAAATGAACAGCTTTGACGCCGAAAGCTGCGTCTGTGAAGCGACATCGTCTTAGCAAAGGGGGTATATAAGTGCAAAATCCATATTTACCATATCCGGTTCGCATTGATGAAATCATCACTGAAACCGAAGATAAAAGTTTAAAAACATTTAAATTTGTCTTCCTTAATCCGGAAGATGAAAAAAAATTTGCATATGAATCAGGCCAGTTCGGAGAACTTTCCATTCCCGGGCTGGGGGAAATTCCCATTGGCATTGCGTCTTCGCCCACGGAAAAGGGATTTATCAAGTTTACCGTTTTTAAAACCGGTAAAGTCACCTCCTATCTTCATTCCATGAAAGAAGGCGAAATCATGGGGGTCCGGGGACCACTGGGGCATCCGTTTCCATGGAAAACCCTGGAAGGCAAGAATATTGTGATCATTGGCGGCGGGTTTGCATTTACCACCCTGCGTTCATCCATCGTCAGCATTCTGGACCCGGCGAACCGTTCAAAATTCGGCGATATTCACGTGGTTTACGGTGCGCGTACCCCCGGCATGCTCCTGTACAAGGACGAACTTGCCGGATGGGCGGCCCGGGATGACATTAACATGAATATCACTGTTGACGGCACCGACGACCCGGAATGGAAATATCTGAAAGGCTTTGTACCGACCATCACGGAAGAAAAAGCACCTCCGGGAAATGACGACACGTATGCCATTGTCTGCGGTCCGCCGATCATGATCAAATTTACCCAGCCGGTGCTTGACAAGCTGGGTTACAGTCATGATAATATTATTATGTCTCTGGAAAACAGAATGAAATGCGGCATCGGCATCTGCGGACGCTGCAATATCGGAAAAGATTTTGTCTGTAAAGATGGCCCCGTGTTTACGCTTTCACAACTCAATGAAATGCCGAAAGAATATTAAATTAATAAAAAATGTAAAACACGCGCTTAGGTTATTTTTAATTATGAGATAAATTTCATAATTTTGATATTGACAAAAAATATATTTTCATATATCTGATTTATTTACTGTTAAAAATAAGATTAATCGGCATGAGAAACGCCAAATCATATATCAATTTTAAAGGAGGAAATTTCCATGGCAACAGTAGAATTTGATGGTCACACATTTAATGTAGACGAAGACGGATTCATTGAAGATTTCAATGCATATAACGAAAGCTGGGTACAACTGGTAAAAAAAGAAGAAGGCATTGATGAATTGACTGAAGAACACTGGAAAGTCATCAATGTTTTGCAAGACTACTACAAGAAAAACGGCATTGCGCCGATGGTTCGTATTCTCTCCAAACTGACCGGTTTCAAACTGAAACATATTTATGAATTGTTTCCGTCAGGCCCGGGCAAAGGAGCTTGTAAAATGGCTGGCCTGCCCAAACCGACCGGCTGTGTATAATTAAATTTATAAAATTTTTTTATATTATGGTTTCCGAAAAAGCCCTGCTGAATCAGCAGGGCTTTTTTACTTTTAAACCTTTAAGCCTCTGAAATCGCAGGCAACTCAACCGCATACCCATGATATGGCTGACATTTTCTTTAAAAAACCGATCAGGAGACCTTCATGCAGCTGACTGTCATATCCAGCGACAAAACACAACTAATTGATATTACGTCGCAGGTTCAGGATAAAATCAAAGCACAGGGGGTTGAAAACGGACTCTGTGTCCTGTTTGTTCCCCACACCACGGCCGGAATCACCATCAATGAAAATGCTGATCCGGCGGTGGCATCTGATATGTTAAACGTCTTAAACACGGTGATTCCCTGGGATCTGGATTACACGCATGCGGAAGGCAATTCGCCTGCTCATGTGAAAGCAACCGTTGTCGGCGCTTCTGAAACAATTATCATTGAAAACGGCAAGCTGGAACTGGGCACATGGCAGGGAATCTATTTTTGTGAATTTGACGGTCCCCGCACCCGGCGGGTCCTTGTTAAATTGTTGAGGGACCAGTGATGGACGCAACAGACAAAGCCATACTCAATCGGATTCAGTCGGATTTTCCCGTCTCGTCCCGGCCCTATGCCGCGATTGCCGAAGAATTCAACCTTTCGGAAGATGAAGTGATCAGCCGGGTGCGGCAGTTAAAATCATCCGGTATCATCCGGCGGATCGGCGGTAATTTTGTACCGGGTAAACTGGGCTATGTCAGTACCCTGTGCGCGGCAAAAGTGCCGCCGGAAAAAATCGCATCCTTTGCCGAAACAGTCAACCGTTATACCGGGGTAACCCACAATTACGTCCGTGAAAATACTTATAATGTATGGTTTACCTTTATCGCACCGTCACGGAAACAAATTGAACAACATCTTGCGCAAATTGCGCAAGCAACCGGCATTACGGATATTCTAAACCTTCCGGCTACCCATGTGTTTAAGATTAAAGCCCATTTCAATTTATAAACCATGAAAAATATTCGCATTGCCGTGGTGGCATCAAATGCCCGGGTAGGTGAAACCGCCGAAAACCTTGCCCGCATGAAAGACTGGGTCAGAAAAGCCGCTCAAAACCAGGCATCCATTATCTGTTTTCCGGAGATGACCATTACCGGTTATCATGTGCGCAAAGATATTATCCGTGCCGCAGAACCCATTCCCGGCCCCGCCACCGATTATCTGGCAGAACTTGCCGAAAAATTTCACATCACCATACTGGCCGGCATGGCGGAAACCAATGCCGACGGGCATTTATATGCCACGCATGCGGTCATTGATCCCACGGGCATTATCGGCATTTACCGGAAAATTCACTTAGGCCCTTCTGAAAAAGATCTTTTTCAATCCGGCGATGTGATACCCGTTTTTAAGCACACGGATGTCACATTCGGCATTCAGCTCTGCTATGATGCCCATTTCCCGGAACTCGCCACCGCCATGGCGCTCAAAGGCGCAGATATTATTTTTATTCCCCATGCCTCTCCCCGAACCACGCCGGAAGAAAAATTCAAATCCTGGATGCGGCATCTGCCGGCCCGGGCCTATGACAACGGCCTGTTTGTTGTGGCCTGCAACCAGTGCGGCAAAAACGGCAAAGGTCTGTCG
>JAABSL010000281.1 GCA_011390415.1 Desulfobacteraceae bacterium
CAGATAAACATCCCGTGCCGGCACCCCCGGCGGTTTGTTTTTCGGCAATTTAAAGGAAATCTTGTATTTGGTCATAAACCCGAGATTCATCATAAATGCATCCAGGCGCTTGATTCCGTCTTTGGTAAAAATGCCCGAAAGAATCGGGGCATCCTTCATTTCATCAAAGGGGCCGCCCAGGTCGCGCAGAAAAAGCCCCACCCCGGACCCGTCATGGCCTTCGCGCATGACATCCAGAGCATTTAAGGCAACAAGCGGCGATACCGGGGTATCACTTGTAATTGCAAATAAACGGCACATATTATCCTGACTCCTTGTTGACGGTACAGATCCCATCCGTCATGTCTGATTTTTTAAGCATAATTAATTTTTAATGCCATTTAAGTACAAGCAATATATATGCCAATCCCTTAGAAATCACAACAATCCGAAATGCCTGTAAAATACTAAAATTCGGGATGTAACAAAATACAGATCATTACAATTTTGTAGGATTTTTTCTTTAAGAACTTACAAAATTGTAACACTGGTTGAAAAATCGCCCACCAATTTTAATATAATACTAATTCAAATGTTTATTTTCAAATTATAATCGCAGTGAAATTATTATTTGATTTAAAAACAAGGTCTATTATATGATACGATGTTTAAGATTATAACAATTATTTTACGTATGATATTGTGGAATAAAAATCACATTAAAAAAACAACTTTTATCACATACCCATTCTATGCCCCGTAATTTGTTTAAATATTTTGTTGCCGTCACCCTGCTGATGCTTTTCATCGCCGTCGGTCCGCTATGGTCCCTGGAAGGAAAAGAATACCAGATCAAAGGGGCCATGATGATCAATTTTATCAAATTCGTTCAATGGCCGGAGCCATCCGATACCGCAATCACCATCGGCATTGTCGGCAAAAATAATTTCGGGAGCACGCTCGATCAGATAGACGGCAGAACCATCGGCGGAAAGCAAATTTCAATCCGGCGCATCAATACTTTAAACGGTCTTGCCGGCTGCCAGGTTCTGTTCATCAGCGCCTCCGAATCGGATCGCTGCTATCAAATTCTCCGGGAAGTGGCCGGAGCCCCGGTATTGACCATCGGAGAAGATGAAGATTTCCTTCGGCTGGGGGGAATTATTCGATTTTATACTGAAAAAGACCATATCCGGTTTGAAATCAATCAAAGCTCGGCCCAAAAATCCAATTTAAAACTCAGTGCCAAACTGCTGGAGGTCGCATCGGGGATCCAGTGAATACAGAGATGATTCATGACGTCGTTTAAACATTTTTCCATCACCAACAAAATAAGGGTCATTGTCATGATCGTCAGCAGCTTCACGCTGCTGATGGCGTGCGGCATCCTCGGCACCCTGGAAGTAATTAACTACAGGCATATGCTGACCCACGAATTATCGATTCTTTCCAAAATTATCGCAGACCGGAGCACCGCTTCCCTGGCCTTTGACGATCCCCGGATTGCCCATGAAACCTTAGATGCCCTGAAAGTAAAAGAGTCGATTGTTGCCGCCTATATATTTGATGATGCCGGTGACATTTTCGCCAGCTTTTACCGCGCCGGCGCGGATGCGGACGAATTGCCCCGGACGCCGGCATCCGGCAAAACCGGTTTTGATACAAATTCCTTGCATGTGGTGGCACCGGTCATGCTGAAAAATGATAAAATCGGTACCGTGTTCATCCAATCCGATTTAAAGCAAATGTATGCCCTGATCTGGAAGTACATGGGATATGTCGCCATTGTCCTTTTTGTCGCCATCCTGACAGCTTTTTTTATGCTGACCAAGCTTCACCGCTATATCTCAAGGCCCATTCTGGAACTGGCCAATGCCGCCGGTCTGACAGCAGTGAACATGGATTATACCGCACGGGTGAAAAAAAAAGGCAATGATGAAATCGGCCTGCTGGTGGATGCCTTTAATGCCATGATGGACCAGATTAAACAACGGGACCTGGAACTGAACGAATCCCGTACCCGGGCCGAAGCCTCAGCCACCCAGGCACGGGATCTGGCAGAAGAAACCCGGCAGGTGAACCTGAAGCTTCAAAACGAAATCAACGAACGCAAACGAATATACAATGCCCTGCGCAACAGCGAAAAAAAACTCAAAGATGCTTACAAAGAACTGGAAAAACGCGTCGAAGAACGCACGGCGGAACTCCGGGATACCAACACGGAGCTCCGCAAGGCCATCCAGGCGGCCGATGACGCGGCAAATGCCAAAAGCGAATTTCTGGCCAACATGAGCCATGAAATCCGGACCCCGATGAACGGGGTCATCAGTGCCGCGGAACTGGCACTTTCCGAAAACGTGCCGTTAAAAGTCGAACAATACCTGAAAATCATTCATTCGTCCGGAAATGCCCTTCTCGGAATTATCAATGATATTCTTGATTTTTCAAAAATTGATTCCGGCAGCCTGATTCTGGAAAACCAGCATTTCAGGCTGGATGTGACCCTTCAAAATGCCATTACGATCTTTTCCAGTGTCATTGCGGAAAAAAATATTGAACTGCTGCTGGATATCCGGGCGGATACCCCCATGGATGTCATTGGCGATCCCTTAAAATATCAGCAGGTTTTAACCAACCTGCTGAGCAATGCCGTTAAATTTACAGACAACGACGGCATGATCCTGGTGGAAATCAGCAGCGAACCGATCAGCTCCCACGAAATCCTGCTGACCTGCTCGGTATCCGATACGGGCATCGGCATGCGAAAAGACCAGCGGGACCTGCTCTTTCAGGCATTTACCCAGGGAGATACCTCAACAACCCGTAAATTCGGCGGCACCGGTTTGGGACTATGCATCAGCCAGCAGATCATCGAATTGATGCATGGCCAGATTTTTGTGGAAAGCGAATTCAATGAAGGATCGAGATTTACCTTCACCACGGTGATGGGACTGCCGCCGAACCAGAGGACAAACCCCTTAATTTTACCGGAAAATTTAAAAGGATTGCATGTCGTCATTGTTGATGACTGCGCCCAAAGCCGGACCATCCTTTCTTCACTCATCAAGCGCTTTGGATTTTATCCGGAAGCCATTGAATCCGGAACCGCGGCCATCAACCGGCTGAAAGAATACCGCCGGCAGAACAAATCTATTGATCTGGCGATCATTGATATGAAAATGAAAGGAATGAACGGCGTGGAAACCGCCATAAACATCCGGAAGGATTTAAGCCCGGCCATTCCCATTATATTGATGACCAATGCGTTTAATGACTTTGTATTACCGGAGACCGGCAATCCGGTGATCAACGAACTGATTGCCAAACCGATCACAGCGTCGGCCCTGTTCAATGCAATTATGGATGTATTTGAGGAAAAATCCGTGCAAAAAACCGTGCCCGTATCGGATATTGCCGCCAGGCATCGAATATTCAAGGAACTTTTAAGCGGTCTGAAAATTCTGGTGGCTGAAGACAACCGGGTCAACCAGGAACTCGCTGTGGAGGTTCTAAAATCCGTGGGCATCTTTGCAAAAATTGCCGCCGACGGCGCGGAAGCGGTCAAGGCCGTCTCAAGAGAACACTTTGACGCCGTGCTGATGGACATTCATATGCCGAACATGAACGGCTATGACGCCACCCGAAAGATACGGCAGATAAAAGGCCGCCAGTCCCTTCCGATCATCGCAATGACCGCGTCTGTTTTAACAAATGATAAAGAGCAATGCTTAAACGCCGGAATGAATGGCTTTGTGGCCAAACCGGTCCGCCAGGAAAAATTGTTCACCGCCCTGGTCCGGCATGTGCGGCCCGAGCTTGAATCGAGATTATCCGAGATGAATTTAAACACCAATTACTTAACCATCGCGTCCCCGGCACCTGCTGAAAACGATACCAGCGAAATCCCCCGGCCGGAATTAAATATCCCTGAGGCGGCAAAAAATTTAAATCTGGATATGGATGTTTATAAAAAAATTCTGTTGCGATTTTTCAACAACAATATTCATACCATCGATCGTATACGAACCGCTGTTAACCAGAATCAATGGCACCATCTTCAGTCTCTGGCACACAGCCTGAAAGGCAGCAGCGGCAATATCGGCGCTGATCGGGTAATGATTCTGGCCGCAAAAATTGAACAGTTCTGCAGCCAGCTGAAATCAGATCCCGCTGACAAAGACAAAACTGAAATCAATTGCTTGATCAGCGATTTTGAAAAACACTTTACCCGTCTGCTGGCGTTAATTAAGGCAGACATCAATATAAAACACAGCACCCATAATCCGGAAATACCGTCTGAAACAGAAATTGCCCAGGCCGTGCCGGTGATTTATGACTTGATAAATTCGCTGAAAACCGCTGATCCGATTGCCGTTCACACGGCCCTGGATGACCTCAGACAACACAAGACGGGTATTTCTATGTTATCCGTTGAAAACAAAATCAATGAATATGACTACGAAGAAGCAATCGACGCATTAACCCGCTACATCCGCCAATGGACTTAAGGCCCCGGGAGATATCATTTTATGACTGAAAACCAGCCCCTGATTCTAATCGTTGACGACAATTCCATCAATATCGATTTATTGCTGAATATATTAAAAGGAGAATATCGTTTCGGTATTGCCAAAAACGGGGCAAAAGCGCTGGCCTATCTTGACCGGAATAAACCCGATCTGGTTCTGCTGGATGTGATGATGCCCGAGATTGACGGCTTTGAGGTGTGCACAAAAATCAAGGCGGATCCGCTGCACAAAGATGTTGAAGTCATTTTTATCACCGCCTTAAGCGATGCCAAATATATTGCCAAAGGATTTGAAATCGGGGCCGTGGATTATATCACCAAACCGTTTAAATCCGCGGAGGTCAAGGCACGTGTGCAAACCCACATGAGCCTGAAAAAAATGAAGCAGGCCTTAAACGATCAGAATATTATTCTTGAAGACCAGGTGCAAAACAAAACCACGGAACTGCAGGAAATGTTTAACGCCACGGTGGGGGGCATGGCGCTCATGGCGGAAAGCCGGGATCCCTACACCGCGGGTCACCAGCACCGGGTGGCGCAATATGCTTCGGATATTGCAAGAAACATGAAGCTGCCCGACGATCAGGTCGAAGCCATCCGGATTTCAGGGCTTTTACATGATATCGGCAAAATCCGGACCCCGGTATCTCTTTTAAACCGCCCGGGCAAATTGTTTACAGCCGAGTGGGAGCTGATCAAAACACATCCGGTGGTGGGCTACAAAATTTTAAAACAGATCCCCTTTCCCTGGCCCATCGCAGAAATTGTTTACCAGCACCATGAGCGGATTAACGGTACCGGATATCCCCGGGGGCTGAAAGGTGATGAGATTCTGCTGGAAGCCAGAATCCTGGCTGTTGCCGACGTCATCGAGGCCATCAGCTCGCATCGCCCCTACCGGCCGGCCCTTCCCATTGAATCGGCGTTAGACGAAGTAAAAAGCCAGAAAGGAAAATTATTCGATGAAATGGTGGTGGATTCTTTTTTAAGTGCGTCAGGCCGCATCACCCCCAAAATGCCCGCGGACGCGGAACCGGTCAGAATAGAACCGGCGGAAGAAACCGAAATGTCTCCGGCAGAACACTCCATACGCCGCATACATGCCCGTAATTAAGTCCTGAGCGGCGGCAGGGACTTTAGCTGTCGGCCACCCGATTGATTGACGGCCGCGGCCACCACTTCAGCCGCCCGGTCAATTTCCGCTGTTGTGGTCATTTTCCCCACGCTGAACCGAATCGTGCCCCTGGCCCAGTCGTTTGGAACTTTCATGGCCGTGAGCACGTGAGAGATTTCCACCGTATCCGAATGACAGGCCGCCCCCGCGGAAGCCGCAACGTCCAGACCGATTTCTTCCAAAATCCGGTTGGCTTCACGCCCGTAAAACGAAAGATTGACGGTATTGGGCAACCGGCGGGTGGGGTGCCCGTTTAACCGCACCGGTTCAATTTCTGCCGCGAGTTTGTCATGCAGCCGGTTTCTGAGAAATTCCATGTGAGTCATATTTTTTGCAAGATCCCGGCCCGCGATTTCACAGGCCTTGCCCAGACCGACAATTTCAAGGACATTTTCCGTGCCCGCCCGCCGGCCGCTCTCCTGGCCCGCACCGTGGCAGAAAGGTTCCAGTTTCAACGGCTTTTTAATATACAATGCGCCGATGCCTTTGGGCGCATACACCTTGTGCCCGGCCACCGTCAGCAGGTGGACATTTAAATCCCGCACATCCGTGGGGATTTTTCCCACAGACTGGGCCGCATCCGTGTGCATGATAATGCCGTTTGATTTTGCCATTGCCAGGGCCCCGATTTCCGCGACGGGCTGAATGCTTCCGGTTTCGTTGTTGGCGTGCATAATGGATATCAAAATGGTTTCCGGACAGAGGGCGGCCGCAACATCCGCAACCCGGACAATGCCGGTTTCGTCCACCGGCAGATAGGTTACGCGATACCCGTCGGTTTCCAAAAACCGGCAGACGTCCAGCACGGCCGGGTGCTCGATTTCTGATGTAATGATGTGGTTTCCCTGTGCTTTTTTCAGGCGGGCCACGCTTTTAATGGCATGGTTGTTGGATTCGGTGCCGCCGCTGGTAAACAGGATTTCAGACGGATCGCAATGTAAGGCAGAAGCCACACCGGCCCGTGCCGTTTCAACCGCCCGGCGCGGGGCAATGCCGTACCAGTGTGAAGAAGACGGATTGCCGAACCCGGTTTCAAAAAACGGCCGCATGGCCGCAATCACTTCCGGGTCATGGGGAGTGGTGCCGTTGTAATCCAGGTAAATCGGGGCTTTCATAGGGTTGCCTTGTCTTTATGAGTTAAACATAAACGCCATCACCTTTCCGGTGACATGCGCCTCGATGAGCCCTGCGACCAGCAGGCATAGAATAACGAACAGCGCAACCGTCCGGATGGGCATCGCCTGTCTGTGTGCTGCGATGTTTTGAAACATTGATTTTAAATCAATATCGCCGGCACCGGCCGATCTTTTGACCAGCAGATGGCCGGAAAGCGTTACGGCCCCGGCAAGGGAAAAGGCCGGAATTTCGATAATACCGTGGGGTACCAGGGACATGATACCCATCCGGTAAGAGCCGAACAGGTGGGTGGCTGACGCGACAATAAACCCGCATTCAACACCGAGCAAAATAATGCCGAGCAGGGGGACCATCAGCCAGACGTACACCCGCCGGACCGGTTCTGCCGCTATTTTGGAACATCCGGGCAGAAACCGCAACGCCTTCATGCGCGCGGTTCCCACCAGCGCTTTTCTCAGCCGGCGCGGAAATTGCGTGATATGCCCCGGATTGATCAGCGATGCGGTATAAATAAAGGAAATGGTGGCCAGCGCCCCCAAAGAATTCCAGACAAACAGGAGGAGGGCCGGATCAATGCCGAGGGCCATGCCTTTTTCAAAGAGGGCTCCGGCCGCCGCCAGGCGTTTGGTGGTGATTTCAAAAACTTTTTGCGGATCCAGGGATATCCATTCGATTAAAATATAGCCGGCAGCCAGGCTTATTACAAATGACACCACATAGGCCCGGATTAATCTTATCCAGGCCTGGAACATCAGTGTTTGGGTTTCTTTGGCGATCATCAGAAAAAACAGTCTCGCTTATTGAGCATTTTTCGGTGAGGCATCGCTACTCGTAAAAATTTTCTTTGCGCTGGGCCAGCTGGATAAAATTGCCCCAGGGGTCTTTGACAATCAGGACTTTTGCATCCGGATCAGCGGTTGCGCAATCGGTGACAAATTCTGCGCCCATTTCCAGAAGCTGCTTTTTATCCGTCTCGATGTCGATAGTTTTAAACGCCACATGAAGCTGCAACGGGTGAGAGAGGACGTCTTCTATGGGCGCCAGGGTGCGGTCGGTGATCAGTTCAAATACCAGCCCGGTTTGACTGCACTGAATAAACGCCACGTGACCGTTTTCCGTATCAGCTGATTTTAAAACGGTAAATCCCAGGGCGGTTTGATACCAGCGGGCCATGGCCTTGCTGTCTTTGACCACAAAACCGATATGTTCGATACTGTTTCCTGTCATTTAAAAATTCCTTTTCCGAAACCGAAACTTTCAGGAAGTGATGGGTGAAATGCGCTGTTTGTGCAGATGGTAAACTTCAACGTCTTTTTCATTCCAGGGCTGAAAATCTTTTTTCACATATTTAAACGCACCCCTGGTGAGGATGGGCAATGATTGCAGGAGAAACTTTACGTACGGTCCCCAGTTTTTGCGTTTGAGCAAAATACCGTCTTGCAGAAGAAAATAAAGCTGCATGCCGTAGACGGAGATCAGGGTGGCCGGCATCCAGAGGAACAGCAGGGCCGGGGTGAGCAGCCAGGTCCGCTTTTCCAGCGCGGCAAACACATCAAAACAGACGGCCTGGTGTTCCAGTTCTTCCAGGGCGTGCCAGTCGGTGAACGCAACAGCGGAATTGGATGCGGCGTCGCCCGGGCCGCCGGTCCAGAATGTTTTGTTTAAAATAAAATCCCGGCTGATGGCGGACGTAAAATGTTCAAACGCCGCCGGCATGGCCAGCTCCCAGGCCGGCGGGGAAATTTTGCGCAAACGGCCGACAAAAAATTTCTGGAATTTTTCAAACAGCCGGATGGCCGGATACCCGCATTTTTTCAGCATCTCATTGCATCGCAAATGCATGAGCGTGTGCCGGCCTTCCTGCCGGATCAGGGCATCCATGTCCTTTGCCAGCTTCGGGTCAGAGATTTGATCCGCGTATTTTCGGACAATATCGATCACCGTGCGTTCCGAATGGGGCACCACAAT
This sequence comes from Desulfobacteraceae bacterium, assembly GCA_011390415.1. Lineage (GTDB taxonomy): Bacteria > Desulfobacterota > Desulfobacteria > Desulfobacterales > Desulfosalsimonadaceae > SURF-3. Next base: position 8,787 of record JAABSL010000281.1, read on the forward strand.
GGACAGCGCATTCATAAAATGCGAGGTAAAGGGGTCCTGCAGCCAGTATTTGCCAACATTTGAAAAATCAAATTCCGGCCGACGGGGTTCGATGACAACCGCTGCCGGGGTGGAGCTGTGGGTTGTTTTTCCTTGCATCTGCGGCAACCTCGACAATCGCTCAACTTAGGTTTGAATTATTTCCCGGCCCTGAGCTTGGCCAGTTCTTCCACATACCCATAGATATGAAGGCCTTTGCTGCTGGCTACGATGGGACCGGAGTCAACGCCGATTTCATCGGCCATGGTCTTCTGGAGCACGGCGATGCCGGCAAGATTGGCGGGAAATCCGCCCCACAGGTCCCAGGACCGGAAATACGGATAAAAGATCAGGGTATTGTCTTTGACCCGCATATCAATATGCCGCAAACACGGCGGGTCTTCGAGTTTGTAGTCATCATGCCGCGCCACCTGGAGCACCGCCTGGTTCGTGCGGGGTGTTTTTTTAAGCACGTCGATCCAGTAGGGAATCTGCGGATAAATCCGGGATCCGTAGGTGTATTGCTCGGTGGGTTCAATATGATCGGTCATCAGATACGGCAGATACTGTTCCACATACCCGTTGGCCACCGGGTTGGGGATGTTCAGATGTACCGGTATCTGGGGCAGCATGGTATCATAGGGTGCGGAATACGGCCGTTTGATATGCACGACAATATGATCAAATTCCAGCCGGGTCTGTCCCACATAGGACCCGTGTTCAATTTCATATTTAAACCCGACATCTAAAATCGCGGCAATACATTGAAACCACGCATCCTGAATATCCACCGCATCAATTTTTGTCATCACAAGATCCATTGCTGATATAATCCTTTCTAATAATTATGAATATTTTTAATTCTAATTGCCGGATCGCTTAACGGTCCAGCCGTTTTTCTCCAGCTCCGGGATCAGAAAATCCCTGTGATCCCCTTGTATTTCAATAATACCGTCTTTGACCGTACCGCCGGTGCCGCACTTTTTTTTCAGCGTTTTGCCCAGGTCTTTTATTTCCTCAGCATCCAGGGGAACCCCGGAAATCACTGTGACGCCTTTGCCCTTGCGCCCCTTGGTTTCCCGGCTGACACGAACAATGCCGTCATTGACAACGGCACGGGTTTTCTTTCGGCAGGTACATTGGTTCACCGGGCAACCGCAGGCGGGACACATTTTACCAAATTCCGTGGAATAGACAATGCCGCTGTTTTTATTTTTTGTCATTTTTCCCTGCCCAAGCCTGTGATAAGTAAAAATCCTGGCCCATAGGACCCGACTTTGGATTGCCCCTATAAGGGATTTGTACCTCAAGTCGATAATAGTTAAAAGTGACTAAAGTGCGCTAAAGTGACTAAAGTTTTGGACTGCGCTAATCGCGCGACCTTTTTTATTTAAAAACGATAATGCCACAGGCATTTACCGCAACGTTAGCTCACTTTAAACTTTAGGCACTTTGCACTCTATGTACAATTTTTCCGGCATCGCCTGAGGCCTCTGACCTGGCTCACAGGACCAGGTTTTAAATTCGGAATAAATTTTTACCATTTTATCCCGAATTTTTCTATATTCACCGGTACCTTCAGTATCATGATATGATGATATTTTCAAAAGCTAATACAAAGACGAATGCATTGAGGGGCTTTTGAATCATTTTATGTTGAACCATAGGAGATCATCTAATACAATCACCTAAGTTGATCATTTCAAAATTTGAAAAATCATTTTTCCGGTCACCATACAGGAGGTTTATGAAAATGAATACCGCCGAAGACATATTAAACGAAAAAAAAGCACCCGATATGGTAACCATTTCAGAAGAGGCCACCATTTTTGAAGCCATCGCGATGATGGTAAAAAATAAAATCGGCGCCATGCTGATCGGTGACGGGAGCGACATTAAAGGCATCTGGACGGAGCGGGATCTTTTGCGAAACATAATAGAACCCGGATTCGACCCGAAAACCGCCCGGATCACCGATTATATGACAACAGACCTGATATTTACCGCCCATGACACGCCCATTATCAAACTGCAGGAAAAATTTTTAGGCCTCTACATCCGGCACATACTGATCAAAAAGAAAAATAAGTATATCGGCATGCTGTCCACGGGCGATGTTACCCGAGCAACACTTCTGGCCAAGGATAATGAAATCAAAGATCTTAATAAAATCGCCAGTTGGGAATATTATGAAAACTGGAGCCGGAGCCGGAAAACACCCCTGAAGTAAAAAAAGGCAGCGCCCTTTTGGGGCTCTGCCGCTTGTCAATATATCAGGTGGTGTGAAAAACGCCTGCAACTTTGCTTTTATTTATTTTCTGGAAATCCCTGACTTAAAAATTTAAAATCATGCTGTCATTGGCCACATAGGGTTTATACGGCAAACCGGCTTCTTTTGCCACATACCCCGGTACAGCAATGCCGGAATCATACAATGCGTAATTGACAAACGTTCTGCCGTCAATCCGCACCCGCATGCCGGGGATTTCCTGTTTCAACGGAACCACTGCACGCACGTCATGATATCGGTCTTTTAAATCAGAAAAGCCGAGTTGCTCGGCCCGTTTTCCAAGATCGACTTCCGCATAATCCCGCGTTCCTGGCCGGTCTGATATCTTATCTTTGTATTCTTCACTGATATTTTTCAATATCCGGGATAATTTTTTATTCATGGCGACACCTCCGTTGTAAAATGGGGCAATCAGCTGACAAAATTACCAATGCTTTTAAATTAAGTTAATCGCCGTTACCGGAATGTCAATCCTGACAATATAAATCGATAAGTATCATTGGTTAAAAAGCCAACCCGTCCGGATTGCGCCGCTTTTGATATGCACGCTGCCAGGCGGGCGATATTCTTTCCGATTTTACAGGCAGGGCAAAACCGAAATGGCCGCATAACCGGCAAAACCGCTTCATCTGATCAATCATTTCATCATCGTCCGCCGGAAGTGTATTTCTACCCGCGCCGAATCCGAATATCCGGTCAATGCCGCCGGCCACCGCACAAACGTAATATCCGGATGGTGTCAGTCCCAACCCGCAGTCTTCTATGATGCGGCATCCGCAGGCATAATCGGAAAACCGGTTATAGGCCGTATCCACCGGTGCCACGTTAAACGGCCGGAACAGATTGACCGCAGATGTTTTGACCGTACTTTTGATGGTGATTTCCGGGGGGAGTCGGTTTAAAATGGTTTTTACCTTGTTGCCATATAAATTGGTGCATAAAACCAGACGCACCTCCGGGTTATGATACGCCCGGTAGTCTGTCAGCAGTTCGAGGATGTCGAAAAGGCGGCTGTGAAGCGTGGGCTCGCCGCCCAGAATCCGTATCCGCTCCCATTTCATATTCTTTTCAATGGATTGACGGACAAATGCTTCCACTTTTTCAACCGGGAGTTCCGCGCTGCTGGGCCATTGGGTGCAGGACCGGTTGCAGTTCACGCATTTTAAATTACACTTATACGTAATATCGATTTCAATAGATTTCCGGCTTCGGTGAAATTGTCTGCCCAGCAGCCGGACCATAAACGACTGGGCCCGGAAAAACTGGTACAAATCAAGCGCCAGCCGCTTTGCGGTGATGTTTTTGTGGGGTTTCAAGCTATCGCCCGATCAATCTGTCATTTTGGCGGAGGGTTTCAGTCAGGATCCGTATTCCGGACAGCATTATGAATAATATCTTGATAAAAATCAGACAGGTAGGGCTCGAACAAATACCGGATTTCTTCCAGATGGTCTTCAATAACAATCGGCACCGTCTGGGTAAAAACATCCAGCAGGATAACGGCATTGATGGATGAATCCGTCCGGGTGAAGCTTCGCAGGCGTTCCGCAATTTGAATATTCAACACATTCAGGTTTTGGTAAATTTGGGCCAGTCCGGTCAGTTCAAAGTCTGCTTTGCGACCTTGTTTTCTGAGATGATACTGGGCCAGAAGATACATTCCGGTTGCCCGGAAGATGGTTTCCTGCCGGGTGGCCAGGGGCAGATGAAAACGGACCATTGGCCGGAAAAACGCGGTATGGGGGCAACCGCTGGCCGGCATGATCACCCCGAGCAACGAACCGATTGCCCGCTGGGCAGTGGTATGCAAAATAACCCGGCGCTCGGAAGTAATAACTTCCAGATCTGCTTCCTCATAAGATAAAATCTTGTCAAACCTTGTCACCACATCGGCCAGACACTCCGCCACCGGGCAATTCGGGTGGGTGGCACTGTCCAGGGGACAATGGGGGCACTGGTTAAAATGCAGCCGCACCCATTCCGGCAGCGCCCCTTTGGGTTTATCCAGAATTTCAAGACGATTTGCATCTAACCGTAAATCAACCGTCTCGTCCTTGGTTTCGTTGAACCTGAAGATATACTGAATCTTAATTACATCCATGGGAAAACCGAATTCTTTTACGTTGTAAATCAGTTAAATGATTTCAGGATCTTGAGCCTTTAGCGCAGAAACTAATTCCGCATACTGGTAACCGGCGCCGGCAGGCGGCCGCCCCGTTTTAAAAAATCCTTTGATGAAAACGGATTCACCGCCATCACCGGGGCGGTGCCCAAAAGTCCGCCGAATATCACCGAACCGCCCGCCTTTTGTCCGGGCACCGGAATAACCCGCACTGCCGTGGTCTTATTATTAATAATGCCGATGGCAAGCTCATCGGCAATAATCGCATTAATGGTTTCCGCCGGTACATCGCCGGGGATGGCAAACATATCCAGTCCCACGGAGCAGACCGCGGTCAGGGCTTCGAGTTTGTCCAGTCCCAGGGCCCCTTTCTGCACCGCATCAATCATTCCTTCATCCTCACTCACCGGGATAAAGGTACCGCTCAGACCGCCGACGTTTCCGCTGGCCATGGCCCCGCCTTTTTTCACCGCATCCATCAACAGCGCAACAGCCAGGGTGGATCCGTGGGCCCCGATCTTTTCGATGCCAAAGGCCTCGATAACATTGGCCACAGAATCGCCGGCAGCCGTTGTCGATGCCAGGGAAATATCCACAATACCGAAACTGATATTTAATGCCGCCGCCAGTTCCCGGCCCACCAGTTCGCCGGCCCGGGTAATTTTAAAGACCGTTCGCTTGATCACTTCCGACAGCCGGGTCAGGTCGCATTCCCGGTTTTCGGCCACCACCGACTTGACCACCCCCGGTCCGCTGATGCCGATATTTAACGTAATATCGCCTTCCCCCACGCCGTGGAATGCCCCGGCCATAAACGGGTTGTCTTCCGGTGCGTTGACAAAAACAACGAATTTGGCGCACCCGATGGCGTTTTTACTTTTTTCGGCCGTTTCCTTGAGCATGCCGCCCAAAAGATTTACCGCGTCCAGATTTAACCCTGCGACATTGGAGCCGACATTTAAGAACGAACACACCCGGTCGGTTTGGGAAAGCACGTCGGGCAATACATCGATCAGCATCTTATCGGATTTTGTCAGGCCTTTTTGCACCATTGCGCCGAATCCGCCGATAAAATCAATCCCGGCGTCTGCTGCTGCCCGATCCAGGGTTTGGGCCATTTCAATAAATTTTATGGCCGTGCAGTGCGTTTCCATGATCAGACTGACCGGTGTGATGGAAACCCGTTTGTTGGCAATGGGAATCCCGTATTTCATTTCCAGAATTCGGGCCTGTTCCACCAGTTTCACGGCATTGGAAAAAACCTTATCATAGACCTTATTCTTAAATGCGTTAAAGTCCGAATCAATGCAGTCTTTGAGGTTAATTCCCAGGGTGGTGGTTCTGATATCCAGATTCTGATACAGAATCATGCTGGCGGTTTCATACACTTCTTCTACGGTTATTGTCATTTCTATACTCTATGCATCATTTTAAAAATATTTTCATGCTGAAGCTGAACCCTGAGGGCAAGGTCTTTGCCGATCTGTTCCACTCCCCGGGTGATTGTTTCCATGGGAATTGCGGCGTTTTTAATATCCACCAGCATGGTCATCACAAAATAACCGTCGCCCATGATCCGCTGGTTGATGTCTTCAATATTGATATCTTTTTCATATAAAAAATTTGAAATTCTGGCGACAATGCCCTTTTTGTCCTCGCCAATCACCGTAATAAACAAAAGCTCCTTTTCCATGGATAACCCTTTTTTTGTTGTCGGTTTAATCGTCATACGTCCAACTGACTTCTTAACACCCTATTTTTAAAATATCAAAAATAAAAGCATTCGGATTTTACGGCGGCGTTATAAAACAAAACGGTTTTGGGAAAGCTTCGCAGGTTTTGTTTAAACGGGAAAGATCTGTTTAAAATAAAACGGCTGATAATTGGCGCGAAGATAAATCTGGGGAAACTCTTTGGTAAGATTGGAGTGGCGGTACAATGCCTTTACAATTCGGGTAATGTGCTTGTCGCCGGACCAGATGGTTTTGGGCTTCTTGTCAATGGCCGCCTTGGAACAGCAATTGGCCACAAAATTGATATCCGTATCGCCCGGCGGATCTCTTCTGACATCATGGAAATATTTTTTACAAAATTCAACAATGGCCTCATGCAGGGGATCTGTTTTCAAATCAAAGACCTGGCCATTTATTTTCAATGTTTTTAGCAACATATCAATTTGTTCGAGAAAAAGCTTCTGATGTTTCCAGATTTCTTCCACCCAGCTGTCCCGGTCACAGGTCCGCAAATGGTAGGCGTCAAAAAAGTTCTGCAAGCCGGCGTCGAGTTCAATATAAATATCTTCTGAAATGGAAATCGAGGGAGTGTAAATAATTTCTTCAATTACCCGGATAAACCGCTTCAGTTCCTGAAACAGCATGGGCAGATATTGAGCATACCCTTTGTGGTGGATACGCTTGATAAAACCGATATAATTAAAAATCTGATTTATCTCAGAGGATTTAACATACGAGGGATGCCGTCGCTCGCCGCCGTTTGAATCGTCAGATTTGCGGGGGTCGTTAATTCGGGGAATGGGAAAATTTTCAGGAATGTAGGCATTTAAAAAATTGGAATCAACAATATTCTCATACTGATTCGCTTCAAATACATTGATCAATACATCCGGATAATTTTTAGACACCTGCATCAGGAAGAGTTCCCGGTTACGGATTTCAAATCACTCATCCGGTTCATTGATATTATGTTAAAAATCGGGCAATTAATTTTCATTTGCCGGGATGCCTTTTAGTCTAAACCCGTCAGCAACTGTATCTGAAAACTGATTCCGCCAGTAAGATCATGACCGATTGCGTCTTTTTTCATTACCGGGTCATTACCGGAAACAAGAAAAGACTTCAAAAAAAACGACTACCTGCTTAACGCAAGATTTCCTATAAATAAATCATTAGTCGGTTAACAAGTCAAGCGATTTTGGTTAACTTTTTAATATAACTATACAATGAATCAAACCAATTTTATGCCACACTTTATCTATTACTAATCTTTTCAGTAGCACACCACCCGCTGTTTAAAAAAAAGAAGACTATGCGAACACCTAAAAAATATCGATCATCTCTGATTGCCAGAATTTTAAATTTATAATGATTTAAAATTACTGTATAATTTTCAGGAAACCCGATGCTGTTCCCGGATTTTAGATATTGCCCTTTTTCCTTATTTGGATTCAATAGAAAATAACCATTTGGAATCATAACAAAAATATTTTTTCTACGCCGTCACCGCCCGCTTGCCGAACCGCCGGATATTATCCGGTGTGTACGGTTTTCGCTGGCAAGGGCAGGGAACGAAAAGCGGCGCGGTTTGACAAATATTTGTCCGGTATTATTTTCTCTTTCAGAAGTAATACTTAAAAATGATGTTTCACGCACTTAAAGATTTTTCGGCATTTGAACAAAGGAGGTGGCACATGAACGCATTGACATGTTTTGGTGAAAAAACCACGGCAGCCGTAGCAGGTTTTTTACTGGTGGTGGTGGGCATTGTATTTCTCGGCCTGGGATTTACAGTGCTGCCGATTTTCGGGTTTATCGTTGCTATTCCCGCGTTTATCGCATCTTTTCCGCTGCTGCGCGTTGCTTTTAAAGAAGCCTGCGAATATTATGGAAAATAAACCTCCTTTCGTCAATCAATGAACGTTTAAAGCCCCTTTATCGCAAAGGGGCTTATTTTTTGAATTTTACCCGGCAGCCGAATCGTCTTTTTTCGATTGGCATCAACGGCGTTTTCCGGACTTTCTCACAGACAATTACGTCAGGGAGTCCCAAACAGACAGGACACCCTGACCTACGGAAAAGACATTCTTGCCGTAGGTCAGGGTGCGCGAAGCGTTCCCTGACAACAGAGACTCTGCCGCTGCGCGAAATTATTTTTTTCCGGTAATCCACTTGCAATTTCCCGGTTCAACAAGCGGACCGGATAAGAGAAAAACCCTGTTTATTCCCGAAGCCGGATCTGAAGGCTTTCTTCCCTGATTTCAATTTTATCAATTCCTTCGGCAAACGATTTCCAAAACCCTTTTTCCGCGCCAAACTCTTTTACCAGATCCACATTCTTCATATTGCCCAGCCAGGCATTGGGAACGGGAACCCCCCATAGACTGACGCCTTTTAGTATAACAACCGGCTTGCCGTCTGAATAATCAATACCAAGACCCGCGGCAACCTTAAGGATTTTTCCGCCCAGAATCGGAAAATCCGCATCCAGCGGCAAAAGCAGCTTGGCGCTGGCCATGCCGTCGGACAAATCGATAACCAGTTTTTCCGCCAGTTCCGTATCTTTTGCAATCAGGGCATTCAGTTCTTTTTCACTTAAGACAATGGTCCGCATGGCCGGGTCTTCAGTATACCGTTCGGGTGCGGCGGGATCTTTTTCCGGCAGGGCCGACGGCTGTCGGGAATTTACAAAATGTTCCATGCGGTCAATTTTAGCATTCAGCACCTGTTCTTCCTTTGCCGTCAGGGTCACCGGCGAAAATGCATCCGGAAACAAATACTGCCGGGTCACCCAGACGGATGCCACTGTTGCGATAATTGCGGCCGCACCAATGATGAACGTCAGTTTCAGCCATCCCATACGGGAAGATTTTTCCGGGCGATGTTGCTGGCGGATGTTACCGGTTAAATTCATTTTTCATCATCCGATGCCCGCATTCTGAAGATACCATTCTGATCCGGTCCTTTTTTCCGGGCGGTTTCCCGGAGAGAATGGATAAAATCCAGATAAATTTTGGCTGACTCTTCAGGCACCTCAATCATCGGGGCATGGCCTACGCCTTCTAAAATCATTTTTTGAGAATCCGGGATCAGTTCGTCAAAAATCGCCGCATTGCCGACGGCAATGACGCGATCCTCGGCCCCCCACAGAATAAGGGTCGGTGCTGTAATTTTTTGAATCTCATCGTCAAACGAAGCGTCCTGGCCGCCGTTAAAATCCGCAAATATTTTTCGATTGATGGCCGCATTGGCCACTGCTTTTTCCGCCATCACGCTGGTGATCGGCCAGGGAATATACGGCTTTTTTTCCAGCGCAAAATCCATCAGTTCATAAAAATCGTCCTTGCAGGCGACAATCAGCGTGTTCTCACCGTTGGCCAGACGCCGTGTGAGCTCGCAGTCATAACGGTGAATACCGGCAGGATCGATTAAAAACAAAGATTCCACCTGTTCGGGATAAGACACCGCATAGAGTGCGGAAATCGCGCCGCCCATGGAATTGCCGGCCAGATGAAACTTATCAATTTTCAGATAGGTCAGCACTTCATTTACATATCTCACCTGATCTTTGTAATCATATGTCAGGTTGAAGTCCTTCTCACTGTCTCCGTGACCCGGCAGATCCATGGCCACCACATGAAAAGAATCCTTTAAATAAGCAGCAAACCGGACCCAGTTTTCCTTGTTTGCTGCAAATCCGTGAATCAGAACGATGGTGGGCTTATTTTCACGGGTCTCACTTTCCAGCAGACTGATGATTTTTCCGTCCGTTTCAATCGTTTTTAAGACCAGCCCGGCTTTTTTTCGTTCATGATGCATAGCCTTTTCGTAAAGGCTGTGCCTGATGCCGGTGCACCCGGTCAGAAAAACCGTGATAAAAATGATCAGCAATTTGAGCCATCGGAGTGATCCGGATAATTGATTCATGGTGATTCCCTTATGTATTTAAAATTTGGTTTTTCCGGATATCAATAATCCGCTCCGCCACCTGTTCCGGCGTCAGCTGATCCGTGTCAATTTCATAATCCGCGGCATTTTTGTATTTTGCACTCCGCCGGGCAAGGACTTCGGCCACTTCTTCGGTAAATGTTTTGCCCTCAACCAGTGACGGCCGCTGGGTGTCGGTTTCTATTCTTGATATGATGACATCCACAGATGCCTTTAACCAGAATAGGCTGCCATTGCGACGCAGCGCGGTGATATTTTCCCCCCGTTCGATGACCCCGCCGCCGGTGTCGATGACGAGATGATCTTTTTCGGACAACTCCCTGGCCACCTCGGTTTCAAGATCCCGGAATCGCGGCCAGCCGAATTTTTCAACGATTTCGGGAATCGGCATCCCGGCCCGGTGAACAATTTGGGCATCCATGCTGATACAGTCCATTTTCAGGCGATCGGCGAGCATCGCCCCCACCGCGCTTTTTCCGGTTCCCCGGTATCCGATCAGCACGATGTTCATGCTTTTAAATGCTCCAAAACGACCTTTCGCATCACTTCCACAGGGGCTTCCGATCCGGTAAACCGCTCAAACTGGAGCACCGCCTGATTGACAAACATGTCCACCCCGGAAATCACCTGAAGGCCTTTGGATTTCGCATCTGCCAGCAGTTTTGTTTCAAGGGGGGTATACACAATATCAAAAACCACCTGCCCCGGACGGAACAGGGCCGGCGGCACAATGGAGATTCCTTCTTTGGGATGCATGCCCACCGGGGTGCAGTGAATGATAATGTCAGCAGAAGCCATGGCGCGGGCAAGCGTTTTCTCCGTCATTGTATCCGACGCAATCACCGTATCCGTGCCCCCCGCCAGATCAGCGGCCAGTTGCGCCAGCATCGCGGCATCAATATCTAAAATTTTAATCTTTCGCGGATCGGCACTTTTTGCCAGGCTAAACGCAATGGCCCGGGCAGCCCCTCCTGCCCCCAGCATCAATACGGTTTTCCCGTTAATCTCAACCCCTGCATCCGTCAGCGCCTTTAACGCCCCCGGACCATCCGTGCCCAGCCCGGAAAGTCTGCCGCTATCATTAATAACCGTATTAACAGACCCGATATGGCGGTCCACGTCTTCGACAACATCCACATGCTTTATAACTTCCACTTTGTGGGGGATGGTGACACTCATGCCGCGAAAATTTTCCATTGCCCGCATTCCGGCAAGGGCGCTGGCGACATCTTCCACCCGAAACGCCACATACACGAAATCCAGGTCCAGTTCCGCAAAAGCGGCATTGTGAATGGCCGGTGACAGACTGTGTGCCACGGGATTTCCGATGATGGCGCAAATTTGGGTACGGGTGTTGATGGATCGTATATCTTTTATAACTTTTTCTGGCATAGCTTCCTCTGGACCCTTCCTTTATTAATCATCGGACATACTTTCATCCATTTCTCTTAACGCATTCATTAAAATGCCCATGAAATTGCCCAGAGGCTTCATTTCTGATGCTTCCGGCGGCAGTTTCGGGGTAAAGCTGAACTTACCGGTCTGATTTTGAATAATTTTTGCCACGGCCGGAATTCCCGTTAACTTCCCGTATTCCGAATAAATCATCTCACCGTCCTTGAAAAATATTTTTGCCGGGCCGTCTGCCAGATTGAACGACAGAACCCCGTTTTTCTGGGTTATATTCAGTGTCTGAAGCAATTCATCCGGCGGCATTTCAGACAATTTACCGGACATCCCGGATGACAAATCCTGGGTTCGCTCCCGATTGCTCCGGGTCAGCCGCTGGGTCAGCAGGCGCGCAAAATACGTATGCAGTTCGGGAAATTTGGGCAGCACCCGGTTAAAATCCTTGCTGTCCAGACGAAATACCGTGGTAGGAATATCGACGCGAACCGATGCGCTGACGGGGTTCCCGCTGATCAGGCTCATTTCGCCGAACACTTCACCGCTGGACAGATAGGTAATCGTGTTGTCATCTTCATCAATCACCTCCACCCGGCCCGCCACAATAATATACAGATGAGACCCCGGCACTCCTTTTTGAAGAATAATATCTCCCTTGCGATAGGATTTGAACCCCAGATCATAGATGTGCTCAAACTGAAAATAGGAAAGCAGGCGATCGATGCTGCGCTGATCAAAAGATTTAAACATGGGAAGGCTCAGCAATAACCGGGTGACGGCATCCACATTCTGATCCGATGTTTCATCTTCAAAATGGTTTATCTGTTCTTCAACTTTTTCAATCCGGTAGGCCACCTGTCCCTTGCATCCGGACCCGCCGCTGGCACATTTAAATTCCATGGCCATGGCCTTGCTTTTGGATATATTGCTGAGCCCGAAAATCAGACTTTCGGCAAAATCCATGCAAAAATGCGTATCCGCGGAAACCACTACCGCATTGCCGGAACAGTCAAACTGATCCTGCGCCTGAAAACACGGACAATCCTTAACATTTGATATGGTAATACGATATCCTGATAAATCCATTATAAGTACCCTGATTTAAAACTGAATTAAGAAACTGCCCGTCACCCGTCTCTCGATATCGGAAGTGCTGAGGGGATATTCATCAAATGCGGTGTTGAACAGATTAAATGCGGCAATGCCGACCCGGGCCGGTTTGCCGGAAAAATCGAACGCATATCCCAGATTCAGATTGGCATAGATATGACTGTCGGCCCGACCGCCGGCTATTGTATTGCCTTCAGGGCCTGGCCACAAATACTGGCGCCATTCGGTCACATCCTTGTAATGGGCGGACACATTGACGGATATTCCGTTGTCGAATATGGCCCGAAGCTGGCCGTTGACCATATTCCGGGGGGTCATGACCACCAAAGATCGGGTCCGTGGATCTTTTGCTTCCTGATCGCTGTAAGTATAATTGATAATGCCGTTGAGCCACCGGGTCATCTGGCAGTTGAGTTCCACTTCCGCGCCGTATTGTTCGGCATCCCCGATGTTGGTAAAGGGATAGGGAATGACGATGCCGTTTCGCGCCGGGTCGAAATACGGATCACCCTGCTGAATAAAATAAATAAAATCATCCAGATAGGAATAAAACAGATTAACGCTGATGACACATTTTTCCGCAACCTGGCCGTAATACCCCAGCTCATAGGTTTCCGCCTTTTCCGGATCATTGTCCTCCTGGCCGAACACATGCAGATACCTTCCTTCGCCGTAAGGGGATATCCGGCTGTAATAATTTTCCACAAAATCCGGGTTCCGGTAAGACGTGCCCCAGGTCAGTCGGAAGTTATGCTTGCTGTAGGGGGAAAGCATCAGGCTTAACCGGTGGGACACCGTATAATCGGTATTGGGATGGCGGTCGCATCGCAGCCCCGCGTTCAGGCTGATTTGATCGGTGACATCATAGGTGTTGTCCAGAAATACGCCCGGCAGTTCATGAGTCTGTTTTCCGCCGAGGGAAGGCCCTTCGGCATATTTCTGATTAAAGTTGGCACCCCATACCAGAGTATCGTTGGCAAAAGGCAGCCATTTGTGCTGAATCTCAAGGCCCCGGGTGCCCATCTGAAAGTTTAACACATCTTCTCCCAAAGAGCTTCCGTCACTCCAGTCCGTTTCCTTAAAATGGGCTTTTACCGTAAGGTTGGGGTTTTTCGACTGCCAGGACAGAACCGTTTTAAACGTATCGGCCCCGGACCAGTCAATGGGACCGGTACTTTCCAGAATCACATCCTGATTTTCCGGATTCAGATAGCCGGCAAAAAATGAAATCCCGGAATTGTCGCTGACCCGGTAATCCGCAGTGGTATTGATTTTCCAGTATTTTTTATCCGGATCACTGGACCAGGCAATATAATCCTCATTTTCCGCCTGGTCCCAGCCCAGGGCGAATCGGTAAAACAGCCGGTCGTCCACCGACCCGCCGTGCATCAGGGTGCTGACGAACGTTTCCTGCTCTCCTGCGATGATTGAAAATAATGTGCCCTGGGTGGCCTCGGGTTTTTTGGTAATGACATTGATCACCCCGAACATGGCATTGGCCCCATACAGCGAAGAGCCGGGGCCTCTCAGAATTTCAATTTTTTCAATCTCTTCCAACGAAACGGGCACCTGATCCAGCACCAGGATATCATAGATTTCATATGCCCAGGGGGTTCCGTCAATCAAGAGCACGATCTTGTTGGCAGGCAGCTTGTGAAACCCCCGGATGCCGCCGGCCGCCTGAAAAACCGAACTGGTTTTTCCCAGGTGAACCCCCGGCACCATGGCCAGGGTCTCGCTCAAAGAGGTTGCGCCGGACAGACGGATATCTTCGGCAGTCACCACGCTCATGGCGGCCGGCGCTTCGGAAATCTTCTGGGAGAGTCTTCCGGCGGTGGTCACCTTCACGTTCATGAGCTCATAAAGCGACATGTCCAGAAAATCTTCGTCCCGGGGTTGTTCTCGTGAATACGAAAATGCGGGCAGACACAACAACAGAAAGATACAGACAGATACCACCAGAGACTTTTTCAGCATTTTTATCAAAACTCCCTTGCAGTCAGGGATATTCCGTTACAGGATTTTAAAACCCCTTGCGCTTGCCACGAAAGCGTTAAAATACGGTAATAATCGGTAACTTATTTAAAATTGACTTGAATTTCAGTTAGTTGTTTTCGTTTTGGATTATGACAGGAACACAAAACCGTGTCAACGGCAAAATCACCGCTTCCCGGGAAGCAGTTGCCCGTAAACCGGCCCGGTCATCCGCCACCTGCCTGCCGCAGCCGTTGATCCCGGCTGCGGCAGGCAGGTTTCTGCAATAATTAGAAGATGACGGTACGCCGCTATGCGGAGATGTCGTCCGCTGCGGTTTGACGGTTTGTAAAATATTCGGACAACGTCCCTGTCAATGTCATTGCCTTGTAAATGCAGACATCGATACACGACAGACAGACAATGCATTTTTCCGGATCAAAAGAGACCTGCCAGGTGTTGCGGTCCACATCCAGGGCCCGGGTCGGGCAATGCGGCACGCAGGATGTGCAGCTGGTGCATCGATCCGTCAGATGTACAATTTCCTCTGCCAGCGTTTCCGCCTGCACGCCGGTCCGTTCCAGATAATTCAGGCCCAGAGATACCTGGCTGTCTTCTCCGGCGATTTCCACCACCATCCGGCCCTGCTTTCCGGGGTCAATGCTGGCCCTCAAAATATTCACCCGCACGCCGTAATCAGCAATCAGATGATAAATAATCGGTTCTTCTGTAATATTTTCCGAAAAACCCAACACTTTTTTCATTTGTTTCATCAGACCGCCTCCTTTTCTATAACCGCGCCGGGAAGCGGCGCCTGGGCCCGGGCTAATAAAAATTCCCCTTTGCAGATCAGATCCTTCAGGTGCCCGGCAACTTCACGGGCCCGGGCATAACTGGAAAATGATCCGGTGGGTACTTTTTTGCCCTTCACGGTGATCTGGCCGGATTTGAGCTGGGCATAGGTGACACTGCAAAGCGGGCTTTGGCCCTCTCCATAGGGATAAAAGCGGCTGTAATCCACCACCGGCGCAGAAATCTCTTCATCTGAAACCGATACATACCGAACCATTTGTTCATCCAGTATCGGGATGGGAACGCCGACAGCCACACTCAGTGTCACCCCGTAACCGGTAAAAGAAACCGCCTTCAGCCACTGCGGGGTCATCTGCTTCAGGTCGCCGATCAGGGCCACGGTTCCGGCCGGGGTTTCCGGGATTCCGTTTTCCTGACGCTTTGCAGACGGATTATGCTGGGTGCCGTGCCAGGCGACATACCCCTGAGCGCCGCAGAAAAATACCCGGGTGCCGATGCCGATGGTCCGGTAGTACGGATCATTAAAAAGCGGCGACAGCTGACCCGCGCTGCAGTAATTGGCATTTCCGATTCCGGGTTTCAGTTTCCCCATGTACGTGTAAATCGGTTTGTCCGAGAGATTCACCGCCACATTATAGTTCTGGTAGCAGTTTCTCGGATTAAATAAAAACGCGTCATTCATATCGTCAAATCCGATCAGCTGCTCCCGCTCCCGGCGGGGATAGCAGTCCGTGCCATGCCCGCCGGCCTTTAAGGCCACTTTTTTTCCGGACACCAGGTCTTCGATCACGTGCGCGCCGCCATACCGGAATTTTCCGGGGCGGCCGTTGCTGTTTCTCGGATCACCTTCCGGCAGCGCGGTTGCCCCCAGATAGATGTCTGCTGCGGCCAGGCCGGCATATGCGGCCACGCCGTTTAACGTGGCAAAACCGCCGCCGATTTTCATTTTTTCCGTAAGCTGTTTAATATTAAAAAACGCACCGGATGAACACATGGGGCTGAAGGTTCCGGTGGTGACCACATCAACCTCTTTTGCCGTCTGCGCAACTCCTTTTTTCCGGACCACATCGATAATTTCTTCGGCGGTCAGCACAACAGCCTTTCCGGATTGAATTTTTTGATTTATTTCTTCTATCGTTTTAATCATGGATATTTCCTCCCGCTGTATTCTCTGCTGTTCATATTACCTAAATTGGGCTCAACTCAGGCATGAATCACAAGTGGCATTCAATCGGCCCTTAGACGGGCCCGGGCATTATCCATAGACATTTTTTCCTGATTGCCGAAAATAACCGGATTTGCAGAAACAGGTGTGTTTGAAGCATTTTCTTTTCGCCTTTAAAAATAAAAAAAGCCGTGAATCTTAGTATCTCAGACCCACGGCTATATTGTTGCTTGTGTTGATAAGAATCAATCCATGGGCGCACCTCGACCGGGCATCCGGTACATCATGGAAACAGGCATCGTAAAAATTTTATGGTCGGTGAACTGACGGGTCATTGTTGTAAAACACTCCTGAAATTTTATATCACAATGTAGCAGTAAATTTGTTGGCAATCAAGATATTTTTTGACTGAAATTATCCAGCGGCCCTTGCCGGCATTTAACGGACAAAAATCTCAATTTCACGAAAAGATTTACTGCAAATCTTTTACCGGAAATCCTAAATAAGCGCTGTTATATTTTGAAACCCGCACCCAGCCGCGCCGGATTTCTTCGGTGGCCCGGCGCTCAATCCCCGTGCGCTGGTCAAAGGGCCGGCAGAAAAATGATCGGGTATAATCAACGCGCCGGTCGTTGCCGGTTCTCCGGTCATGCCCGGACCTTTTATCATGTCCGGTTTTCTTGTTATACTCCCCTCCCATAAGCGACCTCCTGAAACTTTACAGATCAATCCAAATAATTCTATTTTATCAAAATAAATTTGTCATGCAACATTAAAAAACGCTGTTCCAAGTCCTGATAAAAATGAATATAACGCAATAATTTTCAAGTACACGGACAAACCGACGCTGCCGGCAAAAATTTTTTCTATTGTCACGTCAAAAATGAAATGACGCGACACGATGCTACCGGTCGAAAACCGGTGCTTCCTTTTTTATCCAGGAACCGTCTTTGCGTTGGCAGAAAATCGCATTAAAATCATGACTTTGCTCATTATTTATCCAGATTTCCATTTTAATCTCCTTGCAGTCCGTGGCGTCTTCTGCAAATTCTCTTACCACTGAAAATTTCCCGTAATTGCCGGATTTGGGATTTTCCCATTCGACCACCGTGCCCGGACTTCCGGTTTCGACAATCTCAAGGGTCTTCTCCCGGATCAATTCAATATCTTTTGAGGTCAGTCCTTTGATATCTTTACCCGGAAGGACCAGATCTCTCAGCTGCCGGGTAATGGTGATCGGATTAAACACACTGATCAGACCCGAAACCACCCCCTTGCCCGCGTCAGCCCCGAATTGCTGTCCCTGGGAGGCAATCCGTTCCGCCTGATCAAGCATTTCCGGAATTTTCATTCTGGTTTGCCTGACTTCATCAAGAATCTCGGGTACCATGGGCCGGACTTTTTCCATTTCATCCGTAAACGACTGAACCGATTCCGCGGCTTTATCGACACTTTCCGCGATCGCTGGAAGCGCTTTTCTGATATTTTCCGATTCCGAAAGAATCAACGGCACCTGCGTCTGCACCTGACCCGCCGTTTCCGTCGCATCCGCAACCACTTTTCGGAATTGGCGGATTTCTTCCAGAGTCTCCGGAATGAGCTGACGGGTCTGCCGGATTTCTTCAAGCACTTCCGGCAGCTGCCGGGTGGCCTGGTTAATCTGCCGGGCAACATCGGCACTCTGGTTCAAAATATCCGGCAGGGCCTTTCGGGTGGCTTTTACCTCCTTGACAACCGAGGGGCTGAACTCGGCAACCGTTTTCACATTTTCAGCAATGGGTCCGATATTTCGGCTGGTTTCCGCGATGTCTGCAATCACCGGCGAAATTTCCACGGACGTTTTTTCCATTTGCACCAGGATTTCCGGAAACCGCTTCAGAAAATGATGCACCTCAAAAGCAAAATACCCGATGGCCAGGGCCAGGCAAATAATGGCAAATGAAAATATCAGCTGCGCGTTTGTTTTAATTTTCTCCATTAGTTTTCATCCGACAGTTTGCCATACATATTGTTCAGGGGCTCCGTCCCCCGTTTTTCCGCTGAAGCGACCGTTTGCCGAAAATCTGGTTTTGAGCGCCGGTTGTGGGAAATTAGCGATTTGACCACCCGCCATCCGACCTCCCCCTTTTCCGCCATGGATGTCAGCACCTCTAAAGCTGTCCGGTTATCATAGGAAACCGGCCGATACGGCCGTTTTGAAATCAGCGCATCATAGACATCGCATACGGCAACAATCTCCACCATCAGATCTTTTTGAGCAATCCTTCGCGGATAGCCGGAGGCATTCATTCGTTCGTGATGATCCCTGGCTACTTTTGCCGCAATGCTCTTCGGATCCCTGAAATAATAACTCATCAGGACATAGCCTGCAACCGTATGATGCTTCAGAAGCTTCAGCTCTTCTGAGGTCAGGGGATCATTTTTTTTTAAAATATCCAGCGGCACGGAAATTTTTCCAAAATCATGGGTCGGTCCATTTGCGATTTCAGCCACCCGTTTTCGGTAATTCGGCACCAGGTCCCGGGCAATCAGTATGGTTAACGCAAAAATAATCAGCATATGGCGGTAAGTGGAGACGTCATTGTATTTGAAATAATCCAGTACATCCATGACCGGAGCAACAAACCGGATGCTTTTCATCACATCGACAATCTCGGACATACCATCGGTACCAGAAAAAATCACATCATAGGGAGGGGCATTCAGAAATGCAAAAAGATCTGCACTAATCGAACCATGGTCCATCAGGCAGTATGTTTTCAGATTGACCGGGCGGTTGGCGTCCAGCATTGCCTTGATGGATTCATCGCTCAATTCACTTCCGGCCGGCAGCAGCAGCTTACCGTCAAGGGTTGTTACCGGATAATGCAGTTTTATGGGATGCATAGGTTTCTTCTGAATCCAAAGTTTTGATTTTGATAAATTCTATTTATGCCAGCAAACAGATGACATGTCAACCATGCGCAATAATACGATTTGAGTTCAGGACAAGTCTTGACAGTTTCCGAATATTTCGATATTTATCTACTTATTCTTTCTTTTCCTTATTTAATTATTTCGGGCGCATAGATAATATATAGCAATGAAACCGATCATATCAGGCATACTTCAAAAAATTTATGCAGCATCTTTGGGCAATTCATCCATTCCCATTGAAGTTGAGTTTTATGACGGATCAATTTACCGCAATTCAACGGCGCGTCCGAAACTTAAAATTCAATATAAATCCCTGGGATCTCAGCTTAACTCAATCATCAATCACGGATGGGGGCTGGTCGAGTCCTATATCAGCCAGACAGTGGACATAGAGGGTGACTTGAAACTTCTGATTCGGGCAAGTGCGGAATCCGGTCCGTCTCTGGTTGAAAATATGCGGCAGATTCGAATTCCGCACCCGGTCATCCGGTTGCGGAATTTCTGGCACGAACTGCGTTTCGGCAACCGAAGAGTGCCCCAGGCAGTCAAAAATGCCCTTCATCACTACAACCGGGGAAATGAAATTTTCTGGCAGTACCTGGATCCGTCCATGACCTACACCTGTTCATACTGGAAAAACGGCACCCAATCCCTTGCCCAGGCGCAGCAAAACAAGCTGGAGCATGTCTGCCGGAAACTGATGCTAAAACCCGGTGAGCACCTTATCGACGTGGGGGGCGGATGGGGGTCGCTTTTGTTTCACGCCTGCGAAAATTATGGCGTGACCGGCACAAATGTCAGTCCGGCCATTGATCAGAACCAGTGGCTGGCGGAAAAAGCCCGGGAAAAAGGGCTTGAAAATAAAATTTTCATCCAGGAAGCCGATTTTCGGCAAATCACCGGCACTTTTGATAAATACGCGTCACTGGGTGTTTTCGAACACGCCGGCAAAGGCCAGCTCCGGGACTGGATACGCGCCATGGCCGGCTGCTTGAAAGACGGCGGGATCGGCCTGCTCCACTTTATTGCCCATGACCGCCCCATGGACACGGATTTTTTTATCCGTAAACACATCTTCCCCGGGGGATATTTACCGGGGCTCAGCGAAACCATCGACATCATGGCGGAATTCGGACTTGAAATTTTAGACATTGAAAATCTCCGCCGGCATTATGCCCTGACTTTAGATGCGTGGGCGAAAAATTTTGAACAAAACTGGGCCACCATTCAGGATTACAATTCCGGCCAGTTCAGTGAACGGTTTCGCAGAACCTGGAATGCCTATCTGAATTTCTGCGCCGAATACTTCAGAACCGACAATGCGGTCTTGCGGCTTTATCAGGTCACTTTTTCAAAAGGAAACACCACTACCTATCCCATGGACCGGGAATTTCTGTATGAAAGAGACAACTGAAAATACCGCGCTGCCAAAATAGTCGAAAAATAGGGGGTTTAAATGGAACAGTCCAGCGGATTAAACATTGCCGTGGTGGGCAGCGGTGTGGCGGGAATTGTTGCCGCCTGGCTGCTCCAGCGCAAACACCGGGTCACATTGTTTGAAAAAAATGATTATGTGGGCGGACATACCCATACCATTGTCTTAAAAGACGGTCCCGACGCCGGCACCCCTGTAGACACCGGATTTATCGTGCACAACGACCGCACCTACCCCAATTTTATCCGGTTCATCAACCAGCTGGGCGTCGAACGGATCAAATGCCCCATGTCTTTTTCCTATTATGACCGCAGCACCGGTTTCTGCTTTGCCAGTGCCGCGCCGTTTGCAGACCCGAAAAACATATTGCGCCCTTCCTACTGGAAATTTATCTACGACATTTTCCGGTTCAACCGCCTGACCTTAAATACGCTTGCCAAAAACAGGTTCGGGGACCAGACCCTGGGCGCTTTTTTGAAAACGAACCGATTCAGCCCGACATTTATACGGCAGTACATTATTCCCATGGGCGCGGCCATCTGGTCCACGCCGGATGAGCAGATGATGGATTTTCCCGCCGCCACCTTTGCCCGGTTTTTTGAAAATCACGGCCTCCTGTCTGTAAAGGATCACCCCCAGTGGTATTCCATCAAAGGCGGAAGCTGCGAATATGTGAGGGCATTTTTAAAAACATTTAACGGGGCGGTCCATACCAGCTCCCCGGTGCGTCAAGTCCTTCGGCACAACAACCGGGTGACATTGAAACTCGACGACGCTGAATCAACATTTGATGCCGTGGTGCTGGCCGCCCATGCGGATGAAACATTTCAGATGCTGGCAGACCCGTCTTCTGCGGAAACCCGCCTGTTGTCCCCCTGGCACTACACGAACAACCGGACGGTTCTCCATTCCGATCCGTCGTATCTTCCGCCCCTGGCAAAAGCCCGCTCCTCATGGAATTATCTGCGGGGAAAACAGACCGCGGATGTCATGCCCATGTCCATGACCTACGATATGAACATTCTGCACTGCCTGAAAACGGTTCATAATTACTGCGTTACCTTAAATCCGCAAAAGGAAATCCCCACAGAACACAAAATTGACGAATTCATGTATATGCATCCTCAGTTTACATCCGCATCCATTGCCACCCAGAAAGAACTGGACAGCCTGAGCGGACAGCGCAACACCTATTTCTGCGGCAGCTATTTCCGGTACGGCTTTCATGAAGATGCGGTATTGTCCGGGGTCAACGTGGCCCAAAAATTCGGAATTTCATTATGAATTCCAAACTCTATTTCGGTGCTGTCGAACATACCCGGTATCAGCCGGTAACGCATAAATTTTCCTATCCGATTTATTTTTACGGTCTGGATTTGGATGAACTTGGACAATTGGACCGGGAAATTGCAATGTTCGGCTACAACCGCCTGCGGCCGGCCTCCATTCATGACGCGGATTATCTGGACGACCGCCCGCAAAGCATTCGCGAGAAACTGGTGCGTATTCTGGCCCGGCAATATCCGCAAAAGACGGTTTCATCGATTTTTATGATCACTTCGGCCCGGTATCTAAGCTATGTTTTTAACCCGGTGAGTTTTTATTACTGTTTTGACAATGCCCATGCCGTCACGGCCATGGTGGCCGAAGTCAATAACACCTTTGGCGAACGCCATGTCTATATCCCGGAAAAACGCAAAAGCACCGATTCCGACGGAGAGAAAACCACCTATCATGCCCAAAAAGCCTTTCATGTCTCTCCGTTCAACAATCTGGAAGGAGAATATGAATTTCATTTCCCGGTGCCGGACAAGACCCTTGACGTCCGCATCGATTTGATCAGGGACAATGACACGGTGTTTTCCGCCAGATTACGGGGCACTCCGATCCCGCTCACATCGCGGAATCTATTCAAAATGATGATCCGGCATCCCGCTATGCCGCACCTGACCAAACCCCGGATTTTCATGGAAGCGGCCCGGCTTTATTTTTCAAAACACCTGACGTATCACAAAAAGCCCGATCCGGTCAGTCCCATGACCATCAAACAAAAAAAATAAACGGTCCGGAATCTTAAAAATTCAGGTTTTTCGAACCTGAATTTCAGGTTTTTCCTGATTGAAAGATGAGAATTTTTTCTTTATATAAAATGATAAACAATGTTCATTGTCATTAATTCAGTTTTCGTAAATGAATTCAAATCCGAACGGGGGGTCGAAAAAAATGAAAAATTTAAAAACAAAAACGTTTATTCGCATTGCCGTCGCATCTTTTTTAGTGGTCACGCTGATCGGGTGCGGTTTTGTGGCCAGCGTGCCATGGATCCGAAATGCCGGCAACAACCAGGTGGTAAATGTCGGTGATTCCATCTTTGCCCTGTCCGGCAAAATTCAGGATTATCTGCATGCCTGGTCCGGCACGACATTCCGGCGGTATTCGGTTTCCGGCGCCGAACTGGCCGGCGGCATTCTGGCACCGGATATTTACAGCCAGTACAATACGGCAAAAAATGACAATCCCAACATCGACACCATTTTAATGGACGGCGGCGGCAATGACATCCTGCTGCCCGTGATCACCCTTTTTGATCCCTATGACTGCAAAACCCAGTGGTATGAATGGGGCCGGCTGTCCAGCAGTTGCAAAAATTTTATCAATGACATCTATGTGGACGCCGTAAACCTGCTCAACATCATGCATGCCGATGGCGTGGACAAAGTCATTTATCAGGGCTATTATTATACAAAATGGGCGCTTTACAACAACCTGGATGACCTGGAAGAAGCCATTGATTACGGCGATGCCAAGCTGGCCCAGGCGTGTGCATATTCCGCGGCCAACTGCACCTTTATCGATCCGAGATCAACGATCAGAGACAGTGACATTATCGCAGACGGCATCCATCCGGCAACTTCCGGTTCCTACAAGCTGGCCAATCTGCTGTGGCCGCATATCGGACCATTGCTGTAATATTAAAAACGATAAACCCATGCACAGCTGAAGCGGTAAAGCATATTTTCAGACTTTCGATCTCCCTGTGATCTGCCATCCACATAAAAAGGACACGCGGGTATAAACCCCGGGTGTCCTTTTTTATTTTCTCTGCCTTACTTAAATATGATATGATTTTTGAAAAAATATTTTGATTTTACGTTACCCTGTCGGAGACAAAATATGAAAAAAACTATTCTGATCCTTTGCGCCGCATTGTCATTTTGCATGATTATTCTTTTTTCCCTGGCAATTCTCAGCCCGCAAAAGGATAAATATCCGCTGGAAGATTTCAAAACAGCCGCAAGCGTGGCTTCCGGCAGGATCGCACCTTCCGACGCCCGGATGCCGGCAGACACCCATACCGCGGCTGCCAGGGAAGCGGAAATGTCTATAGAAGACCGACTGGTCAACGAATTAAAAAAATATTACGGCGCCACCATTGCTGAGAAAAGCACTCAGGCCATTCTTCTTAAAGTCAGAGATTACATGCTGAGTCTGTATCCGGAAGACGGCGAAGCCCGATTTTACGATATCCTGAAGCGGGCATTTCCCGAACTGGCAGATGACATTATGATTACCCTGAAAAAACTGGACAAATATAATCGCTGGCTCAAGGAAAACGAACTGCTGCTTTCGGAAATGAATGAACTGGAAAGAAAAGGCACCATCTGGGAAAAGCGCCGGGAACTTTTCGGCGTTGAAGCAGAAGATGTCTGGTCGGATGAAGTCTATGCATATGAAGAAAGACAGCAGCACATGAAAGATACGATCAGCCTTCTGGATGCATCCTATGATACGACCATCGAAGAAAAACTCGACATTTATATGAGTACGCTCAATGAAACTTATGCCGACTCTCCGGAGGCATACTTTTTAGAAAACCGCGGCCTGCTGGCAAAGGTCTTTTTCGGTATTGATTCCGTGCAGAAAGAACTCGCACAAATGTATCCGGAACGCCGGCAGACGCAGATAAACAAGATCCGGCGGGAAATGGGATATACCCAGACACAGATTGAAGAACAGGAAAAAATGGACGCCTATCGCAATAGCCGATGGGAAAACGGCTTAAATTATATGACAGCCAGAGAAAAGATTTCCACTACATTTAAAGGGCCTGAACGCGAGGAAAAGCTGAAAGCACTCCGGGAAGAATACTTTAAGCATGAAGCCAAAACAATTGAGCTTGAAGAAAACGACGGTTTTTTCAGGTACCAGCGACCCCGGGTTTACGGGAGGAATTGATGAAGTTTATACCCTGTCTGCTTTTCCTGCTGACGCTCTTATGGTTTTCCGGAAACGGCCATGACTGCGCCATGGCGGAAACGACTGACGCGCCGGGTCTTTTTTTGCCGGAAGCAACCCATGATTTCGGGGCCGTATGCGAAGGCGATACCGTCCGCTATCCTTTTATCGTCCAAAACAAGGGCGATTTGCCGCTAAACATCATTGACGTCAAAACCGACTGAGGGTGTGCGGCTGTTTCCTACCCGGAACAGATCCCTCCCGGCGGCGAGGGCAAAATAGTAGCGGAACTGGACACCAGGGGTTACAGCGGAAAGCGCATGATCCGCGCCATGCTGGTAATCACGGACGACAAAACCACGCCGGAGTTCCGGCTGGAAATATCCGGCGATGTAAAGCCCCGGGCTTACATTTCAACCGACACCCTCCGGCTGACCGGCAGCGCGGGCAAAGCGCTCAAAAAAGAACTCACCATTGCCCCGACACCGGACAATCCGTTTAAAATAACCGGCATAACAGCGGAAAAAGGCAACGATCTCCGGTTTGAACTGACGGAAACCGGCCCGCCGGAATTAAAGAAATATCTTTTAACGGTGTATAATTTAAAAAAGGAAAAAGGCTGGTATATAGACAAACTGCACATCAAAACCGACAGCGAAACATCACCGGAGTTTGTCGTTACGGTTTTTGGGGTCATCCGGGACAACTCATTATAAAATTGAAGAGGATCCGGTTAAATTGCGTATGCGGATCAAGTTCCTGAAAATCAGTGCCTTATGTTGCATAAATTCTTCATATCTTCAGCACTGCATATTTTGCATATGTTTCGTGAATGTTTTTTTGCTTCAAATAAAGCCTTATCGGCTCCTTCAATCAATACTCTCTGGCCGTTTTCGGTTTTCGGAATGATATTCGCTATCCCCACGCTTATCGTAATATAATCAGCCGCCAGGGATAGCTTATGAGTGATCTTCAGGTCACTGACGTTTTTTCTCATATTTTCCCCGATATTAAGTGCGCCTTCAAGACTGGTATCCGGCAGAATAGCGGCAAATTCCTCCCCACCGTAGCGCGAAATAACGTCCATTGACCGGTTAACGGAAGAAGTCAGTGTCTGTGCAACAGATTTGAGGCATTCATCGCCGGATACGTGTCCGTAATAATCATTATAATTTTTGAAAAAATCGATGTCTATCATGATCAAGGCCAGGGATGTTTCAGCCCGGATGGCTCTTTGCCATTCGTGGTGAAGCATATGGTCGAAATAACGGCGATTGGGGATTTCGGTTAATCCATCAATTAAGGAAAGGCTTTCAAGGATATCCTGCTGCTTTTTCATCTGCATCAGATTTTTAACCCTTGCTTTTATAATGGGCATGCTAAACGGCTTAATGATGTAGTCTATCGCTCCGAGTTCGAGTCCTTTGGTTTCATCTTCTTCTTCGTTTTTGGATGTAATAAATACGATGGGGATTTTTTCCGTATCCTTATTTTTCTTCAGGCGTCGGCAGACTTCATAGCCGTCAATCCCGGGCATCTGTATATCTAAAAGGATCAGGTCCGGCGGGTTCTTCGCAACCTGTTCCAAAGCGCTCTCACCATCAAATGCCACTTCGATATGGTAATCTTTTTTAAGATTGAGCCGCAATAAATTCACATTGGCTTTTATATCATCTACCAGCAGCAGCTTACCTCTTCCCTGATTTTTCATTATGATGACCTTCGGCTGTTTAATTTACCATATATTCGATTTCAACGTTTGCCATATAATTATTTATTCTTGTAATTTCATAGAGGACCATTGCTTTATCCTCTCTCCTGGCTCCGATCTCCAGCGCTTGAAAAATTTCTGATAAATCATTGAGCCCATAATTGGCGGTCGCCCCCTTGAAGCCATGCCCGAGCATTTTCAGCGTATCGAATTTTTCATTTCTTAATGCCCGGTTTATGTTTTCAAGTTCTTTTTCTATTTCTTCAAACAGATCCGGAATCAGTTCTTCCAAAACAGCGTTTATCGTGACTTTAAATTTTTTCCCGGATGAAGAATTTTCAAAGGATATGTCGTTAAAATTTGATTGCAGCTGGCTGTTTGGATTGAATGTTTTTAAATTTTTAAATTCAAAGTGTTCTGTGAGCATTTGCAGAAGAATTGTTTTCTTCAGGGGTTTTGATAAAAACCCGGTGCATCCGGCTTCAAAACATTTTTTCTTTTGTTCGGAAAATGCATGGGCTGTTATCGCAATGACAGGCATCTTCTCTTTATTTTTTTCCTGCTCCCATTTTCTGATTTGCCGTGTCGCTTCGAGGCCGTCCATTTCGGGCATTTCAATATCCATCAAAACAATATCATATATATTATTGATATATTTTAGTACTGCAATGCGCCCGTTTTCTGCGATATCAATCATATGCGGGGAATCTTTTAAATATTGCCTGATGAGGTTCCGATTGGGTTCAATATCTTCGGCCAGGAGAATCCGCAGCGGGGGCAAGGCCTTTTTTTCAAATTTTCCCACATATTGAATATGTTCGGCAGTCTCCTCTTTTTTTCCCAAAGCTATTAAAATCCCTTCCACCAACTCTGTCCGCCGATATGGTTTTACAATATATGAGGCAATATTTAACTCACGGGCGCGCGCTTTTTCCTCAAAGCCGTCATTTGCTGTCAGCATGACCATCTGTGGGCGGCATGTGAGAGACATACCGTTGATGAGTTCGGCAACCATCAAACCGTCAATTCCCGGCATTTTCAAATCCAGGAGAATCAAGTGATACGGTTTTCCTTTGCTGTCCGCATTGCGAATCACTTGAATTGCCTGTTCGCCGTTTTCAACCTCGCTCACGGATGCGCCCAGGCCGGAAAGCAGTTCCGTGCATATCAGGCGGTTGGTCTCATTGTCGTCAACAACAAGGACTGCAATTCCTTCAAGTTCAGCTGGGGATGCCTTGACAGATTGTGATTCCAGTTCAACCTGAGACAATCTGGCGGTGAAAAAAAACCGTGTTCCCATGTCTTGATCGGATTCGATCCAGATTTGTCCGCCCATGAGTTCAACGAGGCGTTTGCAGATTGCAAGCCCCAAACCGGTTCCCCCATATTTGCGGGTCGTTGATGAGTCCACCTGCGAGAAACTGTCAAAAATGAACCGTTGTTTTTCCTTTGCTATACCAATCCCGGTATCCTTGATACAAAACTTCAGTAATTCAGGATCATCGGATGGAACAACATCCAGTACTACCTCTCCGTGATTTGTGAATTTGATGGCATTGTTCAAAAGATTGACGAATATCTGTCTTAACCGTGTCGGGTCTCCTTTTCGAAACGGTTGAACGTCGATCGCCACCCGGCAATTCAGTTCAATCCCTTTCTCGTGAGCTTCAACGGCCATCATTTTACATGCGGTTTCTACTAAATCCATCAGGTTGAATTCTGTTTCCTCCATTTCCATCTGACCGGCTTCGATTTTTGAGAAGTCCAGAATGTCATTAATAATAGAAAGCAGAAGCTCGCCGGAAGAGTTGACTGTCTTTATATAATCCATGAGTTCAAAAGGCAGGCTGGCTTCAGATAATAATTCGGTCATGCCTAAAATTGCGTTCATCGGTGTTCTGATCTCATGGCTCATATTCGCCAGAAAATCACTTTTTGCCATTGTGGCCGCCTCGGCTTGGCGACGGGCTTCATATAAGTCTCTATAAATACTTGCGTTGTTGATAGCGGTGGCGACATGGGACACGTAACGCTGGATTCTAATGATATCCTGTTCCGAAAGCGTAAAATTATGGCAGACACCATAAAAACCAATGCATCCGATCACCTGGTTTTGAAATTCAAGGGGCAGGAGCAGTATCGTCCCAAACGGACATATTGAATATGCTTCCCGGTCAACCGGCAGCATCTGTTTGTCTGGCTTGACTTCGTTCATATAAAAGGGTTTGCATGAATGCGCCACATATGTAGATAGGCTTTTGCGTTCGGCCATTTGAATTTTGAGGCTGCGCCACTTTTTCAGATGCTCATCGGTCAATATTCCATGGCCGTATGCATTCAAAAGATTCAGGCTTTCGGTTTTCTTATCGAGAAGCTGGATAGAAATAATATCGAAGGTAAAAATGGTTTTAAGAGATTCCATCAGAGATTCCATCACCATGTCGATATCCAGCGTTGAATTGACTGTTTGAACCAGCTGATTGAGGCGAGTGATCTCCTGTTCTTTTAATTGCGTCTCACGCAGCGCATTTTTCAGTTCAAGCGTCCGTTCTTCCACTTTTTGTTCAACGCTTTGAAGCAGTTTGGCATTTTCAATATACGGCCCGACAAAAAGGCCCAGGCGATGGATAAACTCCTTTTCATCGCTTGAATAAACTGACCCATCGGCTTTTTTACCTAAAAAAAACAAACAGATCAGTTCATCTTCATAGTAAACCGGAAGGATCAGTTCTTCCTGAAGGAACGGATCCTGAGCGGACACCAAGAAATTGTGTTTCATCATCCACTCAGCAACATTTTCCATGACAGCGGGCATCCGATATTCCTGGAACATTAGTAATAATGGATGAGATGGTTCCAGATGAATCGCCCTGTCCCGGCTTAAAGGTTGATCCTTTCCAAAAAACAAAACCTTGTGAGAGTTCCATGCTTCCCAGCCGCTAAAACTATCTGAATGGTTTAGAGAAAGATTCGGGCCTGATCTGACAAGAATTTTGCAGTTGCTGCTCAACAATTCCGGGAAAATTCTGACAGTAATGGTCTGAAAAATCGAATAGATGGTGCGCGATCTGGAAAGGTCATTTGTCAGTTGAATGAATATTTTATCCAGCTTGTCTTTTTCTGAACCGATAAACAGTGACAGAATCATATCCCAGGCACGATGGATAAATTTATAGGATAAAATGACAGCGATGAATCCGACAAAATAGATTGAAAGCGGTTGATCCGTTGGGCATATTTTTTTAAAGATCGCAGCGATACCCAGAACAGCGCAAAACAGACCTGCCCATAACAGCCAGGTTCTGAGAATCTTTAATGCTTCCTTAATATTTTGCTTAAATAAACCGAATGCGACTAAAAGCATTGATAAAAAAGCAAAATTCCCGGGCGGATAAATATCAAACCCATTGATTGTCAGAAGGTCACCAAGAACCAGAACTTCAGATACCCCGAATCCCAGTCCGATGTATAAAAGGCGGCGTTTTTGAAACAGGTTGTCCGTCTGCTGATAGCCGTAAAAAAGCAGAAAACTCATATAGACCGTAAGCAACAGGCAGTACAAGCCGAATGCGTCAAAAATGGGGCCGTTTTTGGCAAAGAAACCCCATGAATACTGGTGCATCCCGTAAAAATAGTAATCCGTCTGAGTGAAGAGAGAAAAAATAAATGCAAGACCGTAAAAACACCAGACAACCCACCAATCCTTTTGGCGCCCTAAAACCCGGAAAATAAAATGAACCGTTAAGGCCGGACAAAAAACGAAAAGAGCATGGTCCCATCGGTTGAGTTGAAGGCCGACTGCTGCATCAGTAATAATTGAATTGAGGAGGATGTCTGTATTTAAAAAAACATAAAGTAAACTGAACAGGCTGAAAAGCAGGGCTTCTTTTCGATTCTGGCCCACTTTTAAAGCAAGAACCATAAAAAAGGAGAAGCAGATTACGCTGAGCAAAGGGGGGATGCCGTATGGAATAATCCGATGAATGATATAATTTATTTCAAAATCGCCAATCGCCCAGTAAACCACCGCCGCCAGAGCGACAAGACCCAAAAATACCAGGACACGAACAATAGATCCCCTGATCCGTTTTATGGAATACATGTTCAGGTGGATAATGTCGTGACGGAAAATCCCATATCCCATAATGAGGATTGGAATAAATGTAAAGTTACCAATCGGGTATAATTCAATGCCGTACAATGGGGGAATGCTGAGCAAATTAAAAAAACCGGTTATCATTATGCCGCTCAACACATAGTAATATTTTTTCTTCAGATCGGCATCCGTCTCGGTCCGGGTTGCCTGAAAGAGCAATACCGTTCCCCATATAACGCAAACAGCCGAGACAAAACTGAATACATCGAAAAGTGCGTTTTTTTGAGAGTAAAAACCCCAGAAAAATTCCTTGTTCCCTTGAAAATACCAGTCGGTATGAGTGAAGGGCATTAGAAACAAACCGACCGCATATAGGGGATATACAAATGTCCATCGTTGCCGCCGTCCAATAACTGAATAGACAAAATGAGCTGAAAGCCCCAATTGAAATACTAAAAAAGAATGGTCAATCCGGTTCAGATACAGTCCAAGATGTTTATCGGTAACCAGCATGTTTAATGTGATATCCAGATTGAGAAATCCCCAGAGCGTTGAAATCAGACCAAGCAGAATGGTTGTTTTACTTAAAGCCTCCTGCCGGAAACAAATGGTGGCGATAATAAAACAGGAAAGAAAAGACACAATTGACGGAATTGCATAAGGGACAATACGATCATAAAGGTTTGGGTAAAATAACTGATGTCTGGTGAACAGCCATAAAAAAATACTTAAGATCAAGGGGAGCCATACAAACAGGATCAGGAGCCTTGAAAAAAAAACTTTGGATACTCCTTTTTTTGTTATTTCGAGAAAGTTGTGCTGGAGGAGACCGTAAGCCATCAGCATCATGGGGATAAAGCCAAAGTTGCCCAGTGGATAAACCTCGATGCCAAGTGCCGGGAATATGTCGCCGACGGTCAGAACTGCATTGGCGCAGAAACCATACAGAATAAACCGGGCCTTTAACTTTTGGCGGGAGTCTGTAGATTGTTTTGACATCTTCCAGAGGATGAGCGTGATGTAGATAGCGGCTAAAAAACCGACGACTCCGAAAATTTGAAAAGCCGGACCCCCCTGAGCGAAAAACCCAAAGAAATATTTCTTTATGCCAGAGTAGTAATATTCGGTTTGTGTAAAAGGGACCAGTGCCAGGCTGAATATGTACAAGCCGAGGATCAGTTTTTTCCGATTGTGAATGCCCGCCACTTTATGGATGAAGTGGACGCCGACCGGAATGATGAATACGTAAAAAAGGTGATCGAAGCGGCTGATAGACAGCGCGACCGTGCCTGATTTGCAGATTGTGGTAAGCGTGATATCTAAATTCATAAATGCCTGAAGCAGGCAGTAAACGGCAAAAAGCCTGTTTTCAGGTTCCGTCTTTTTAGCTTGAATGGTGAGTGTTGCCAGCAACAAACAGACAAGAGAGGTGAGAAGCGGCGGAATGGCATACGGATATAATAATTCCAGTTGGAATAATGAATTCATTTCATGAGACCCTGATTTTGGAATTCCGAAATAAGCGGTTTATTGGCATCCAGTCTATCTTAAAAAACAATAGATCTGTTTGATTCGGATCCGGGTTATTGAATAATTGATAATATTTTATTCTATCAAAAGGTTGGATCTTTGAGGGTAATAAGCAAAGTCAATTGAGTGAGGCAAATGAATATACCGAGACCCAATTTTATAACCGCCAACGTACAATTTAAATTTCTTAATTTTTAAAAATATCAAAAAGAATTGAATTTGTATATCAGGATATTTCTATTTTTTTTGTAGGGGAAATCTTACAAAAGGATTTGGCCTGGGACAGTTTTTAAGAAAATTTCAGCTGTGCGCATCGCGCAGAATCAGCATTCCATGGCATAATACAATAGCCTATACGCGGTTTTAAAAAATAGGCAACCTTAAGAGCTGGAGGTTTAACCATAGAAAAAAATTGATGTATCCTCAGGAAATGTCAGCTTTTTGATCTCGCTCGAATCCTTTGATCCGTCTTGAAATATCCTTTTGAGGGCCTTGAATACTCTGGAGAAATTAAAATGCTGTATAAGACGAACAGAATTCCTCAGATGGCAAGCGTTGCATCATACCGGACACTTTACGTAAATGCTTGTTTTTATTGTGGTGATTAAAACAGGATGGTGTGTCAAAATTCCGGCACCGATTCATGTTCCACATAAATCAGCGACTCCGTATCAAAACCGAGATCTTTTGCCCGGCTGACCAGATCCGACAATACAGCGGTTTTCATTTTTGGCGTGCGGGACAAAATCCAGAGATACGACAGGTCCGGGCCGCAGACCATGGCGTAGGAATACCCTTTATGATCCAGCGCGATAATATTATATCCGCCGTAAAACGGGCCGAAAAAAGAGACTTTCAACCGGCCGACATCGGGCGCTTCGACAAAGTATGCCCTGCCCTCCGCCTGCTTCCATTTTTTTGCACTTGCATCATATCCCCGGTTGATCACTTTCACACTCCCGTCATCGTTGAGGGTGTAAACCGCGGACACATTTTCGAGCCCCCGTTCAAAGGAGTGATCCAGGCGGGCAATTTCATACCATTTTCCCAGATAACGGGAGATGTCAAAACCGGTGACCGGTACCACCCCGTCGGGGATTCCCGTGCAGCCGGGAAGCAGCAGCATGATCAGCGCAACCCATTTTTTCTTAATCATCCGTCCCCCTGATCAATGTCTGAAAATTTGCGGCTTGCCGTCCGGGTTAATTTCAATGCCGATGGTGTCTCCGGTTTTAAACCCGGCGCGCCGGATCCGGGCGGTAATCTCGGCGTGGCGTTTATGATACCAGTATACGGACCACAGGGGATTGCGGATGGTATTGACCCCATAGGCATCGTGACTGTCCAGGCTCAGACGGATTTTGTCCCTGGCGATCAGGGTGTCTGCCTCGGCCATGAACCGGTCGATATAATAATGGTGATCGTACAGGGCCTTTGAAAGCTGCTTCTGAAGCGCAGGCGTATCGTCAAGATAGTGATTGGCCACCTGGCGGAGATCGCCGGACACGCTGATCTGCAGCCCCATCACCGCAAACCGCCGATGCTGGAGGGCAAAGGTTTCCATCGCCTGCTGGTATTGGGAAATAACGCCGAGAACATCTTCAAAGACAGCCGGGGAATCTCCCCACCCGTGAACCATCTTTTCGCACTGACCGATGACCTCCAGATAAAAGGCCTGGTTGTCCATGATAAAGACCGGCCGTTCCCGGTAACTGTGGCGTTTTCGAATTCGCCGTATGCCGTCCAGAGCGATGGCATGCTCGCTTTCGGTTATTTCCAGCAGCGCAAATTCCGAGATATCCTTGGCCTGAACCACGTAAATATCATTGTCGTATGTGATGATATATTCAATTTCACAGCTGAACCCTAAAAAATCCTGGATGTCCGCGGACAGATCAATCAGCTTCCGGTCATGCGGGGTGCGGGTGATAAACGGTTCACTGCTCAGTTTTTGCTGACGGTCCCGGCAATAGCCGAACTCCCAGTTGCGGCCGATCATTTTGGCCATGACGCTCGATCCATCCATAAACGGCATGACGATCACCCCCATCTGCTCCAGATCGATTTCCGGGGCCCGATTGAATTTCTGCTGCCGCAGAATGGACAGGGCTTTTGCGGTGAGGGCCGATTTCACCATCCGCTTGCGCGCATATTGTATCCCCCCGATATCCGAGTAGGTGGTAATCGAATCAAAGGTGCCGCCTTTATAATATTCTTCGTCAGGATGGGCGCTGCGGGCGATGACCTTGAAATCGTCCTGGAATTTTTTCAAAAATGCTTCCAGCTCGGTAAAATCGTTATTTACGAAATTTTCTGCCGGCACATAAAGAAAATCGGGCACACTGAAACCACCCGCTTTTAAGCGCTCCAGCAACCGGGCTTTTTCCGGCAATCGATTTGACATGCACAACTCTCCCTTGTGAATTTGACGTCGGGCAGACGGTAAGCATTCATAAATTCGGTGATAATAGATTCAGGTCAGGATGAAAAATACCGGGTCAGGTAGAACACATAAATTCCGGCAAAAATCCCCTGGGCGGTTCCCCATGCGATATCCACCACCGTGATAAACACAGGATAGTTTCTGATAAACGACAGATTGGTCAGATCATAGGCGCAGTACATGACAAATCCGGCAAACGCCCCGACACAGAGCGATGTGGCCAGCGTATTATCCACCAGAAGCGCCAAAGATATAAATACCGCAAGTCCCAGGGCAATAATGGCCTGAACCGACAGGCCCACGGGCAGATTAAAGACAATCCGGCCGTTTTCCACAGCCGCCAGATAACTCATCTGCTTAAAATAAATTGTGCGCGCCACCACAGACAGCCAGAGGAGATCCAGCACAATAAAAATAAGGATGGAACAACCGGCCACTTTTAAAAATGTTGAAGAGAGAAAATAATTCATGATCTCATCCTGTCAGTGCATTAAATGACACCATACCACTTAACCGATGGTTCCTGATACAGAAAAAGCTTAACAGGTTGTTGAAAAACGTCATGAGCGCAGGAAATACAAGGCCCCTCATTTAAGCCGGGGCGGCGAAAAAACGGAGTTTATTCCTATAAATGAGTATTTTGAGCCGGATTTTAACGCCGTATTTCCAAGCGCAATAGTTTTTCAACGGCCTGTTAAATCCATGCCGTGGTATCCGGCACATCCACTCCCACATCATCCGCCATTTTACTCAGGGCTTCTGAAAGACGGGTCATGTTGTCATCCAGTTTTTTCCGGTTGGGCGACCAGTCCGAGGGACACTGATGGGTCAGCTCTTCCAAACCCGCTTCAACCCCTTCAACCAGGGAATTTAAATGCGCCACCGCTTCCGAATGAACCGAATCCGTCACTGTGCCGGCTTTGGTGATTACATCATACAAACCCGCTTTTAAACCGACCAGGCGTTTATAGGTTTCATCACAATAGTCTTTTACATCACTCATGCTGCATCTCCTTTTCAGTTCGGTTGGTTGGGTTGTCTGAAAGACTTATAAAAAAACATAAACACGTAAACAAAAGTCGTCAAGGAAGCGTTGATTATTTTATTTAATGTTGGCAGAATAGAACCGAACCGTCACATTCATAAAATTATTTTCTTAAATCAATGATTGGGGGCATCATGGCAGACATACCCACAAAATTGATGTCAGGATTCAGGAATTTTTTCCCACGCGTTGTCTGTTTTACATGCTTTGTTTTGATCTTTTGCTCTCCGGTGAAAGGCGCGCAAATCGAAAACGTCCATTTTGCAGACAGTGTCCTGATCAACGGAAAAAACGCAACATTGCGCGGCACCGCGCTCCTGCGCTATATGATCCTGATCAAGGCCTATGTGGGCGCTTTTTACTTAAAGGAAAAGGTGCCGCCGAAAAACGCCCTAAGTGATGTGGAACGGCGGCTGGTGCTCCACTATTTTCACGCCATCCCGGGGCAGGATTTTGCCGAAGCCACTACGGAAATGATCCGGAAAAATGTAACGCCGGACCGATTTAAGGCCTTGCAGCCGGAAATCGCGCAACTTAACGCGCTCTACAAAGACGTAAACCCCGGAGACGAATATCGGGCCACCTATATTCCGGGTATCGGCACGGAGCTGGCATTAAACGGGGCGGTGCTCGGCGTGGTGCCGGGAGCGGAATATTCCGCGGCGTTTTTTTCCATATGGATCGGTAAAAACCCCATTGACAAAGGTTTTCGCAACAACCTGCTGGGAAAATAACCATTGAAAACCCTTTCCATTACCAAAAAACTGGCCTACGCGGCACCGGCCTTTGCCCTGGCGGTTGTGGGAATCCCCGTATATGTTTACATCCCCAAATTTTACACCGATGTGGTGGGGGTCCACATTTCCGCTTTAGGAATTATCCTGCTGATTGTCCGGTTGTTTGATGCGATAACAGATCCGGCCATCGGTTTGATCTCCGACCGCCTCAGAACCCCTTTTGGCAGGCGTCGGCCATTGATTTTTGCAGGCTCCCTGCTGACCACCATCGCCATCCTGCTGCTGTTCAACCCGCCGGAAATGGGTGCCGGTGACGCCACCATCTGGTTCATGGTTTTGATTTTTTTACTGTTTCTGTTCTGGACCCTGGTCATTGTCCCCTATGAAGCATTGGGTCCGGAGCTGACCTTTGATTATGACGAGCGCACCACCCTTTTCAGCATCCGTGACGGCGCCCTGATTGCCGGCACCCTGGCGGCGGCAGCGTCACCGGCCGCAGTCAAAGCCATCTTCAACCTCCCGGAAACCCCGGCCGGAGAACGACGCACCTTTTTCATCCTCTCAGTGGTCTATGCGCCCCTCATTATCGCAGCCGCCATCTGGTGCGTCATGTCCTTTCGTGAAAAAGCGACGAAAATCGCCGCAGGAACGGAAAAAATCTTCGCCCGCATGGCATCCAGCCTGAAAAACCGGCCCTTCCGCATCCTGCTGATTTCCTACACCATCAGTGCGGTGGGCAACAATCTCCCGGCCACCCTCATTTTGTATTATGTGGAATACGTACTCCATTCCGCCCGGGCCGATCTGTTTCTGCTGCTCTATTTTGCCACCGGCATCCTTTTTCTGCCCATGTGGGTATACGGTTCCGGAAAAACGGGAAAGAAATTGATGTGGCTGACATCCATGGCCTTGAACACCGGTGCGTTTTTCGGGGTTTTTCTGCTCGGCCCCGGCGATGAACTTTTGTACGGCATACTGGTCTTTTTATCCGGCATCGGATTCGGGGCAACGCTTGCGATTCCGTCCGCCATCCAGGCGGACGTGATTGATTATGATGAACTGATCACCGGCGAGCGGCGGGAAGGTCTGTATATCGGATTCTGGTCCATTGCCAAAAAACTGGCCGCCGCCGTGGGGGTGGGCGCGGCCCTTGCCCTGCTCGGGGTCTCCGGCTACGTCCCCAATATCAAGCAGACCGATTCCGTGGTCATGACCCTGCGGGTGTTGTATGCCCTGGTCCCGTGCCTGTGCAACACCGCCGGATTTATCATTGCCCTTTCATATCCGCTGGACGGCGACGTTCACCGGCAAATCCGGGAAGCCATTGACCGTCGGGATCGGGGAGAAGCATTTGTCGATCCGCTGGCGAGATCTAAAACGGAGGTTTAAAATGGAAACCAGCTTCGCTCTTTTTGCCATCAATCTGGCGGCTGCGGCCGCTTTCATGACGGTCGGGTGGGGGATCAGCCTGGTCCGCCGCAACGTGACCATTGCGGACAGTTTCTGGGGGCCGGGGTTTGTTCTGATTGCCTGGCTGACCTTTTTCAACGCCCATGGCTTCATCGGCCGGAAAATCATTCTGACGGCGTTGGTGACCCTGTGGGGATTGCGGCTGTTTCTCCACCTGCACGCCCGCAACACCGGAAAAAGCGAAGATCCGCGATATGCCGCCTGGCGGGAAAAACACGGGGAGAACTTCTGGCTCATCAGTCTGTTCAAGGTATTTTTAATTCAGGCATTGTTCCAGTGGCTCATCGCACTGGGCGTGCAATACGGCCAGATTTTTGCGGTTCCCGCACAGCTGACCGGGTTCGATTTAGCGGGCATTTTCATCTGGACCGCGGGATTTCTGATTGAATCTGTTGCAGACCGGCAACTCGCAAACTTTACAAAAAAGCCCGAAAACAAAGGTAAAATCCTGGACTCCGGCCTCTGGCGGTACAGCCGGCACCCCAATTATTTCGGGGAATCGCTGATGTGGTGGGGCATTTTCGTTATCGTGCTGTCCGTGCCATGGGGAATCTGGACCATCGTCAGCCCGCTGGTGATCACCTACACGCTGCTAAAGCTGACCGGCGTCTCTATGATGGAAGAAACGGAATTTGGCGACAACCCGGAATACCAGGCCTATGTATCGAAAACCAGCGCGTTCATCCCCTGGTTTCCCAAATCATAAGTGCCGGCAGGTTTTGATTATTATATTGATCATTATCCGGCATCCCCCATCCGGTCTGATGCCCAGCTGTGCTGCATCATCTCCTTGACCCTTTGCATTTCC
>JAABSL010000282.1 GCA_011390415.1 Desulfobacteraceae bacterium
AATTTTAAATCCCTTAATGCGGAACGCGCCGACCAGAATCTTCCGCCATTTGCAAATCCGAGAAATGCCGCTGCCGGTTCTTTGCGGCAGCTGGATTCATCAATTACCGCCCGGCGGCCCCTGGAAATCTATATCTACAATGTCAGCGATGCCGCTGCTCTGGAAACCGTTTCCCAGGCCCAAACCCTTGAAAAACTCAAAAACCTGGGGTTTCGGGTCAATCCCCTGATCCTTTCCAAAGCATCACTTGAACAGGTGCGTCAATACTACAGAGAACTGGATGAAAAGCGCCTGGGGCTTGCCTATGAAATTGACGGACTGGTAGTCAAGGTGGACCGGTTTGACGACCAGCAAACCCTTGGTGCGACGTCCAGGAGTCCCCGGTGGGCAATAGCCATAAAATTCAAAGCGCTACAGGAACGGACGCAGGTGACCGGTATTGGTGTTCAGGTGGGCCGTACCGGCGCACTGACGCCGGTGGCGCATCTGGAACCGGTAAATGTGGCCGGTGTGATGGTCAGCCGGGCCACGCTGCACAATGAAGATGAAATTGAAAAAAAAGATGTCCGGATCGGTGATATGGTCTTTGTACAGCGGGCCGGCGATGTCATTCCGGAAGTGGTCAAGGTCATTACGTCCGCCCGGAGCGGTTCCGAAAAAAAATTCATAATGCCCGCCACATGCCCGGTCTGCGATTCAGCGACGGTTCGTATCGAAGGAGAAGCCGTAACCCGCTGCATCAATGTCAACTGCCCGGCCCAGGTGAAAGGAAATATCCGTCATTTCGCTGCCAAAGGGGCCTTTGATATTGACGGTCTGGGAGATAAACTGATCGATCAGCTGGTGGACAGGCAATTGATTCGTTCCTATGCCGACCTGTTTGACTTGACCGTGGATGGGTTGAAAGACTTGGACCGCATGGGCGAAAAATCCGCCCGGAATATTGTTCATGCCATCGGAGAAAGCAAGACCATCAGCTTTGCCCGGTTTTTGTATGCGCTTGGCATTCGGCATGTCGGCGAACATATCGCCCGGATTCTTGCCACTGCATTTGAAGATATTGATGCGATTGCCCGGGCCGACAGGGAAAATCTGGAAGCCATTGAAGGCGTCGGCCCGGTGGTTGCCGACAGTGTGGTTGATTTTTTTGCTCAGGAAAGAAACCGGGATACCATTGACCGGCTGTTTAAAAATGGTATTATGATAGAAAAAGAAACCCGGAGAAACGCGGATGCTGCACTGACAGGCATGACCTTTGTTTTAACGGGCAAACTGGAGACGATGACAAGAGCTACAGCTAAACAGCTCATCGAACGGGCCGGCGGCAGCGTTACCGGAAGTGTCAGCAGTAAAACAAACTATCTGGTGGCCGGGGAATCGCCGGGGTCGAAACTGGACAAAGCAAAGGATCTCGGCGTTTCAATTATCAGCGAATCAGCGTTTAAAGAGTTGGTGACATTATGAGTGAAAAAAAAGCAGTTCATGTAATCATCAGCGGCAGGGTGCAGGGGGTTTTTTTCAGGATGGAAACCCGGCGGACCGCAGAACGTCTCGGTGTTGGCGGCTGGGTCAGAAATCGCGCAGACGGGACGGTAGAGGCGATATTTGAAGGAGAAACTGACAAAGTGGACCAGGCAGTTGACTGGTGTAAAAAAGGCCCGCCAAATGCTTCTGTTTCCGATGTGGCGATAAATGAAAACGATTATACCGGCGAGTATGCAAGTTTTTCGATCCGATAAAAAAAAGGCTGGATGATACGTAAATATCGTCCAGCCTTTTTTATTAAGTATTTATTTTCGATTACACGGAATCTTTTAGTGTCTTGCCGGGTTTGAATTTTACCACATTGCGCGCTTTAATTTTAATCGGATCGCCGGTCTGCGGATTTCTTCCGGTTCTGGCTTTACGGCGAACTTTGGCAAACGTTCCGAAGCCTACCAGCGTTACTTTGCCGTCTTTTTTCTTCAGCGCTTTCGTAACACCGTCCATAAATGAATTCAAAGCGGTTGATGCGGCGACTTTTGAAATTCCTGCTTCTTTGGCCATTTTTTCTACCAATTCTGCCTTAGTCATTGTTCCCTCCCAATTGAATTAAAGTTTGTGGTTCCGAAAAACCCTGATTATCTGGTACGTTAAAGGAGGCTTTTGGGCTTGTCAATATATAAATCGGCTTTTTGGGAATTTTTTTTCAAAAAATATCCTCTCAACCGCCTTTATGAGGGAGTTTTCATTTTATAGTAATCCAAAAATCACTGATGCCGTATAATGAAAGGGATATAGTCATGGTGTTTTAAGATTCATGGCTTTTGTAAAGGATCGAAGAGAAGAAAAAACTCATTAAATTTTAGTTTGATGTATTTACAAATAAAAACAATAAGTTATATGATTTATTGTAAGCAATCTCATATATTTCAGCAAGTTGGATAAATGCAAGTTTTATTCTAAAATCCAGGGTTAAATTTAACTATAGATATAATTTTTAAACTACGATTCGCATCGAGAATGTGTCGGGACGGTGCAGCCAAAAATTTCGGCCAAATAACATAAAAAACCAAAAAAAATACGAGTTTGGGGGTTTTTCAGTTAAAAATGTGAACATTGTACGGAAAATTAAACCGGTTTTCAGGCTGTAGCGATTTCATTTTCCCGTTTTTTATATGGCCCTATAAAAGCGCGTCCACAAAAAGATGGGGATCAAATTCCTGGAGGTCATCGACACCTTCCCCAATGCCGATATAGCGGATCGGGACATTCAGCAAATTGCAGATACTCAGCACAATGCCGCCTTTTGCCGTTCCATCCAGTTTTGTCAGCACGATACCGGTAACATCAATCTCGGCATTGAATAATTTGGCCTGGGATAAGGCATTCTGGCCGGTGGTGGCATCCAGCACCAGAAAAATATCGTGCGGAGCGGAGGGAATTTTCTTTCCGATACTTCGTTTGATTTTTTTCAGCTCTTCCATCAGGTTGACTTTGGTGTGCAGCCGGCCGGCGGTGTCAACGATCACGATATCCGCATCCCTGGCGATGGCCGCCTCCACGCTGTCAAAGGCGACGGCTGCCGGATCTGATTTGTCCTTGTGCTTTACAATATCCGCGCCGGTTCGTTTGGCCCAGATTTCCAGCTGTTCAACGGCGGCTGCGCGAAAGGTGTCGGAAGCGGATAAGAGCACTTTTTTGCCTTGTGCGGCATATTTGGCAGCCAGTTTCCCGATGGTCGTGGTTTTGCCGACCCCATTAACGCCCACGACCATAATGACATGGGGCTTTTCCAGGGGTGCGGCATGATATTCAATGTCAACAAGGGACTGCATTTCTTTTTTCAGCGCGGCTTTGAATGCATCGGCCGTGGTAATTTTGTCCGCCTTTTTGCCGATGCGCTGCATCAGTTCCATGGTGGTCGGGACGCCAATATCGGAAGTGATCAGCACCTCTTCGATTTCTTCTAAAACATCTTCATCAATTTTCCGGTTTGCTGAAAGAATGGTATCAAACCGGGTGGATAATGATTGTCGTGTTTTTGAAAGTCCGGATTTGAGCCGGTCCAGGAATCCGACCGGGGCCGCGGGTTTTTCCGGCAGCGGTTCGGCAACGGCAGTTTCTGCATCTTCTTCCGCTTCGGCTATTGTTTCCGGCGCGGGGTGAATATCCGCTTCGATCTCCGACGGTTCCAAAACCCCATTAAACTCTTCATCCGGCGGTTCCATGATGGCCTCGGTTGCTTCGAATGCGGATTCGGCGGCGGATTCATCTGGCAATTGATCTAAAGCCGCTTTGGGCTTTCGGCGCGGTTTTTTCTTATGCTTTTGGTCGGGCCTCCTGCCGGAAGTCGTGGCTAATTTTTTCAGCTTCCGGCGTTTTCGGATGCGCCGGGCAATCAGCAGCAGCAGGACAACCGCTAAGAATCCGGCAATTACATCCAGGTATGCGTAAAGGTTCAGTTCCGGAATTAAACGGATGGCATCTGTAATGCTGCGGATGACATCTGCAATAAAGCGGATGACAATTTGGTAAATATGGTTGAGTTGATCAAACATCGGAAACCCTTTTCTTTATTTGACTTTGGTTGCGATTAATTCTGTGGGTGGCGGTGCCCTGCCAGTTTTTCAATGTCCACGGTAACCAGTTTTGAAACACCGCTTTCACTCATGGTCACGCCGAAAAGCATGTCTGAAAATTCCATGCTTCTTTTGTTGTGAGAGATCATGACAATTTGGGATTTTTCGCCGATGATTTTCAGCAGTTCATTAAACCGGTTGGTGTTGGCTTCATCCAGGGGCGCGTCAATCTCATCCAGCAGACAATACGACGCCGGATTGATGAGGAAAATCGAGAAAATAAAAGCGATGGCGGACAAGGCTTTTTCTCCGCCGGACAACAGGCTGAGCCGGGTGACCTTTTTCCCGGGGGGATGGATCATGAGCTCCACGCCGGTTTCCAGCGGGTTGTTCGGCTGGGTCAATTCCAGCCACGCAGACCCCCCGGAAAAAAGCCGTGGAAACATGGCTTTAAACTGCTCGTTGATATTGTCAAACATTTCCATAAACAGTTTTTGCGTAATCCGGTTTATTTTTTTTATCACCCGTTGCAGGTCGTCAATGGCTTCCACCAGGTCTTCGCGCTGCTGAACCAGAAATTCATACCGGCTTTTCTGCTCTTCGTAGGCTTCAATCGCCCCTAAGTTGACATCCCCGACCCGGTCGATTTTCTTTCTATACGCCGCCAGGGCAGCTTCTGT
The DNA here is from genome assembly GCA_011390415.1 of Desulfobacteraceae bacterium. Lineage (GTDB taxonomy): Bacteria > Desulfobacterota > Desulfobacteria > Desulfobacterales > Desulfosalsimonadaceae > SURF-3. The sequence goes on from JAABSL010000282.1 coordinate 4,742, forward strand.
TTTTTCGATGGAAAAATCTTCGGACAGCACGATCTCCCGCTTTTCGTTGAGGCATTGGGCAAATGACTGAGAATATCGTTCCAGAAACCGGTTCACAACATTTTCCCGTTTGATATTAAAGCCGGAAAGTTCAAGCTCGAGCTCGTGGACTTTGCCCTGAACTTCTTCCATAATCGTTTTGGTTTCATTAATGGATTCATCGGTTGTATTGATTTGCGCAACGATTTGCTGGTAATCCGCATCATGGTCCTGCAATTGTTTGCTGATGCTGTTGAATACATCGAGCACATCGGTCAGTCTGGCTTCTGTTTCCTGAATTTCGGCTGCGGCGTTGCTGTTTTTTTGCGTTTTAATAATGATATCTTTTTTAATCTGTTCGGCCTGAGCAATTCCTTCGGTCTGAAACTCTTTTAACCGGCTGAATGTTTTTTTCGCGTTTTCGATCTCTGCATTCAGGCGGGTCTGGGTCAGCTTTAAATCCAGCTCCGACTGGCTGAATTCATTTATCCGGTCGGATAATGAGGTAATCCGTTCGGTCAGGTCTTTGATTTCCAGTTCCGCTGTTTGTTCCTGGTGCTCAATTTCTGAAAGTACGGCGTCGTGGGCTGCCATTTCATCTTCAATATCTGTTTTTTCGCCCAGGAGTTTTTCTTTTTCAAGGGTTATGATTTCATAATGGCTGGTGGTGTGCTTCAGGGTTTCCGATGCCTGGAAATGATGTTTTTCCGCTTCCCTGAATTTTTTTTCCACATCATTTTTTTGCACCGTCAGTTTCTGGATATCGACTTCGAGCTGTTTGACTGCAGATTCCAGGTTGTTCTGCTGTTTCCGGGCAGCGTCCAGGTCTGCATCCAGTTCGGACAACTGACTGCTCAACTGTTTCAGTTCCAGTTTCTTTTTATAAATGCCGGATAATTTGTCCTGACTGCCGCCGACCATGATGCCGTTTGAAGCCAGAACGTCTCCGTTTTTGGTCACCACCTTGCCGTAGCCGTTTTCAGGAGTGCACATATCCAATGCGGCATCAAAATCATCTGCCACGGCAATTCCCTGCAGCAGATCGGAAAACATGGCTTCATAACCGTCTTTGATGGTCACGTGGTTGATCAGAAGCCGCAAATCCGGGTTCTGATGAGGCATCGTTTCACCGGTTCCCCTGGACGCTGAAATCGGAATAAATCCGCTTCTGCCGGTTTTGCTTTGCTTTAAATAATTGATCGATGCAATGCCGGTTTGCTGGTCTTTGATGACAATATACTGAAGGGATTCGCCAAGGGCGGCTTCCAGCGCGATTTCAAATCCGGGGGCCGGTTCCAGGCCGTCGGCGGTGATACCGATAATTCCCTGATCCCGGGACCCTGAAGAATTTCCCGGATTTGCCTGGTGCTGCTGCATGACCGCCTTGACACCGTCTTTATACCACTCGAAATTGTCATCCATTTTTTTGAGTGCCGTATATTCGGACCGGATCTTGTTGCGGTCATTTTGCAGCATATTGACGGTTTTGATCTGCTGTCCGAGCTGCGCGCTCTGGTCGTCGAGCCGGTGTTTTGTCTCTTCGATCCGGCGCTCGATGCTCTCGCCGGAATCAGTGATGGCATCAAGATTTTCCAAGGCGTCGGCAACGGTTCGGGTGAGTCGGGTAATTTTTGCCGAAATTTCGGCTTCATCTTTTTGCACTCTTTTGATTCGCTGGGCGATATTGTCTTTATTGGACTCTGCATTTTTAAATATATTTTGAAACTTTGCTTTTCGGGCCATCAAACCCATCAGCTGTTTTTTCCGTTCTTCAAGCATTTTCTGCTGCTCTGTGAGCTTTTCCCGAATTTCCCGGGTGGCGGACGTCTTTTCATTTAATGCGGTTTTATTTTCATCGATCTGAACGGTTAGGTTTTTTATTCTGACGGATTCTTCAGCGATTTCATCTTTTATTTTTTGATTTTTTGACTCAAGATCGGTAATTGACGCATCCAGTGCGATTATTTCCGCACTCAGCCGTTTTTCTTCATTTTTTAAATATTTCAGATCATTTTTATATGTTTCGATGGTTCTTTCAGCATCTGATTTTTCCGATCTTTTTTGCGCAATAACCTGGTCTTTGGAAAACCGGTCGGATTTGATTTTAGCAAGGGCGGCATGGAGTTGCTGAAGTTCCGACGCATGGGAGGCGTCTTTTTCTTTTAATCCGGACAAAAGGGTTTGCGCACTGTTTATCTGCGCGGTGTAGCGTTCATGGTAATAAACCGAAACCAGAATATCCGAATTTTTTAACCCGTCGCGAAAATCTTTATACCGCTGGGCTTTTCGTGCCTGGCGGCGCAGACTGTTCATCTGTTTTTTGATTTCATCGATAATGTCATTTAAACGCAGCAGATTCTGGTTGGTGGAATTCACCTTGCTGATAGCTTCATTTTTACGGGTTTTATACCGGGTGACGCCTGCGGCTTCTTCAATAAAGATGCGTCTTTCTTCCGGTGCGGCATCCGTGATGGCGCCGATGTTTCCCTGCTGAACAATGGCGCAGGAGCGGGCGCCCATGCCGCTGCCCAGAAAAATATTATGGATATCCTTGAGGCGGGAAGGCTGTTTGTTGATCAGATAAGCGCTTTCCCCGGAGCGGAAAAGGCGGCGGGTAATCATGAGTTCAGTAAACTGGTTCAACCCTTCATCCAGGTTTTCCGGGGTGTCATTGGAAAGCGTCAGGGACACTTCGGCCATGTTGAGCTGGAGCCTTTTTTCCGTGCCTGAAAAAATAACATCGCCCATGGACTTCCCGCGAAGCTGCTTGATGCTCTGTTCGCCCATGACCCATTTGATGGCATCGATAATATTACTCTTCCCGCATCCGTTGGGTCCGACAATGGCGGAGATGCCGGACGGAAAATCAATGGTGCACTTATCCGGAAAAGATTTAAATCCTATGATTTCAAGCTGTTTGATCCGCATATAATCAGGTACGCACCAGTCTGCATGGTAAAAAAGTGTTTAAGTCGGCGATGATGAAATAAACGAGACAAATTCGGTTAAAATTTTGGTTGCAGCTTTACTGAATCCAAACTTTTCAACATATTGCATTCGTGCAGCAAAATTTTTTTTATTTAACCTGAATACCCGCTGCTGTGCAATAAAAAACTCATTCCGATTGAAACGCTCAACTCGGGTCATTATTTTACGGTGCATCGACGCACTGGCCGATCCCCATGACCGGTCGGCAAAAGAACTTGACTCATTATAAAGATTAGTTGAAAATATAACATATTAAACGCCTAATTCACGGGAGAGGAAAGCCCCTGTGACTTGAGCTGCCGTCAGTTCCCGCATATCTCAAATGTTACCTGAGCCAACTTAGGTGCTAATTTTTTGGGTTCGGTCCTGCTTTCCGGATAAAGCGCATGGCCGGTCTGATTTGTCAGGATAATTAAATGCTTACCATCTCGGGTTTTACGATCCATCGCCGGATTCACGATGGCCGACGGTCACAGATTTTTCAGGCCACCCGCACGATTGACAATCTTCCGGTCATAATTAAAACATTAAAAACAAAATTTCCTTCTTCAGCGGAAAGTCTCGCTTTCCAGGAGGAATACCGCATTCTTCAAAATTCCGATTCTTACGGCATTATCCGGGCATATGCCCTGGAGACCTTCCAGAATGTGACCATGATGGTCATGGAAGATTTCGGCGGCATTTCCATCGACCGGTCGCCCGCATTTAAAAAATTAAAATTCCCCGACCTGCTGGCGCTGTTTGTTCGTATGGCAGAAATTATTGATCAGATGCATCACCAGGGCATTATTCACAAGGATATCAATCCGTCCAATATGGTCTGGAACCCGGATACGGGTCAGATAAAAATCATTGATTTCGGCATTTCATCTAAAACCGTAAAAGAAACAACAGAGCCGCTCCCATCGGATCTGTTTCAGGGAACCCTGGCATATATGTCGCCGGAACAAACCGGCCGGATGAACCGGACGCTGGATTTTCGCACGGATTTTTATTCACTGGGGGTCACATTTTATGAATTGTTAACCGGCCAATTGCCGTTTACCGCCGCAGATGACATGGCCCTGGTGTATGCGCATTTTGCGAAAACACCGCTGCCGCCAAAGGATCTGAATCCGGATATCCCGGAGGTTCTGTCGGATATTGTATTAAAATTGATGGCCAAGATGCCGGAGCATCGATATCAGAGTGCCGGCGGCCTGAAAGCAGACCTTGACGCCTGTCTTGCGAATCTGCTTCCGGACGGCACGATTTCTTTTTTTACCATCGGTCGAAAAGACATATCCGAACAGTTTCGCATTCCGCAAAAACTTTATAACCGGGGCAATGATATCGAGTCGCTGCTGAGAGCCTACGATCGGGTCAGCCTGGGGGCAAAAGAAGTCATGATGGTTGCCGGGAATGCAGGCATGGGCAAGTCCTCTCTGGTCAGTGAAATCAGAAAAACAGTGATCGGCCGCGGCGGGTATTTTATTTCAGGAAAATTTGACCCGTTCAAACGGGATATTCCCTATGAGCCGCTGGTTGCTGCATTCCGGAAGCTGGTGTTGTATTTACTCGCCCAAAGCAAGGATGCCGTTGCCATCTGGAAAGAGAGTTTGGCCGCGGCCCTGGGCAAAAACGGACAGGTGATTGCGGAAGTCATTCCGGAGCTTACGCTGCTGCTGGGAAAGATGCCCGTAATTCCGGCGCTGCCGTCTGTTGAATCCCGAAACCGGTTCCATCTTGTTTTTTATAACTTTGTCAAAGTGTTTGCAGATAAAAAACATCCGCTGGTTATTTTTTTAGACGATTTGCAATGGGCGGATGCGTCCACGCTTGCTCTGATGGAACTGATCATGACGGGTCCTGATGGCGCTCATTTGCTGTTCATCGGTTCATATAGGGATTCGGAGGTTTGCGACGAGCACCCGTTAATGAAAATCCTGGATCATATCCGGCAAAACAAAATTGCGGTTCATACGATCCGGCTGCTTCCGCTGGAATCGCTGCATGTTCAACAGATGCTGGCTGACGCATTTTTTTCAGATACTGCCGGTATCCTGTCACTGGCAGACCTCTGCTTTAAAAAAACATATGGCAATCCATTGTTTTTAATTCAGCTGCTGCTTCTGATGCACGACGAGGGAGGGATTGAATTCAATCACATTACCCGGAAATGGGAATGGGATATCGAAACCCTCCGGCAGATAAAAATTGCAGACAACGTAGTTGATTTGCTGGTGGATAAAATCAAAAAACTGCCGGATGAAACACTGGGGCTGCTAAAATTCGCTGCCTGTTTCGGCAGTCATTTTGATGTTGCCGCGCTTTCCCTTTTTCACGGGCGTTCCCTGCAAAATATCGCCGCACTATTATCCCTGCCGGTACACGAAGGGTTCCTGGAACCGTTTTTAGATGTGCATGACTATTCTCAGCCACCGGCAGGGGATTCGGGAAAAATTTCATACCGGTTTGTTCATGACCGCGTTCATCAGGCCATTTATTCCATGATGGATTTGGATCAGCGGAGCCGTCTGCATCTGAAGATCGGGCGGTTTCTGCTGACAGAGCATTCCCAAATAACCGAAGAAGACCAGTTGTTTGATGCGGTCACCCACTGGAATCTGGGTCGGGAGCAAATCGCAGATCCCGGAGACTGGAAGCAGATTGCCGAATTGAATTTAAATGCCGGGAAAAAGGCCAAGGCATCTGCCGCATTTGAATCTTCCTACTTTTATTTTAAGGCCGGGATTGAAACCCTGGCCCCGGATTCATGGGATACCTGGTATGAACTGACACGGGATCTTTATACGGAAGCCGTGGAATCGGCTTATTTGAATTCTGATTTTATCCAGATGGAACTGATGGCAGACATTGTATTAAAACATGCGCAAACTTTTTTAGACCGGATCAGAATCTTTGAGGTCCGGGTGCTGGCGTACATCGCCCAAAACCGTCTGACAAATGCGATCAAAACCGCGTTGTTTGCCTTAAAAGGACTGGGAATTAATTTGCCCGCAAAACCCCGGGCGGTTAAGATTTTGAGCAGCCTGGTCCGGACAAAGCTGCTTTTAAGAAATAAAAATCAATCGCGCCTGACCGGATTGTCCATCATGACAGACCCGTTAAAATTGGCCGCCATCCGAATGTTGTCCCGCATGGCCTCAGCGGCATTTTTTTCCGTTCCGGAATTACTGCCGTTAATTACATTTCAGCAGATAAAGCTGACCCTTGATCATGGGGCCGCGCCTGATTCAGCATATGCGCTTTCAATATTTGCTTTGATTGAATGCGGTGTAACATCAAACATAAAATCCGGATGTTTTTACGGGGAAGTGGCCCGGCAGATGCTTCAGCGCAAGGACGGACGGGAGCTTGAGACCAAGGTGCAGGTTATCATCAATTCGCAGATTCGCCACTGGAACGAACATGCCGAAAGAACCCTGGGCCCTTTGCTGGAGGCGTATGAGAGTGGTCTTGAAACCGGCGACCATGAATTTGCGGCATATGCCGTTCATATTTTCTGCTGCAATTCCTTTTGTATCGGCAAAAATCTCGCGGATCTGACCGGTCATTTTGAATTTTACAGTGACGTTATTCACCGCTTAAATCAGAAAACCGCTTATAATTTTCACCAGATCTGGCTTCAGAGCCTGATAAAGTTGCAGGGAAAAAGCAGTCATCCGGAAACGTTATCCGGTGAAATTTACAATGCCGAAGCGATGCTGCCGGTTCACCAGGCGGCCAACGACCGCACCTCCATCTTTGATGCATCTTTACATCAAATGATACTTTCTTTCACGTTTGAGCGGTATGGGGAGGCGGTGAAATATGCCGGCCTGGCTGAAAAGTATTCCGACGGCGTGACCGGCATGTTGTATGTGCCGGTAATGGTATTTTATGCCTGTCTGTCCCGGCTTGCATTCAGCCGTATGCAAAAAGGCCGCAAAAGAAAAAAACTCTTGCAAGCGGTCGCCCGGGATATGAAAAAAATGAAAAAATGGTCCGGGCATGCACCTGAAAATTATTTGCATAAGTTACATCTGATCACTGCGGAATATCTTCGAACCACAGGGAATGAAAAGGGTGCGCGGCAATATTATTCCCGGGCCATCGAAGGGGCGGCGAAAAGCGGATATACAAATGATCGGGCCATTGCCTGCGAACAATATGCCCATTTCTGGTTCGAAATTTCCGAAAAGGATATCGGTTATTTGTATTTATCCCGGGCCCGGCAGGGGTATCAGATCTGGGGCGCAAACGCCAAGGTGGAATTTCTGGATCAAACATACTGGCAAGGTCTGGATCACTCGGTTGATTCCCATGGGCATTATCCTGTCCCTGATTCCGCATCCTCCGGGGTCCGTTCTGACAGTCGGTCTGGCCTTCGGTCCGGCACCATCTCCGCCTCCATTGACACCATCTCCATGGTCAAGGCGTCCCAGGCGATTTCCGGCGAAATTCAGCTGGCGGAACTGTTGAAAAAACTGATGCATATCGTCATTGAAAATGCCGGTGCGGAATCCGGGATGCTGCTGATTAAACGGGATGAAGAGCTGTTTGTTGAGGCGGAAAAGAAAAAAGACATTGACGACCCCATATTATTAAACGCCGTTCCTTTAAATTCCGCAAATCTGCCGGCATCTGTTATTCGTTTTGTTGAAAGGACAATGGAACCCTTGTTTTTAGATGATGCATCGGTCAAAGATTTTTTTTCAAAAGATGCCTATATCCGAGATAAACAGCCGAAATCCGTCTTGTGCGTGCCGGTAATTCATCAGAACAAACTGGTGGGTATTTTATATGCGGAAAATAATTTCACGACCGGCGCATTTACCCGGGACCGGCAAAAAATTCTTGAAATTATTTCGTCCCAGGCCGCCATTTCCATTGATAATGCCATGCTGTACGAAGAAATTAAACGGACCGGAACCAAATGGCGGACATTGATCACCACGGCAAAAGAAGGGTTTATTGAATTCGATTCGGATGCATACATCACCGATGTCAACCCGGAAATGTGTGTGATTATGGGAATGACGCGGGAGCAGATTATCGGCAGAAATCTCTTGTCAACCGTTGAGCAGAAAAACATGGCGGTTTTTCAAAATCAACTTGAACTGAGAAAGCAGGGAAAGCGCAGCACCTATGAAATTTCCTTTACCCGGCCGGATAATACCCAGGTCCATTGCCTGATCAAGGCAACGCCGCTTTACGAAAATGAAGTCCAGGTCGGTTCCTTTGCCATGGTGACCGACATTACACAAAGAAAACAGGCCGAAGAAAAAATCCGGAAATTGAACGAAGAACTCGAAGAACGGGTTCACGCCCGGACAAAGGAACTGGAATCCTCTCTTGAAAAACTCAAAGCCACGCAAAAGCATCTGGTGGAATCTGAAAAAATGGTGTCTCTCGGACGGCTGGTGGCCGGTGTGGCCCATGAAGTCAACACCCCGCTTGGGGTGGCGGTCACGGCCGCTTCATTTTTAAATGACAAAACACAGACGCTGTCCAAAAATTATGCCGGCAACCGGATGTCGCAAAATGACTTTGAAAAATATATTCGCTCTGCTGAAGAATCATCGGACCTGATCCTTTCCAATCTGTTTCGTGCCGCGGACCTGGTCAGGAGTTTCAAACAGGTGGCCGTTGACCAGTCCGCGGAAGAAAAACGGATGTTTGAGATAAAAAAATATATCGATGAGCTGTTATTGAGCATTCAGCCCGAATATAAAAATACCCGCCATTCCATCGAAGTGATCTGTTCTGAACCGGTGGAGATCAGCGGATATCCCGGCGCATTTGCGCAGGTGATTACCAACCTGGTGATGAATTCGCTGATTCATGGTTTCGACGGCATGGAAGGCGGCCGCATTGTCATTGAAATTTCCCGCCAGGACCCGGAAATCATTATACGATACACTGATAACGGCCGGGGAATGGATGCGGAAACCCTGTCAAAGATTTACGAACCGTTTTACACCACCAGGCGGTCTGAAGGGGGGACCGGATTGGGGATGCATCTGGTATACAACCTGGTCACCCAGACCATTGGCGGTGTGATCGAATGCGCGAGTTCGCCGGGCATCGGAACCACGGTTACCATCCGTTTCCCCCGATTATCATAGGGGGCAATCGGTTAAACCGGATTTTGCTAAACCGAATATGCGGGAGATGAAAATGATCAGATCGAAAGCGAGTGTTGTTGAACAGAATAAGCGCTATGTCTGTCCGGATAAAATACGCATTTTCAACCAGATTGGCATAGACCTGGTGATCGGCCGGCGCGAAGGACCGTATATCTATGATCTGGACGGAAAAAAACTCATTGATGTGCACATTAACGGCGGGACCTATAATCTTGGACACCGGCATCCGGAAATCGTCGCTGCCATGCGTGAAGCCGTTGAAATGTCCATTGACATCGGCAACCATCATTTCCCCAGCCCGCTGCGGGGGGAATTAGCCCAAATCCTGGTCAACCTTTCTCCGGGAGATATGAAATACTGCGTGTTTGCCGCCGGCGGCAGCGAAGCCGTGGATATTGCCATCAAATCCGCCCGCCATGCCACCCAAAGAAAGAAAATCGTATCCATTGACAATGGATATCACGGCCGCACCGGAATTTCCGGGGCCGCGGGCAATGCCAAAACAGCGGCCTTTTTTTTAAGTGATGCTCCGGATGATTTTCTGACGGTTCCGTTCAATGACCCGGCGGCAATGAAAAATGCCCTGGAAAACAATGATATTGCGGCCGTTATTCTGGAGACAATTCCCGCCACCCTGGGCTTTCCGCTGCCGGAAAACGGGTATCTGGGAGAAGTTAAATTAATGTGCGAAAAAGCGGGCACCCTGTACATAGCAGATGAAGTCCAGACCGGGCTGGCACGCTCCGGCAAAATATGGGCGGTTGAAAAATTTGATGTGGTGCCGGACATACTGGTTACGGCCAAAGGACTGTCCGGCGGGATGTATCCCATTGCCGCGACGATCTTAAATGAAAAAGCCGGAGCCTGGCTGCACCAGGACGGGTTTGCCCATGTTTCTACTTTCGGGGGATCCGAAATCGGATGTCATGTCGCCAAAAAAGTGGCGGAAATCATCAGCCGTCCGGAAACGCTGGAACACGTGAACAGGATTTCAACATATTTGAAAGACGCGCTTTGCGCCCTTCAAAACAAACATTCCTTTCTGGTTGAGGTGCGCCAGTGCGGCTTGATCGCCGGCCTTAAGTTCGACGGTGACATGGGGGCGGTCATGATGTCAAAAGCATTGTATGACAACGGCGTCTGGGCCATGTTTTCCGGTTATGACCTGTCGGTGCTCCAGTTTAAACCCTATCTTTTTACCGACAATGCCCTTGTGGATGCGCTGATGGAAAAACTGGACCAGGCCATGGTTCAGTGCACGGCAGGTTCCGGTCAATAATGTTTTAAACCATGACATTCTAACTATTAAGAATATTTTGTTATGAGGAATCCCCTGCATGGATGTTAACGAAAATCTGCTGGCCGAATTTGAAGATATGCTGAATCCGGCATTTCCGGAAAAAAGCGGAATAATTCCCGAAATCCTGGGATACGGCGAGATCTCAACCACCTTTTCCATACCCGCCATGCCGGATGTCGCCTTAAAACGCATGCCGCCGTTTGAGAATGCCGACCAGATCATTGCATACAAAAAAGCGGTTTGCGACTATACATCGCAGCTGGCGGAAGTCTGCGGCATCCGGGTGGCCGAGTATGCGGTTTATGATTTTTTTAACCGGCAAAACGAACATATTGTCTATGTCGCCCAGCCCCGGCTGGAAACCGCCACCATCGGCAATCATATATTAGCGGCCGCCTCCCGCAAAGACCTTGAAAAAATGATTTCAGCCATCATGGAATACCTGTGCCGCCTGTATCAATTTAACCATCAGAATTCTCATCAGGCGTCAATCGGTCTTGACGGCCAGCTCTCCAACTGGAGTTTTGGGTTGTCCGGAACCGGTAACGCCAGCCCTGTCTACTTTGATATTACCACCCCGTTACTGCGGGTAGACGGAACCGAGCAGCTGGACACGGAAATTTTTTTAAAAAGCTGTCCGTCATTTCTGGTCTGGCTGGTCCGCTGGCAGTTTCTGGATGAAGTGCTCAACCGGTATCATGACGTGCGCATGGTTCTCATTGATCTGGTGGCCAATTTCTATAAGGAAGGACGGCAGGATCTGATTAACGGCGCTCTGTCTATCATCAATGATTTTGTTGAAAATGAAAAATACGCAATGGATTTTCCGCCATTAAAGCGTGCAGAGATTGACAGTTATTATAAAAGCGATGCCTTTATCTGGTCGCTTTTTCTGATGCTGAGACGATTTGACCGGTTCGTAAAAACAAAAATTTTCATGCAGCGGTATAATTTTATTCTTCCCGGTGCCATCACCCGATAAGGACGCAATTATGTGCGACACCCATGTATTGATTAAAAATAACGAGGTCTATTTTGCAAAAAACAGTAACCGGGAACCTGGCGAAGCCCAGCTGGTCGTTCGCATACCGGAGCAGGCCAATGACACTCAAAAAAAGCTGCGGACCACCCATATCACGATTGATCAGGCCCCCCGGCGGCATGGGGTGATTTTAAGCAAACCCTTCTGGATCTGGGGGGCGGAAATGGGGGCCAATGACCAGGGGGTTGTCATTGGCAATGAAGCCATATTTTCCCGGGTGATTGAAAAGAAGCGCGGCCTTATCGGCATGGATTTACTCCGGCTGGGACTGGAGCGGGGAGATACTGCTGAACATGCCCTGCATGTGATAACAGAATTAATCGAAAAATACGGTCAGGGGGGTATTTGCGGGTACCGGGACCATCGTCTGCGCTATGATAACAGTTTTATTATTGCTGATGCCGGTCAGGCATGGATTCTGGAAACCGCCGGCCGTTTCTGGGCAGCCAAAAAAGTAGAAACCGTTGCTGCAATTTCCAACTGTCTGACCATTGGCAAAGATTATGATCTTAAATCAGAAGGGCTTGAAGACAAGGCAAAACAAAAAGGGCTTTTTAAGTCCAAAGGCGATTTCAGTTTTAAAAAGGCCTTTGATACGCGATTGATTCCGTATTTTGCGGGCTCCCGCCACCGGCTTCAATCCGGAGAAAATGCGCTCCGGCAAACTTTTCAGGAGCAGCAGATCAGTCTTTACCAGATGATGAACAATCTTCGAACCCATTATGATCAAACCGCGTCTCCGGCCAGCGGCACCAACCGGGATATCTGCACGCATGCCGGAGGATTTATCCGCAGAAGCCAGACCTGCGGGTCCATGGTGTCCCGACTGCATCATACGCATAGCCTTCATTTTTTTACAGGCACCTCGGCACCCTGCATGTCGATTTTTAAACCGGCATCTTTTGATTATGACGCGGATTTTTATGTCCTGAATCCGGATGGAAAAACCATGAACGGGTCATTGTGGCAGAAACACGAGCACATTCACCGGCGGCTGATCTTTATGGACAAAAAACGCCATCTGTTTCAGGAATCCATCGCCCCGGCTGAAAATCAGATGCTTTCCATTTTTGAAAACCATAATTATCAGCCGGATAAGGAAGCGGTGGGCAAAGCAGATGATATTGTCCGGAACTGGACGGAACAATGGTTTAATGAATACCGCAATCACAGCTTTCATTATCCTTCCATGAGCCTTTACGGCCGGTTCTGGAAAAAGAAAAACGAGCAGGACGGATTTAATTTCTAACCAGAAAAAATCGATACCAGATTTTCTGCCGAAAGTGCCGATATTCTATAAATCAGAGCAGATAGCCCCGGGCCAGTTTCCGGTAATCGTCGATCTGGGATGTGATCCATGCATCGTCCCGGTTCAATTCGGTTGCCATCAACCGGGCCACTTGCGGGGCCATATCCATGCTGGCCCGGGCATCTAAGAGCAGGGCCCGGGTGCGGCGTGCCAGAAAATCCTCCACCGTCCGGGCCATTTCATGGCGCACGGCCCAGATGACTTCTCCGGCAATGGTCGTAAAATTCGGGTGCAGCTGTTTTTTATATTCCGGCTGATGGTAAACCAGATCCCTGATAGCCGACGCATCCGAACCATAGATCGCCAGATCGCCGAATTTTTCCGCATGATTGTGATATCCGTGAATCTGGAGGTCTGCCGTTACGGACGGTTTTTCATCCAGACGGGCCACCATGGCCGCCTGATCGATGGTGTCTTCGGCCATGCGCCGGCAGGTGGTCCACTTGCCGCCGGTGATGGTGACCAGGCCGGAACGGGAAATATAAATGGTGTGGTCACGGGAGATGGCCGCGGTGTTGCCGTCTCCTCCCTGGCTCACCAGCGGGCGGAGACCGGCAAACATACTTAAGACATCTGCGGCCACCGGATCTTTGGTCAGGTATTTGGCTGCATGGGACAGCAGAAAGTCAATTTCTTCTTTAAGGGGCCGGGGTTCGAGCAGAGCCTCTTTGACCGGGGTATCGGTCGTCCCGACAATGACCTTGCCATGCCAGGGCGTGGCAAACAAGACCCGGCCGTCTGCCGTATGGGGCACCATAATGGCACTGGTGCCGGGCAGAAAGGATTTGTCCAGGACAATGTGAATGCCCTGGCTGAGGGTGAGCATTTTTTTGGCGTTGGCATCGTCCATGCGAATGATGTCATCGGTAAACACCCCCGTGGCATTGATAATTCCTTTGGCCCGGATTTCAAATTCTTCTCCGGTTTCGCCATCTTTTGCCCGCACGCCGCCCACAATGTCTTTTTCTTTGATTATGCCGGTCACTTTTACGTAATTTAGAACCGTGGCGGACTGGCTGGCAGCAGTTTGGGCCATGTTGATCGCCAGCCGGGAATCGTCAAACTGTCCGTCATAATAGATCACTCCCCCGCGAAGACCCTTGGGCTCGACTGTGGGAAGGTATTCCAGGGTTTCTTCCTTTGAAAGAAATTTGGAGTGCCCGAATCCGTGCCGGCCGGACAAGAGGTCGTAAACTTTCATGCCGATACCGTAAAACGGGCCTTCCCACCAGTCATAGTTGGGCACCACAAACGGCAGGTTGTGAACCAGGTGGGGCGCGTTTTTTCTAAGCAGACCGCGTTCTTTCAGTGCTTCGAGCACCAGGGAGACATTTCCCTGCTGAAGATACCGCACCCCGCCGTGAACCAGCTTGGTGCTGCGGCTGGATGTGCCTTTTGCAAAGTCATCCTGCTCCAAAAGCAGTGTCTGATACCCCCGGGCAGCCGATTCAATAGCGGATGCCAGTCCGGTGGCGCCGCCGCCGATGATGATCAGGTCCCAGGCCGTGTTTTTATTTTTGAGTCTTGACAGCATTTCTGCGCGGTTCATGGTTGCCTCCTGAAAGATGGTTTCACCCGAATTGATGCAATCGGATAACCGGAAATTCTTCTTTTTGCTCACACCGTAATTGTTAATATAACATTTGAAACGCTCAGCTTAGGATAAACTTTTTTTTGCACGCCATAATCCGGTTCAGCGACGCTTTGTTTTTGTCATTTAGCACCTCAGAGTCCGTAATGTGTTTTTCGATTTCATGAAATGCATTTTCAATACGGGGTCCTTTGTGGCAGATCAGGGTAAGGTCGACGTCTGCGGCGAGAATCTGACGGATGGCCGTATCCGTATCGTAATGATTTTGAATGGCCCCCATATCCAGGTCGTCGGTCATCACAAGGCCCGTATATCCCATTTTTCTGCGCAGCAGATCGCCGGCGATTGCCGGTGACAGGCTGGCCGGCCATTGAGGATCAATTTTGGTATAACGGATATGGGAGAGCATGATGCCGGAGACTTCCGCATCCATTGCGGCGTAAAACGGAATCAGGTCAAACGAGGCCAGATCGTCTGCCGTGACGGCAAGTTCCGGCATATCCAGATGGGAATCCAGTGTTGTTCGGCCGATGCCCGGAAAGTGTTTTGCCACTGCCATAACTCGCCGGTGCTGGTGTTGTTGGATGATGATTCGGCCCATATCGGCCACGTGGTGCGGGTCTTTGCCGAAAATCCGCTTTTCCATGATGCTGTCAATGCCTGCCGGTGCAACATCCATGACCGGCGCCATGTTCATGTTGATCCCCAGTCCGGACAATTGCGCGGCCATATCCCGGGCAAACCAGATGGCGTCGGATTCATTTTTCAGTGCCGGAATCCCGGGAAATTCCTTAAAATGGGGGGCTTTCAGGCGGGCCACGGTGCCGCCTTCCTGATCAATGGCAATAAACAGCGGCGGCTGGCCGCATGCAAGTGCGCATTTCTGAATGTCGCTGCAAAGCGTTGTCAGCTGGGCCGGGGTTTCGATATTTTGCGAAAACAATATAATGCCGCCGGCTTTGATCTCTTCAATTAAGAATTTAAGATCATTGTTGAAGCCGGTGCCGTCAAATCCGACCATTAAACGCTGGCCGGCGGCCTGTGCCGTGGAAAACTGCTGAATAGGTGTCATGGGAATCCTTAAG
>JAABSL010000283.1 GCA_011390415.1 Desulfobacteraceae bacterium
CCACCGTGACTTCGGGCGCGGCTTTCGGGGGCTGATATTTTTTAAAGAACCCCGTGGCTTTGGTGAGCAGACCCAGGTCTCCTTCCACCTTGAGCTTGCCGGAAGAAAAGGCGGTCATGCCGTCGAGCTTGCCCAGGGTGATGGCGATCCAGTCCTTGGCAGAGACGGTGGTGGTGACATCCGGATCATGCAGGCCTTCTTTGACTTTGACCGTATCGTCTGCCACGCATACCGTGTATTCCCCTCCGCCGGTGCCGGTGATGACGTATCCGTAATTGGCGGTGATGCCGGCCACCCCCTCCGGAATCACCCGGGATTCCATGGTGCCGAAAATGTCTTCTACTGTTGCTTCCGGGGCTTTGCTTTTGGGGGTGCCGTTGACGCCCCAGTCCCGGAGGGTTTTCTTCAAAACTTTGCCGATGGGACTTCTGGGGAAATCTTCATCCAGAATTTCAACGAATTTGGGGACTTTGAATTTGGCCAGCTTTTCCTTGCAGTAGTCGATGACTTCTTCTTCGGTCAAAGAATCGTCTTCCGCCACCACAAATACCTTGACCTCCTCACCCATGGTTTTGTCCGGAACGCCCACCGTGGCGGCTTCCTGGATTTTGGGGTGGCCGGCCAGCAGGTTGTCGATTTCTTTGGGATAGATATTTTCGCCGCCCCGGATAATCATGTCTTTCATCCGGTCTACGATAAAAATATAACCGTCTTCGTCTTTAATGCCCACATCGCCGGTATGCAGATATCCGTCAATGATTGTTTTTGCGGTCTCTTCGGGTTTGTTGAAATACCCGAGCATGACATTGTCGCCCTTGATGACGATTTCCCCGCGCTCGCCCGTGGGGACTTCATTGTTATGCTCGTCCACGATTTTGACTTCCTGGCCGGGCAGGGCAATGCCGATGGAGCCGATCTTGCGGACCCCGTCCCTGGGATTGATGGTGCTCACGCAGGTGCCTTCGGTCAGACCGTAGCCTTCCACAATGGGAATGCCGAAGGTGTCCTGAAAACTGTTCATGGTTTCCTGGGTCAGGGGGGCGGCCCCGCAGATCCCGAATTCAAGGGAGCTTAAATCGTATTTCTGGCTCGAGGGGTCGGACAGCAGAATCTGGTATACTGCGGGTACCGCGGACCAGAAATTGATTTTATATTTTTCCACCACCTCCCAGAACTCACCGGCGGAAAATGCTTTTCGGAGCACGATCTGGTGGCCTTTTTCCATGGAAGAGGTGCAGGTCAGCATGGCGTTTACGTGGAACAGGGGCAGAAAGCAGAGGAAATTCCGGTTTTCGTCCGTGTTCAGCGCGGCATTGATGCCGTTGGCGTCTGCCACCACGTTTTTATTGGACAGCAGAACCCCTTTGGGATTTCCCGTGGTGCCGGATGTATAAAAGATAAACGCGATATCCTCCGGGTCCGCATCGCTCACCACCGGGGTGTCGTCGCCTTCGGCCAGCAGATCGGCCAGAGAGAGATGCCCGTCCGCAGGGGTTTCGCTCACTTCAATAATATTTTTCAGATGCGGACAATTGCCTTTGATCTCATTGTAGATCGGCAGGTACTGGTCTTCCACGATCAGGCCCGAGCCTTTGGAGTCATTTAGCAGGTATTCCACTTCCGGTGCTTTCCACCAGCCGTTGATGGGACCTGCCACTGCGCCGATTTTAATGATGGCATAATAGGCAATCAGGGTTTCCGGGCTGTTCTGCACCCAGACATGAATAAAATCGCCTTTTTTAAATCCCTTTTTTTTTAAGGCATTGGCAAGAATATTGATTTGTCTGTCAAATTCTTTGTAAGTAATGGTCCGGTCATAAAACTGCATATACGGAAGATCTTTATATTTTTTAACGGCATCGTCGATGTATTTGCCTAAGTTCATTTTAACCTCCTTGTGTTTTTAATATGCTACCAGGGAACCTCTTTGGTCAGCAGGAACAGCACTGTCCACATGGTGCCCCCGAATCCGGAGGCCAGGGCCTGATTCACGTCTTTTTTGATCTGGTGGTCACCGGCGTCTCCCATGATCTGGAGGGCCGCTTCCGCCACCCGGATCATGGCAGTCGCGCCGATGGGGTTGGAGGCTGTAACACCGCCGGAGGGATTGATGGGAAAATCCCCGTCCATGGTGATGGCGTCGTTTTCCACCATCCGGAGATGCTCATCATCGCCGATGAGCAAAAATTCTTTGAGCCAGTCCAGTCCCCACCAGCTGGACGGATCATACATTTCAAACATGTCGATTTCCTTGCGCGGATCTTTGATTCCATTGCGTTCATAGAGCTTTTCCGCGGCATACCGATGAGAATAGACAACCGGCTCATCACCGAAAATGCAGAAGCTTTCTTCCCGGTGGACCGTAATATGGTCTTTGATCCAGGCCGGCTGTTTGCAGAATTGTTTGGCCTTTTCCTCGGATGCAAAAATCATGGCGCAGGCGCCGTCACTCTGGGAGCACATATGAATCATCCGCAGTTCTCCCACCAACGCCGGCGAACTTGTCATCAGATCGTCCGCCTGGTCGAATTCCAGACCGAGTCGGCGATGGGCTTTTTTATTGTTCATGGCATGTTTGTCCATGATAATCCGGTATTTCATGGCCGCTTTTTTGGCCCGCTCTTCGCCAAAGTCGGCAATTACCTGGGCCGCGGTCATGCCGGTCAATGCCCCGGTCTGGAGCTGCCGGGCCCACAGGGGGTCGGCCATGTTGGTGATGCCGCCGGTGGTGTGGCCTTCCTGGAGTTTTTCAAACCCGACGGCCAAAACCACGTCATGAAGTTCCGATGCGACCATGTAATCGGCTGTCGCACAAAGCGTGGCGCCGGTGGTGCCGCCGGTGGTGACCCGAACGGTCTCCTTGCCGTATGCGCCGCTGCCCAGGGTGTGCCAGAGGTCCGGCTGGTGGACCATTTCAAAAAGTTCCATGTTTCCGTGAACGATGCAGTCCACGTCATCAATGGTCATTCCCGCATGTGCCAGTGCTTCGGCCACGGCTTCATGAATCATTTCCGGCTGGTTGACGTCTTCTCTGTGGCTTGAATATACGGACTGGCCCACTCCGATGATGCCGACATTTCTATTTTTTTTCATTGTTTACCTCCTAATCCCTTGCCAATGTGATGACTGAATGAAATTGTCCTGCCGGTCCCATAACGCCATGGGCAATGGCGGTTTTTGCATTTGCAACCTGCCGGTCTCCGGCTTCTTCACGAAGCTGAATGGCCGCTTCGGCCGCCCGGACAAATCCGCCGAGAATCATCGGATTGCCGGCCAGCAGACCGCCGGATGTATTGACATTTTGTTTGACCGGGCCGTCCGCGGTCAGCCATTTTGCAGCGCTGCCGTCTTCGCAGATGCCGAGACCTTCCGCCCACATGGGCAGCTGATAGGCATACTGGTCGGACAGTTCGATCACGTCAAAAGCGGATTTGGGATCATTGATCCCGGCCCGTTTGTAAGCCCGTTGGGCAGCTTGTTTTAAGGCAAAATTGGAGGTCAGGTCCCGGTCTCCCAGGAAAAAACTGTCCATGCAGTTGCCCACGCCGGTGATCCAGACCGGATGGGGGCATATTTTCCTGGCGATTTCTTCCGAGGCCAGAATCATTCCCACGGCGCCGTCGGATACCGGATAGGCGTGAAGTTCGCGAATGGGATCGGTGAGCATGGGCGATGACATGACCTCTTGTGCGGAGACTTTTTGAACCTCCGGTGTATAGGGGTTTTTGGCTGCGTTTTCTCTGGCCCGGACAACGATTTTTGCCAGAAGCTCGTCAGTGAGCCCGGATTTTTCGCCGTATGCCTGTGCCTGGAGGCCCGCTGCTGCGCAGAAATCGAGCCCCACCGGACGGGTGAAGAACGGATCAAACGCCACATGGGTGACCATGTTCCGGCTTTGAGACTGGGATTCCTTGCAGTGGCCCATCAGCAGCACCATGTCGTTGTGTCCGGACGCAATGGCGGCCAGGCCGTAATACAATGCCTGAATGCCTTCCTGGGCGACCTTTTCCTCGCACCCGAAATGGGCCCCGAGAACGTCGGTCATGGCATTGTCCGAGATGGTCCGGGCATCGAATATGTCATCGGACACGCTGATGGACATATTGACGCCGGCAGCGCCTTTCACATGCCGGGCAAATTTTACCTCTACCTGCTCCCGGAGTGCTTCCAGGACGTCTAAGGCCATGCCCTGAAATCGAATGTCTTTCTTGTTGCGCTCAAAGGTTGTTTGCGCAACC
Organism: Desulfobacteraceae bacterium; assembly: GCA_011390415.1. Lineage (GTDB taxonomy): Bacteria > Desulfobacterota > Desulfobacteria > Desulfobacterales > Desulfosalsimonadaceae > SURF-3. Next base: position 4,239 of record JAABSL010000283.1, read on the forward strand.
GCACAAATACCAACTTTTTTCGCCATGGTGTGCTCCTCCTTAATTATTTATTCTTAAGAGAAATGATTGGTTTCCGTATAACAGTTCCAGAAATCATTGTTCCGGATGGCGGCAATGATTTTATCCTTGTCCCGCATGCAGTCCATCTCCACCCATGCCCGGCCGCATCCGATACGGGTATGGGAATCGTCGGTGGCAACTTTGGGAAACGGGATTTCCGGGATCTCAAATTCAGGGGCCCGGAATCCCTTGGACGTCACCTCAACCGCATCTATCGGCAGCTTCTGGGAGACAGTCATGATCCGGTCAATGGCCTTGTGCATGGGCAGGTCCAGTTCGGACGGATGGTTGAAAATGTGAAGCACGTCGTTATTCCCGTCAATCCGGTTGACATGCACATATCCTTTTTCAAATACCGTCAGTTCCACGCCGGTAAAAACGATCAGATCGGTTTTCAGGTTGTTTACCGCCTTATAGGCGTCCGGCCGCAGCAGATAGTCATGGTCGGTTAACGCGATGAAATCAAATCCCAGGCCGGAATAGATCCGAACTACTTCATCAATGCTCAGGTCGCCGTCGGAACAGGTCGTGTGGGTATGCAGGGCGCCCTTTAAGTGCATGGGGCCTCTTCAAACAGATTTTTGACCCCGCCGAGAATAAAGGCCACGGCATCCCGGCCGATGGGCTTTAAATTCTTGGACTGGTCCTGCCAGAACAGATACTGGTAGGCCACGCGTTCATAGATGCCCATGATGCTGACCGCGATGATTTCGGCAGAATATTTGTCCTTAAAGGTATACCCCTCGTTTTTGGCCACTTCGGTAATGGCCTGGAGTACATCGCCGGTGCATTTGTCGAACAGGTCCTTTCTGTGTTTTTCCACCAGCTGGCTCTGCCCCGCGGATTCCCGGAAAATAATGGCGCATTTTTCCGGATAATTGACGCAGAAATCTTCAAAAAAAACATGTCCGGCCATTTTGAAGCTTTCCATGGTGGCGCCGTGTTTTAGAAATACAGTGCCCAGGGTGCTGCGCAGCAGATAGCCGATCTCATCCATCAGCTGAATGATCAGGTCTTCTTTGTTCTTAAAATAAAAATAAACCGCGCCGACCGATACTTCCGAGGCATTGGCAATCTGTTCCATGCTGGATTTATGGTACCCTTCTGTTGCAAAGAGTTTTTCCGCGGCCGCCAGTATGGTCTGATACCGGTGTTCCCTTTCCCGCTGCCGCCGCATTGCGGAAGGGGTTAAACTTCCATTTTTGGTTTTTTTCGCGGGCATTGTTCTCCTCTCTATTTCATTGCCCCTAAGGCATTGTCGCCGATTTTAACCCGGGATATTTCCGTGGACGTGCCGGCAAACAGGCCGTATTCGGAACAGCGGAAGGATTGCTCCACCGGATTGCCGGACGTAAATCCCGCACCGCCGAGAATTCGCATGGCCTTGGCGGTCACCTGCTCGGCGGATTCGGTACAGAAAACTTTGGCGCACCAGGTTAATGACTCAACGTCTTTTGGATCGGAATTTGCGGCCCATGCCGCCTTGTAGGCAAACAGCTGGGATGCCTGGAACAGGGTCAGCATTTCAGACAATTTAAAACCGATTTTCTGGTAGGCGATAATCGGCTTGCCGCCGGTTTTGTGGGTTTTTGCATAATTTTTAGCAGACTCGAATGCCGCTTTCATCAGCCCCAGGCTGGCCCCGATGAGCACCTGATTCTCCCAGTGACGGAGGGTGCCCAGCATTGCCTTGCCCGGATAGATTACCTGACTGGCGGGGATTTCGCACCCGCTGAGGATAATCGATGAAATGGCGGCACCCTGATAGCCCATGGTGGCGACTCTTTCGCCGACTGCCAGGCCGGGGGTGTCTTTTGCCACCAGAAACAGGGCCTCTTTTCCGTCAACCAATCCGGCCACGGCAAACCAGTCTGCCATGGGTGCATTAATCACATACTGTTTCCGGCCGGAGACAGTTGCATGATCACCGTCAATTACGCCGGTGGTCATCAGGGCATCATTTTCCACATTCATGGCATCTTCCGACAATCCCACCGCACCGATCAGGCCTCCGTCCATCAGCGGTGCCAGCAGATTTTCTTTTTGGGAGTCAGTTCCCCAGGTGCTTAAAATCCGGCCGAAGATCCGGGTGCTGGTCTCAACGGACAGCAGCAGGGACGGGGAAAGGGCGCCGATCACTTCCATGGCCCCCATGAGGGTCAGCAGGCCATTGCCGGCATCTTTTTTATCTGTTTTGCGAAGGCCCAGTTCTAAATAAGCGGTTTGGGACAGCTGGCCCAGGGCCTGGCGGATTTGTTGTTCCGACAGATCGGAATCGCTGCTTTCCAGATTGTTGTCTTTGGCCCATTGACTGATCAGTGTATGGATTTCGATAAAAAGGTTAAATTCTTTATCGGTAAAATCATAGTTCATTTGTTTGCTCCTCGGTTATTTTAGGTAGTGTTCTTACATCAGCTTGGAAATGATCATTTTCTGGATGTCGGACGTGCCGCCGCCAATGGGGGCCAGCCGGCTGTCCCTGAAAATCCGTTCCATGTCATATTCGTGGCAGTAACCGTATCCGCCGAAAAGGACCACTGCGTCATTGGCCGGGGCCAGGCTCCAGTCGCCCACAAACAGTTTGGCCACCGCGGCTTCCAGATGGTTCATGGGTCTGCCCTGATCTTTGCACCAGGCGATCCGGTAGACCAGGTTCCGGGCGGCTTCGCCGAAAATGCGGATGTTGGCGATTTTTTGTTTCATGGCCTGGAACTTGCCTATTTTCCGGCCGAACTGTTCCCGGCTTTTGGCGTAATCCACGCATCGGTTCATCATGTAAGTGGCCGCCCCCACAAACGGGGCGAGCAGGGCGCTCCGGTCCCATTCAACCGTCTGAAGGGACATGTTAAATCCTTCCCCTTCATTGCCGAGCAGGTTTTCGGCCGGAATTTCACAATTATTGAAAAACAGTTCCGAGGTCTGGGAGGTGGAAACCCCCATTTTAATAAGATTCGGGCCGGAGGAAAACCCCGGGGTGCCTTTTTCAACGATAAATGCCGATATTCCGGTATGTTTCTGTTCCGGATCGGTTTTGGCGTACACCACGGCCACATCGGCCAGCGGGCCGTTGGTGATAAAAATCTTGCTGCCGTTTAAGACGTATGTGTCGCCTTTTTTTTCCGCGGTAGTGGTCATGGAGGCAACGTCGGACCCGGCATTGGGTTCGGTGAGTCCCATGCAGCCGATCCACTCGCCGCTGGCCAGCTTGGGAATATATTTTTTCCGCTGGGCATCGGTGCCGTGGGAAAAAATCGTATCTGCGCATAAAAAAGTGTGCGCGCCGTAGGCAAGGGTAAGCCCCCCGTCCACGCCGGCTTCTCCGAGTGCTTCGCCGGCCATGACCGTGGTGATGACGTCTGCCCCGCTGCCGCCGAATTCTTCCGGAAAGTGCAGTCCCAGAATGCCGAATTCCCCGAGTTTCCTGAATGCCTCAAGATCAAACTGTTTTTTTAAGTCATGTTCCTGAACCCGGGGAACAATTTCTTTTTTGGCGAATCGGATAATCTCTTTTTTGAACATCAGCTGCTCTTTGGTAAATGAAAAATCCATTGTCGTCTCCTGCGTTGTTTCCTTTAAAATCAATTATTTATATACAATAAAAATTTTTAATGCCGTTCATAAACAAAATCTGATTCAACTTTAGAATTGAGTTCAGGTATTGTCAAGGGATTTTTTAAGAAAGAGATTGGGTTGCTGAATAAAAGATTTTATCCGGACACAGGACCGGCTAAAAGACCGTTTGTGATAATTGGGGAATAAAAACAGGACAGGGGTTTTACGTGGCTTTCGGTATTGACAGGCCAAACGACAGTGCTCGCGTTTTTGAAAAATTCCAGCCGGTTGAATGCTTTACTGGCTTCTTGAGATACCTTGTGAATTGATATATTGTAAGGGTGTCAGAAATTTTTTTATAATTTTTTTCAACCACCTCTGGTTGGCAGTTGGAAGAAAAATTTAATATGAAGGCAAAGCCGGCGTTGCCCCGGAATTATCATGCCGGCTGAAGCGCCAGATAAAAAAGAATTCCAAAAAAATGCGTGATGCTGCCCCCCAGCACAAACAAATGCCAGATGGCATGATTGTAAGGGAGTTTTTCCCAGGCGTAAAACACAATCCCGAACGTATAAAACAGGCCGCCTGCGAGAACCCAGGTGAACATTCCGGCCGGAAGGGTCGCCAGCATGGGTTTGATGGCGATAATGGCAAGCCATCCCATAATGATGTAAATGACCACGGAAATAAATTGATACCTTTCCATATTGAAGCTTTTAAACAGCAGACCTGCCACGGCCATGGCCCAGATGATCGTAAAAAGGGTCCATCCCCAGGAACCGCGCATGACAATCAGGGTGGGCGGCGTGTAGGTGCCTGCAATCAATAAGAAAATACAGGAATGATCCAGGAGTCTGAAAAAATTTTTAACTTTTTCATGGGTAAATGCATGATAAAGGGTAGATGCCAGATACAGCGCAAAAAGGGAAGTGCCGTAGATGCTGAAACTGACGATACGCCAGGCATCCCGGTGCTGGGTGGCATAAACGATCAGAAGCACAAGCGCGGCAACGGAAAGAGCGGCACCGATGCCATGGGTAATGCTGTTGGCAATCTCCTCGCCCAGGGTATATCGGGGTGCAGCGGCCGGCGCACTCTTGTTTGAATCGGGTTTTGTCATTAATGGGCCTTGTGAATATATTTATTGATAAAGTGGGAATCCATTGCCCATTTGTCAATTGGAAACTGTTTTTTGGGAGGATGCGGGATGCCGTGCTTTTGAAAATTAAAATTTTTGAATTATAACCCCCGACTTGAATTATCCTGAATAAAATTATATAATCCAACGTAATTTAAGTAAAAATAAAAATCCGAGGATTTTCTTTTTAACATATCTGAAATCAAATAGCTGGTATTTGACCCGATCATACGATCTTTTTAAGGGATTGACCGGCGAATTAAATCGTTTCAAGGCAGGGCAATGAGTTTTAATTATGAGGAGTTGTATTTTGGGCAGACCCCTCTCGGAGACCTGATGCTGCGCCGCCGGCGCATGCTGGATCTCGGCGGCCGGGATGTCTATGAGGTGAAGCTGGGCGATTATTTTCTGATGTCGAGCCTGTTTCACGAGGCGGAATCGCAGTTGGCGAAACTCGGGCTTGGCGAGCTTCAAAAAGAGGCCATCGACGTGGTGGTCGGCGGGCTTGGGCTCGGGTACACGGCGGTTTCCGCATTGGAAGATGAACGGGTGGCGTCGCTTGTGGTTGTGGAGTATTTGAAAGAGGTGATCGGGTGGCACCAGGACGGCCTGGTCCCGTTGGGCAAAACACTGACGGAAGATCCCCGCTGCCGGCTGGTGCATGCAGACTTTTTTGCCCTTTCCCGCAACACTGGAAAAAGCTTTGATCCGGAACATCCGGCAAAAAAACATGACGTCATTCTTCTGGATATCGATCATACACCGACAAATGTGCTGCACCAGACCAATACGCGTTTTTACACCAGAGAAGGGCTGGGAGAACTGGCCCGGCATTTAAATCCTGGCGGGGTATTCGCGCTGTGGGCGGATGGCCCTCCGGAAACGTCTTTTACGGATCTTCTGGGCAGGGTATTTAAATCCGCCGGAGCGCACACCATTGAGTTCGACAATCCCCTCACCGGCGGCTCATCCGAAGGATGCGTTTACGTGGCACGAACAGAGCCACAGGCAGTATAAAAAGTTTGTGACAGCAGCTGAAACCTTTAGAGGAGGAGGCATAGGATGAACATCAACCAACCCGGTTGGAAAACATCCCATCCGGTCGAAGGCGCGGCCCAGGATGAACTGGCACTGTTTACCGACCTTTATGAACTGACCATGCTCCAGGCGTATTTCAATGAAAACATGACAGAAGATGCGGTTTTCAGCCTCTTTGTCCGCCGCCTTCCCGCCCGGCGAAATTTCCTGCTGGCCTGCGGCCTTGATACCGTTCTTCATTATTTAGAGAATCTGCACTTCAATGACGACAGTGTTGCGTATCTAAAATCCGTGGGAAAATTTTCCGATCCGTTTCTCGCCTGGCTGCGTGATTTTCGGTTTACCGGGGAAGTCCGGGCGGTTGCCGAGGGCACGCCTGTTTTTGCCAATGAGCCGATTCTGGAAGTCGCTGCCCCGCTGCCGCAGGCCCAGTTGATCGAGACATTTGTCATGAATCAGATTCACCTGCAAACCATTCTGGCCTCGAAAGCGCAGCGCATGGTATCGGCTGCTCAAGGACGTCCGGTGGTTGATTTCGGTCCCCGGCGGATGCACGGGGTGGATGCGGCGCTCAAAGCGGCCCGCGCTTTTTATATCGGCGGTGTGGCCGCAACATCCAATGTCCTGGCCGGCAAACGCTATGACGTTCCGATCACCGGCACGATGGCGCATAGTTATATCCAGGCCCATGAGGACGAAAGCGAAGCCTTTCGCGCATTTGTTGAGATTTACCTTAAAACCGTGCTTCTTGTCGACACCTATGACACGATGGAAGGGATACAAAAGGTTATTGAACTGTCAAAAAACCTGGGCGAGAAATTCCAGGTCCGGGCCGTGCGTCTGGATTCCGGCGACCTGCTCACGCTTTCGCAAAACGCCCGGCAGGCTTTGGACGCGGCAGGGCACAAGGAGATGGAAATAATGGCCAGCGGCGGTCTTGATGAAGATGCCATTGCCGATCTTCTTTCTTCCAATGCGCCCATCGACGGTTTTGGTGTCGGAACGAGCATGGGGGTGTCGAGCGATGCGCCGGGCCTTGATATCGCCTACAAGCTCTGCGAGTATGCCGGAGGCGGGCGGCTTAAACTGTCGAGCGGCAAACCGGTGCTGCCCGGCCGCAAACAGATCTTTCGCCTTGAACAAGAAGGCAAAGACGTCCGGGATACGATTGCCCGCAGCAGCGAGCACTTGCCCGGTCGTCCGCTGCTGGAGACGGTGATGCGAAACGGCAGACGCCTGCCCGCCGGAACAGTCGATCTCAGGGATATGCGCCGCCATGCACAAGCGCAGATTGCCCGGCTGCCCGACCCCGTCACGAAGATAGACGATGCCCGGCCGCCTTATCCGGTGGAGGTAAGCACGGCGTTGTCCGATTTTCAGCAAGAGGTTGCGCAAAAAGTCGCTTCCTGAATTTCCGTTATCTGTCCGGAAATACGGCGGCCCACGGCCGGGAACAAAGGATGATCCATGCCGATGCGAATCAAACATAAAGGGTTCCGCTTTTCGATACGCCTCACCGTGGTGGGTGTCTTTGCCATAGCCACGATATTGACTGCCATTATCGCCATCGGCCTGCAATTTTATTTCAGCCGTTCCATGGCCATTGATTCGGCACTTTCCAGATATCAGCTCTCTGCCTCTGACGCCAGCAGTTATCTGAGGGGCATTGATGACAGCGCTTTTCACATAACACGGATCCTGTCAAAATATCCTGAACTGACCCGTGATCAATGGGTCCGTCCTCGTGTCTTACCTTTGTTTGCCGCAATGATGTCAGGAAACCGGATCTTTTATGCCATTTATATCGGATTTGCCAATGGCAATTTCTTTGAGGTAGTGAACCTCAACAGCAGCGAGATCGCCCGTCACCAGTTAAAAGCCGCTCCCCGGGACCGGTGGGCGGTGATATCCGTGCAAGGCGAAGGGGCAGCGCGTCACCGGCGGTTTGAGTATTATGATGACCAGTTCCGATTGCGGGAATTCCGCGAGGAAAAAAGTGATTATGACCCGACAAGCCGGCCGTGGTTCGTCAATGCCGGAAAAGATCATGTGTTTAAAACTGATCCTTATCTGTTCCAGCATTTACAGGCTCCCGGCCAGTCCTATGCCATCCGTCTGCCTTCCGCAGATGCCGTGCTGACAATGGACATTGCCCTGTCTTCGGTGTCCGATTTTCTGGAATCGCAGGATATCGGCAACAAAACAGAAGTTTACATGTATCAAAAGGACGGGGATCTTATTGCAACCAATCAGTCGCCCGATATCCATCGGGAGATCCCGGATGTTCCTGACCTTGTCCTTGATGAACACCAGCAGGCATACATTAACGGTTTAGGCAGAATTCATGTGTCCAATGAGCTGGATTGGCCGCCCATCGACTACGCCATATCCGGCAAGCCCCAAGGGTATACCGTCGATCTGATGCGCATGATTTCAAAAATGACCGGGTTGGACGTTGAATTTGTAAATGGCTACAGCTGGGCCGAACTGCTGGATTTGTTCAAAAACAAGGAGATTGAAATTTTACAGCCGGTTTTTGCCAGTAAATCGACCGCGGCAATGGGCATTCTGAGTCATCCCGTTCTTTCCCTTTCCTATGCTGCGGTAACACGACCGGGTGAACCGGACATTACGGATCTCGGTCAATTGACAGGTAAAATCGTTGCACTGCCGGCCGGTTGGACGATTGTCAAGGTTATGCGCGATCAATTTCCCGGTATTGACATTCTTGAAGTGGCCTCCCCGAAAGAAGCCGTTCAAGCCGTTGTGAAAAAAAATGCCTACGCGACCATAGACGCCTCTATCATTTTGCATTACACCGCTGACTACTATTTTATCAAAGGCATCATGTTTCACGAAAATATGAATGTCGGCGCAGATAAACTGCCCGAAGATCTGCATTTTCTGGTTCAGAAAGAGGCACCGCTCTTGGCAGACATACTGAACGCGGCCATTGACCGCATTGACAACCGTTATACCCGGCAACTGGAGCAGAAATGGGTTCACCCGCCGGGTTCAGTCAATGTTCAGGAAAGAAAAACCACGGTTCCCTATGCTTTTCTTATTTCCATGATTGAAAACCCGGAAGCCCTGGATCATCTGACCCGTGTCACCATTGACGGTAAGCCGATGTTTATTTATATCAAAAAGTTGCGCCAGGATGGCGATGCGGGGGAGTTTTTTGCGGTGGTCACTCCGGAAAAGGATTTGCTCGCACCCAGCATGAAACGGGTCATGATCTCCATTTGTATCACGACGATATGTCTGCTGGTGCTGTTACCGGTGACCTGGCTGTTTGCAGCACCGGTGGTCAGGCCGATCAAACGGCTGGCCCTGGAAAGTGACAAAATTAAACAACGACGTTATGAAGACGTCACCCTGCATGACAGCGCCATTGTGGAAATCTATGATTTGTCCAGGTCCATTGTGGATATGGCTTCTACCATCAAAGCGCATGAAGAATCGCTCAAAACCCTGATGGAATCATTGATCCAGCTGATCGCGCAAGCCATTGACGATAAATCCCCTTACACCGCCGGGCACTGCGCCCGGGTTCCGGAACTGGCTATTATGCTGGCGGATGCGGCGACCCGCTCGCAGGAAATCCCCTTTGATCAGTTTTGCTTTGACAGCGAAGAATACCGGGAATTTCGCATGGCAGCCTGGCTGCACGACTGCGGCAAAATAATCACCCCGGAGCACATCGTAAATAAGGGGACCAAACTGGAAACCATTTACAACCGGATTCATGAAATCAGAATGCGGTTTGAGGTGCTGTGGCGGGATATGGAAATTGAGTATCTGAAACAGGTGCTCCACCGGCCGGCAGATGAAAAATTATTGCGCACGGCGTTAGAGCAAAAACGCCGCCAGCTGCAGGCGGACTTTGAATTTATCGCCAATGCCAATATCGGCGGCGAACACATGACCCGAACACAGCTGAATCGGTTGCAGGAACTGGCCATGATCACGTGGCAACGGCATTTTGATGATCGTTTGGGCATTTCATCTGTCGAGGCCATGCGATATCCGGATGAACAGCCGTCCCTGCCGGCAACGGAAACTTTACTGGCAGACAAATCCGAGCACATCATCGAACGTCCGCAAAGCACGGATTATGATGAACAGTTCGGCATCCGGATGGACATTCCGACCCGCCTCTATAACCTGGGAGAGGTCTACAATTTGTCGGTCACCCGGGGAACCTTGACCAGAGAAGATCGGTTTAAAATTCAGGAACACATGATCAGTACCATTAAGATGCTGGAAAGCCTGCCGTTTCCGGAGGAACTGGCAAACGTGCCGCGATATGCATCCACCCACCATGAAACGCTGAAAGGCACCGGGTATCCGCGCAAACTGTCAGGCGAAGAATTATCCATGCCGGAGCGCATTATAGCGGTGGCGGATATTTTTGAGGCACTGACAGCGGCTGACCGGCCATACAAAGAGGCGAAAAAACTGAGTGAATCCATGGGTATCTTGTATGAGATGGTGGAAGCAGGGGATATTGACCGGAATGTGTTTGAGCTGTTTTTGACCAGCGGGGTTTATCTGGCATATGGCAAACAATTTTTAAAACCGGAACAACTGGATTCGGTGCCGGTTGAGAAATTTCTGCGAAATTGCTGAGCGGGTCATTCTTAAAGCCAGGTCCTGTGGGCCAGGTCAGAGATCTCAGGCTATGTTGGAATAATTGCACATAGAGTTCAAAGTGCCTAAAGTTTAAAGTGAGCTAAAGTTGCGGTAAATGCCTGCGGCATTATCTTTTTTATATAAAAACAGGTCGCGCGATCAGCGCAGTCCAAAACTTTAGTCACTTTAGCGCACTTTAGTCAATTTTAACTATTATCGGCTTGAGGAAACTAAACTTCTTTCAGGGGGTAAACAAGGCCTGAGCCTTTGGGCCAGGATTTTTACTCCTGCGGAATGATTTTGCTTGCGGTTCTCCGGGCGATTCGGGCCAGGTCCCGGACCCGGACAAAATCATCGTGTTTCAAAACGCCTTCAAGGCCGGAAATGGCGGAAAGTTTCATTCCGTGTTTCAAGCCCAGTTTGTATATTTCACTCACTTTTTCCCAGTTGATGTCCTTGCCCACACTGAAGTTTTCAAACCGCCCTTCCAGGGCCAGAATAATGGCTTCTGCCAGGCTGGCATAGGCGATTCCCGGCGGCAGGCCGATATTTTTCATCTCCGGTTCCCCGGGCAGGGCAATCTCTCCGGACGCGATGATCAGGACATCGGGTCGTTTTTTGGCCTCTCGAATGGTAAAATTCAAAGGACGGGTGACATCCGTAATCACGCATCCGGGTTTGACTTTCTCGATATCCAGAATCTTTTCATCCGGGCCTGAAGCCGATGCCGTCACAATGACATCCATGTCATCAAGGTATTTATCGGATCGGGTGGTAATGTGAATTTTGACATCTTTAATTTCATCTAATATGGATTCTCTTAATGAAAGCAGTTTGGCGTCATGGTTGTCGACCATATAAACTTCTTTAAACGCCGTTGCCAGCAGTTTGGCACAGACGGAGCCGACTGCGCCGGTGGCGCCGATGACCATGGTCTTGCCTTCCAGCTTTTTGCTTTTGGGCATCTCAATCAGCCCCATTTGGCGGACCGCCTCGGCCGTTGCCCACAGGGCCGCGGATGCACTGTAACTGTTGCCCGTGGTAATGGGCAGATCCGAAAATTTTGCCACGGTCACACCGGCGTCCCCCATGGCCTTGGTCAACGCCCCCAGTCCGATAATCTGAGCCCCCAGTCCTTTTGCAATTTTGGCGGCTTTCAGAAGTCGGGAATTAATAAAATCCGGGCTGTGGGCCAGCATCTGCTGGGGGGTTGCCCCGATGGCAATCAGCCAGCCTTCGGCTTCAACGCCGGTGGGAGATTTTATTCCCGTGACTTTTGAGTAGATAAACGGCGGCGAATAGGCCATCAGTTTTTCAATGGTATCCAGTTTTGCAGTGGGCCGCAATTTGGAAAACCAGTGCACCGGTTTAATTTTTTTCAGGTAATCCCGGGTCAGCGGATGAACCACAAAAGCAAACCGGTTGATCCGTTTTTTTGCGCCGGACGGATAAATCACCCGCGGGTCCATCCGCCGCTCGGAGATGACCTCCAGCAGATCGTCCCGGGAAAGTGTTTCCGGTGTTTTATCCAGCGCCACCATAATCATTGCCTCTAAGACGCTGACACCTACCACGTTTTCCAGAATCTTGGGAGTTGAATCAATGATTACGTCCACACCGCGTTCTTTTAGAAATTTTACCCGGTCGTCATAGGCGGTCGCCGTGATGACCGTTTTTCCCGAAAGCTCTTTAAGGCCGCAGTTTATAAGGTATTGATGAAAATTATAATACGGGACGACAATGATATTGGCCTGCTGAAGGGCTCTCTGAACGATAAATTCATTGTATACCCGCAAGGGCATGGCGAATTCGGAAAACTGACGGCTGGGAACCCATTTTAGTACGCTGTGGAGTTCGTTTGCATATAGTTTTAAGTCTTCAATTGAGGTTAAAAATTTGGGAATGCCATGCTCCAGAATCGGATCGCAGAATTTCAGATTCGTGGTATATTCGGATATGGCGCCGGCAGTGCTTGAATTGATCATCCCGGAAAAAAATACCACCCGGCTGTTGTTGAAATAATTGTTGCCGAAGGTATATTGGAGGTGCCGGATGGTCCATTCATGGCCGACACTGCGCAGCGAGTCGCCGGTGGTAAACGGTGTGTTCAGCTTACTTCCCAGCTGATAAAGGGTTTTTGTCTGTTCCTGGGATTGGGGGGTCTTGCTGATGGTAAAGGGAAACTGGATGGAACCCAGTCCGATCGCATCTGCTTTGGAATCCCATTTTTGCAGTAAGTCCCCTGCAATATCAATGTTTCCGTTCGTACCCAGACGTATTACGCGAAAGTCCATTCCCATAAACCGGGGGGTGAAATCATAATCATCCTTACTGGGCCCCAGGCTGATGTTGACAATGGTCTTCATGTTCTGTGATCCTTTCTTATACTAAAAAAAGCAGTCAGTTATAGGACTGACCGTTGTTTTGCTGATAGTAATACGATTCCGGCAGTTTCTTAAAAAAAGCGTTTCACGGTGAAGAGTCAATCCGGTGTCGGCAAAGAACCTGTCTGTTATTTCAAACGCGCATGAATTCGTTAGTTGAAAAATTCTGCTGATGTCATTGTGTAAAGTTATATCTACTTCAACCCGGCAAATTTTGTCAAATACAAAGCTTGAATCGGGGCGTCCGGAAAAATTTTCTGATCTTGACTTTCTAAAGGGTAGTTCAGGGATTAAATCAGCCGGGCAAAGAGAAAAAGGGCGATCATAGAGAATCCGATGGCAACCTTGGCAGCGGCGCCGATGATCATGCCCAGCCATGCCCCGATACCGGCAAGACCGGCTGCCTGAATATTTTTGCTGACGGTCAGCTCACCGATAAGTGCGCCGATAAACGGCCCTGCGAAAATACCGATAAATCCGAAAAACACACCCACCACTGCGCCGATGGCGGCCCCGATCGCCGCTGACCGGCTGGCCCCGAACCGTTTTGATCCCATGGCGCCTGCCAGAAAATCAAGCCCCTGGGCTGAAATTGCCATGATGCCCAGGATTGTCAGGATCACCGGACCCGCAAATGCAAAATTTTCAGCCCAGGCCGCCATTATCAGCCCGGCCAGGAGCAGAAACGGGCCGGGCAGTATGGGCGACACCAGACCAACAATGCCGGTGATGACAAACAGCGCTGAAAAAACCCAGAGAATGATGGCTCCGACATCCATTTTTTGCCTGCCTGTCTGTTATGACTCGTTTTTAGTTAGAAATTCCGTCCATACTTTTTTCAGCAACGGACGGAAAATTTTATATAACCCGATGCCTGCCGCATCCGCTGCCAGATCCAGCAATGAAAACATCCGGTGCGGCAGAAAATACTGGGTGATTTCAATGGCCAGCCCATAACCGAGCAAAGAAAGCATCATGGCAGCGGCAAACTCTTTTTCCGGAAATGAAAAATCCGCGAGCAGGGCCAGGACAAAAAATGCCAGCACATGATTGAACTTGTCGTTGACGCCGGATACGACCGGGTATGAAAGCGGGGTGGTGGCAAGGATGGTAATGCCCGCAAGAGCCGCGACCAGTCCGATGCGGCATACGATTATGCGGGAGCGGGATACGTTCATATATAACCCATTAATTATCGATGCAGATTCACCAGTTTTACGCTCAGAAAATGATAGGCCGCCGCATTGACCCACCACATGGGAATGGCGACAAAATCAATATATTTAAACCGCGAATGTTCCCAGACAAACAAGTAACTGCCGGTGACGTGGTGGTAAAGAAACCCGTTGGCATACTCCAGAATAACCCCCATAAGGCCGATGATCAGGATGCGTGTCAGGATACCGGTATATCGGGGGATAAACCAGACCCGGTAGACAATGTAAATGACCACCACCGTCAGCGCCCAGTTGGCCAGGGTTTCAAAGCTGAACCAGTGATAGGGCGAGTTCGGATACACCCATCCCCATTTTCCGGTGGCCAGAAAATAAAGTTTGTTCTGGAAAAGTTCCAGCAGCCACAGGATGGGAGCGATCACAATGACCTGTCTGATGACCCGGGGGATGTGTTTCATGTTTGTTTCCTTTTTCCCCTATCTTCCCGGCACGATAATCCGCGAATCATTTTTAGGTTTCAGGTCTTCCTTGCGCTGCATTTGCTGGATTTTTTCCACCATTTCCGTCAGTGCCTGTTTCATGGTGGCCGGAAATACATCAATGGCCTCTTCAAGGGTTGTGGCGGTGAGTTCCGACTGGATGGGCAGCGGACCTTCCGGGGACATGAGCTGGGTGTGGCCGATAAATACCTCGGTTCTTGCGCTGTCGGCGGAACCGTCCGGTTTTACCGGGATCAGTCTTCGGATGGAGCCGACTTTGAGATCCGTAATGGATTCTTCGCGGTATAATGTGGTCTTGTCGATGCTGAAATCAATGTTATGAATTTGTTCCTGTCCGTTCATTAGATGCCTCCGTGTATTAAATATTAAAGATGATTTGGGGTATATGGTTTATCTACATGAATTGCCGGCAGTAGGCAATGCCTGTTTTTCCTCAATTTATTTTTGATGGGCGCAAACCCATTTTCTGACCTCCGGCAGCGGATAATCGGTCAAAACGCCGAAATTCGGCATCGCCTTGACTTTTAGCTTTGCAAACACCGGCGTGTAGGTGCCGCACAGAAACCGGGTCAGTCCATCAACCTCGGCATGTTCGCCGGCCGCATTTACAAATTCTTCTGTTAATGAAAAAAAGTCAAGATCTGCGAGGGGTTTGAGCTGACGGGTTTTTTTCAGCCCGACCGGTTCGTTTTTACAAAAGGAACAATGCCCGCAGTTTTCGGTTTCCAGAATTTCTCCAAAATATGCCGCAAGCTGGCGGCTGAGGCAGGACCGGGTTTCAAAAAACCGGATCATCTGATGGATTCTTTCAATGCCGTGCGCTTCTTTTTGCGCAAACACGGCATGTATATTTTCCGTTACCGCGTCGATGTCAAAGGCCTGGTTGATGATGTTATAGACTTCAACCGCCTGGCGGGTCTGGAGCTCAATGAGCCCTTTTTCATTAAAATATTCCAGGGCTGCGATAATCCGCTGCCGGTCTGCGGGATAGGCGGCTAAAATACCCGCCATGTCAACAGACGTCCATATCTGTTTGGTCTGGCAGTGGGCAAAGACGGCTTCAACAAACTGCCTGCGCTCGCCGGTAAATTTTTCCCCAATGGCGTCGGGTGCGGCAATGAATTTAAATGCGTATTCATCAAAATAGGTGGCTTTGGGCCGAATGAGTCCTTCCATGGAAAGGTACACCAGCAGGGTTTTTAAGGGCAGGGCCCGGATGTTGATCTCGTTTGAAAGCCGGTTTAATTTAAATTCCCAGGTAAACCCGTTGTTCTGACGGATG
>JAABSL010000284.1:0-15409 GCA_011390415.1 Desulfobacteraceae bacterium
TTTTTATTTTAAAAATGATCGCGCGTTTCGCGCAGTCCATAACTTTAGGCACTTTAGATCACTTTAGTCACTTCACAATTTTTGAGTTTTTAAAATATTCTGCCAAAAAAACACGAAAATTAGAGATAAGAAACTAATGACGGTTGTTAACGATATTATGCGTTTGATGGAAGAGGTGGCGCCGGCAGAGCTGGCCGAGGAATGGGATAATTCCGGTCTGCAGTGCGGCGATCCGAACTGGCCGGTAAAACGGGTCATGGTGGCCCTGGATCCATCGCCGTCGGTAATATCCGCCGCCTGCAAGAAAAATGCGGATATGCTGATCACCCATCATCCGTTGATTTTCCGGCCGTTGAAAAGCCTGCTCCTCGATACTCCGCTGGGAAAAACGCTTGATTTGTCTATCCGTCATCGCCTGGCGATCTTTTGCGCCCATACCAACCTGGACAGTGTCAGAGGCGGATTAAATGATGTGTTTGCGCAAAAAATCGGACTGAAGCACGTGACCCTGCTTGCCGGGGAAGACAATTATGGTATCGGCCGGGTGGGCGAACTGGAAGAACCGGCAACCCTGGCCTCTTTGTCTGAAAAGATTAAAAAGGAATTTGCGCTGTCCGCTTTAAAAATTTCCGGCGTGCCGGATATGCCGGTGAAAAAAATTGCCGTGTGCACGGGAAGCGGGTCCGGACTGCTGAAACAGTTCTTCGGCACGAATGCGGATGTCTATATCAGCGGCGATCTGAAATTTCATGATGCAAAGGATGCGGAAGCCGGCGGTCGGGGATTAATTGATGTCGGGCATTTTGCATCCGAGGCATTGATGATTGATCTGGTTGCCCGGCGCCTTGATGCCCTGGCCGGCCAAATGGGACTGGATATAGCCGTTGAGGCGTTTTGCGAGGAAGAAGATCCTTTTCATTATGTATAATATGTTAAATTAATTAAAGTCATGTTTTATTTTCTTAATAACCGGTAGATAGAAATTATTGAAGGTTTAACTATTTTGGATATCATTATGAATAACATTACAAGAGACCAGATCGAATTTCTGGTTGAACTGCAGCAGATGGAAACCGCGGCTGCAAAAGTGCAATCGCAACTGGATGAACTGCCGGAAAAACTAAAACAGATTGAATCCGGTTTAAAGGAAATTGAAGAAGCAATTAATATTGATAAAGAGAATCTTGCGGAACTGAAAAAAGCCTACCGCGCCTTTGATGCCGAAATCCAGGTCAACCAGGGACGGATCAAAAAAAGAGAAGAACAGTTGCATGCTGCTACCACAAATAAGGAATACCAGGCGATCTTAAAGGAAATTTCTGAAATCAAAAAGGCCAGTTCCCGGATTGAAGATGAAACCCTTGCCTGCCTGGATAATATTGATGCGGCGGAAACGGCGATCCGGGAAAAAGAAGAAGCGTATGAGGCGGAAGCCGTCGAGGTCAGCGAGAAAAAATCCGTTTTCGAGGCAGCAGCCGAAACAGAGCGCCGGTCATTAAATGAGGTGCTGGCGCAGCGGGATGAAATATCATCAAAAATTGATTCTGAATTGATGAAACAGTATGAAGTTATCAAATCGTATTCCCGGGGTATTGGCATTGTTCAGGTAATTGATTCCATCTGTTTGGGATGTCACATGAATATTCCGCCGCAGATGTACAATGAACTGCATCGGGAAAATGAGATGAAAACTTGTCCGCATTGTCATCGGATGTTATATGTTATAAAATAAGCGGTTGGTGTGGTCAAAATGATCGCCGGTATTTATGGATGCGGAAGCGCATCCTTCACCGGAGGAAAGTCCGAACACCACAGGGCAGGGTGCTCCATAACGTGGAGTCATGGCAACATGAAGGAAAGTGCAGCAGAGAGCAGACCGCCCGGCATGGGAAACAGCTTTTACGCTGTTTGTTATGTCGGGTAAGGGTGAAACGGTGCGGTAAGAGCGCACCAGTTTCCCGGGTGACCGGGAAAGCTTGGTAAACCCCACCCGGTGCAAGACCAAATAGGGAAGTGTTTGAGGGCGGCCCGTCCAAGCTTCCGGGTAGGTCGCAAGAGATGACGGGTAACTGTCATCCGCAGATGAATGATCATTGCCCGGTGAAAGGCAACTGACACCGGGAACAGGATTCGGCTTATTGACCGCACTGACCGCTTTTCACTAAATTTACAAAACGAAAGAAAACGCATGCTTATTATTGAAGAACTTTCAGTGGAAGTCGGCGGAAAACCCATATTAAATCAAATCAATATGGAGATTCCGGATGGTGAGACCCATATTCTGTTCGGTCCCAATGGTTCCGGCAAAACATCATTGATGATGACGATTATCGGGTTTTCCGGATATAAGGTCACGCACGGAAAAATCACGTTCCAGGGAGAAGATATCACTTATATGCCGGTGCATGAACGCGCCCGTCTCGGCGTCGGTGTTTCGTTTCAGCGGCCCCCGACAATCAACGGTCTCAAAACAAAGGACCTGGTGGCCTTGTGCGCCCGAAACAAGCCGGTCGACGTTGACAGTCTTGCCGATATGCTGAATTTTAAAGGATTTTTGGAAAGAGATGTGAATCGGAATTTTTCCGGCGGTGAAATCAAGCGTTCGGAACTGCTTCAGCTGATGGCCCAGGAACCGGAGCTGGTGCTGCTGGATGAACCCGAGTCCGGCGTGGATCTGGAAAATATTGTACTGCTCGGTGAAGTGGTGAATACACTTCTGGAACGGGGGGTAAAACAACCGAGAGGAATTTTGCCCCATGCCCATTTGAAAAAAAGAACCAAATCCGCACTGGTGATTACCCATACCGGGCATATTCTGGACTATATAACGGCTGACAGGGGCCAGGTGCTGTACAACGGTAATTTGTGCTGTTCGCGAAACGCCAGGGAAATATTAAAGTGGATCCGGGAATACGGTTATGAGGAGTGTGTCAGATGCACCATGTAGATAATAAATCCAAAACAGAGATTGAACTCGGTAATTACCAGTCTGAAGCCCGGCCGCATGAATATGTTGAAGATCTGTCACAGATTGAATCCGTAGACTCCGGCCAGTGGCTGAATGTCGGTGTTGATATCGCAGAACAGGACAGGGCCGGCACGTTTATTCAAAAAGACTGCTCCGTGATCCATTCAAAATCCAGGCAGGAGGGGGTTGAGGTAATGGGCATTTCCAATGCCCTTAAAAAACATGACTGGTTAAAAGATTACTTGTGGAAATATATTTCTCCGGAAAAAGATAAATTCACGGAAGCGGCAAAGACAAAGCCCCATGAAGGATATTTTATCCGATCATTGCCCGGCGCCAAAATCAAACAGCCGGTGCAGTCCTGTTTATACATCGCCCAGGAAGGGTTCTCGCAAAATGTTCATAATGTGGTAATTGCTGAAGAAAATTCCGAAATGCATATTATTACCGGATGTTCGACGTCTCCGCATCTGGTCACGGGACTTCATGTCGGTGTTTCGGAGATTTTTGTTAAAAAAGGGGCCACCCTTCATTTTACGATGATTCATGACTGGGGCGAACAGGTGAATGTCCGTCCGAGAACGGCCATTCATGTGGAAGCAGGCGGCGTTATTGTTTCAAACTATATTTCTTTGCGACCGGTGGGCTCCCTGCAGATGGCGCCGACCACTTATCTGGACGGCGAAGGGGCGGTGGGACGCTTTAACAGCATCCTGGTGGCTTCAGCCGACAGCTATCTGGACGTGGGATCCACGGTGCATTTAAATTATCCGGGCACCCGGGCGGAAATTATTTCCCGGGCCATTACGGTGGGGGGAACCATTATTGCCCGGGGAGAGATGATCGGTAAGGTGGCCGGATGCAAAGGGCATCTTGAATGCAAGGGCCTGTTGCTGAGGGACGGTATTATGCATGCCGTGCCGGAGCTTGTCGGCCATGTGCCGGGCGTTGAAATGTCCCACGAAGCCGCTGTCGGCAAGATTGACCAGAGGGAAATCGAATATCTCATGGCCAGAGGACTGGATGAAGATGAAGCGGTATCCACCATCGTCCGGGGATTTTTAAATGTTGATATTGAAGGACTGCCTCCCGGCCTGGCCGCGGAAATCGACAAGGCGGTCACTGAAACCCAGAAAGATATGATGTAAGGGCGGTACGGTATCATGAGTCTTGGAAATCAAAACAGCAGTTGTGATATTTCATTTGCTGAAAAAGTCCGGTTTTACTCCTATGATTATTTGAAATGTTTTCTGTATCTGGCCCAATGCGACTCCCCGGAAAACGTTTTTACCAAGAGTCTGTATTCCAAACTCATTACCTCTTCTCATCTGCTCGAAGATTTTCTTGATTTTCATGGGGCCAAAAACAACTCCGAGTGGTATTTCTACCGGGAACTGGCGGCCGCTGTCCGGCATATCAGCATGGGGGGGTATTCCCAGAAGCATATCGCCAACCGATTGATCTTTTATGATATTCACGATAAGGAAAGTTTCAGGGAAAACGGGGAAGTCGCCCTTGACTTTATGACCAACTCGTTGATGAAGCTGGCACATGCCATCATTGACGAGGCGCAGCGGTTAAAAATAGAACTGCCGAAAAAAGGATTCAAAAGCCGTCATTTCCCCGGCATTACCACCGGTGAGATGCTGGCGCATGATTTTGAAGACGAACAAAAGGACCAGTACAGCAAGCATATTGTCCAGGTGGCCAATGAGTTTATCTCCATTGCCGATGACTTTGATACATTTGAATTTGTTGAGGTTTATGATCAGGTCGGGCTCAAGGCCCTGGTGCCGGAACGGGTCAATGAAGTGGAAATCCGACGATTTGAAATGCGGGTTCATAACCTGCAGTCTTCATTTGACTCCTACGTGATTCACGGCGGATTTTTATTCGGGAACCGCAATCTCAAGCGGTTTCGATCCTATTTTTCCGTCATTTATCACCTGCTTCAGGTAATGGGCCGCCTGCTGCATTTTTATGAACGGCATCTCATTGATATCGGCTACAAATTTATATACAACAAGGCCCGGGAGCAGTTGACCCGCCTGGTCGATCCGGATGTACTGCTGGATTGCACCATTAATTACGGCCTGTTTTATGTGAATCATTTTTTTTCCTATGGAAAAGAAGTGGCCCTGGAAATCCTGAAGGGAAATATCGAACGTTCCTCAATCATTGTCGGCATTCCCCGGGAACTGGGGTTTCATTGCCGTCCGAGCCTGATGGTGGCCAAAATTGTCCAGAATTACGGTGGCGAGGTCAAACTGATTGCCGGCGGCGACCAGTTTGACGCCAGCAGTGTGCTGGATATTCAATGGGCCGGCGGCAAGATCCAGCGGGAGAACATTCAGGAAGTTGAGTTTCAGGGGGATATCCGGGCGTTAAAAGATATTGAAACCCTGGCCAGTGTTAATTACGGGGAAGATCAGATGGGCAAGGGGATTCCATTGCCCAAGAGCCTCCAGTATCTTCGGTAAATGATCATGACGTCAGTATCTGCGGTTGTTGTAGCCGGCGGCAAAGGGGAACGGATGCAAAGCGACATCCGCAAACAATACCTGATGCTGGACGGGCTGCCGATTCTAAGCCGGACACTTCTTGCGCTCTCCGAAATATCCATCATTGATAAAATTTTTCTGGCGGTTCCGGAAATTGATTTTGATTTCTGCACCCGCCGGATAATTCCATTTGTTCAAAACCGGCTGCCGGTTGAACTGGTGCCGGGCGGAAAAAATCGCCAGCAGTCGGTGTTTAACGCATTATCCGTGATCCCGGATCCGGAAACAATTGTTGCGATTCATGACGGGGTGCGGCCGTTTGTTCCCGTGCCGCAGACACAAGCGGCCATCCGATGGGCCGGGCAGGATGGCGCCTGCATCCTGGGGCTTTGTGCAGTGGACACCCTAAAAAGCGTAGACCGGGACGGATATATTACCGCTACCATGCCGCGGACAGGCGTGTGGCAGGCACAGACCCCCCAGGTCTTTCAGCTCCGGATAATCAGGCAAGCCCATGAATATGCACTGTCCACCGGATTTTCAGGCACGGATGACGCTTCTCTGGTGGAAAATGCCGGAGGGCGTGTCCGGATAATCCCCGGCAGTTCCTCTAATATCAAAATCACCCAGCCGGAAGATCTTGCCATTGCCATGGGGATCCTTAAACAGCGTCAGGACAAGGTTGACAGCCAGAAACAATAATTTAACCAAAGAAACCGGAGGAGATATTATGCAGGATTTAATGACCATTATTAAACAAAGGCGCAGCGTCCGGAATTATGCCGAAAAAGAAGTTCCGGAAGACATCCTTCAGTCGATTCTTGAAGCAGTGCAGTGGACACCGTCATGGGCCAATACCCAATGCTGGGAAATCGTGGTGGTGAAAGATCCTGACGTCAAGTCAAAGCTTCAGGCAGCGGTTCCTGCCGCCAATCCGGCATCTAAATCAATTGTAAACGCACCGGTGGTTCTTGCGGTATGCGCCAGACTCAAAACGTCGGGCTATTACAAAGGCATGGAGACCACAAAGTTCGGAGACTGGTTTATGTTTGATCTGGGTCTGGCCACCCAGAGTATCTGCCTGACGGCCCATGATAAAGGATTGGGCACGGTTGTGGTCGGTCTGTATGAACACGACAAGGTCAATGCCGCCCTCAATCTGCCGGAGGGAGTCGAAAATGTGGCCCTGATTCCGATGGGATATCCCACAAAGATTCCCAAAGCGCCGAAGCGCAGGGATGTTTCCGAATTTGCGCATACGGATACTTTTTAGATCTTAATATAATTTCATGAATGATTTGAAGAAATCCAAAAACGAACTCATCGAAGAACTGCATGCACTGCGGGTGCGTGTTGAAGAATTTCATGTGCTGGAAAAAGAACGCCTGGCCGCTCAGCAGGCGTTGGCGGAAAACGAAGACCGGTACCGCAGTGTTGTTGAAAATACCGGTACCGCCACCATTATTATTGAAAATGATATGACCATATCCATGGTCAACGCAAAATTCGAAGAACTCACCGGATATTCCAAAAAAGAAATCCACAATAAAATGAAATGGACGGATTTTGTGGCGGCCGAAGACCTGGAAAGAATGAAGCGGTACCACGTCAAGCGCCGCCAGGACCGGAGTCTGGCGCCGACAGAGTATGAATGCCGGGTCCACAACCGGTACGGCGAGTACAAGGACATGTATGTGCGCATTGACATGATTGCCGGAACCCTTTCCAGTGTGGGATCGTTTAATGATATCACGGTTTTTAAACAGACTGAAAAAGCGCTGATTGAAAGTGAACGCAAGTTGTCCAAGCTGATGGGAAATCTGCCCGGAATGGCCTATCGATGCAGTGATGATCAATATCGGACCATGAAGTACGTCAGTGCCGGGTGCAAGTGGCTCACGGATTATTCCCCGTTTGAATTAATCAATAATTCCAAAACAGCCTATATGGACATGATCCATATCGACGACCGGAAGGATGTGCAGCACCAGATTCAGTCCTCGCTGGCTGCCGGCCGCCCGTTTCAGATGGAATACCGGATTGTCACCGCTTCCGGAAAGCAAAAATGGGTGTGGGAAGAAGGTCTGGGGGTTGTCGCGACCGATGGGACGGTAACCGAAGTCGAAGGCTTTATCTCTGATATGACCGAACATAAACTGGAGGAAGAACAGCTTCGCAATGAAAACAAACGATTAAAATCGACCATTAAAGAGCGATATAAATTTGGCGATATTATTGGCAAGAACCGGCTGATGCAGGATGTGTACGAGCATATTTCCAAGGCTGCCGCAACCATTGCCAATGTCATCATTTACGGGGAGTCCGGTACCGGCAAAGAACTGGTGGCCCGGGAAATCCACAAATTGAGCGATAATCACGATCGCCCGTTTGTGCCGGTCAATTGCAGCGCCATACCGGAAAATTTGTTTGAAAGCGAATTTTTCGGGTATAAAAAAGGCGCCTTTACCGGCGCCAATCTGGACAAGCCGGGATATTTCGATCAGGCCAATGGGGGGACCCTGTTTTTAGACGAGCTGGGCGAAATTGATCTGGCCGGTCAGGTTAAATTGTTAAGAGTGCTGGAAGGCGGCGGATATACGCCGGTGGGCAGCAGTGAAGTGAAAAAGGCTGAAGTGCGGATTGTCGGCGCAACCAACCGGGACTTGAAAGACGAGGTCAAAAACGGCCGTATGCGGGAAGATTTTTTTTACCGGATTCATATTATTCCCATTACATTGCCCCCGTTAAGAGAAAGAAAAGATGACCTGCCGCTGCTGATTGAACATTTTCTTTCGGTCTACGCAGCCTCTGACAATAAACCGTTTTTAGACGGTAAAGTGCTGGGAATGCTTTATAATTATGACTGGCCGGGCAATGTCCGGGAGCTTCAAAATGTGCTGCAAAGGTATATTACCCTCAAAACGCTGGATTCTATGTCAACATCGGTGGCCAAAACAATTCCGGTGGATGATTTTGAATCGATGGATGTCCGTGACACTGCGGAGTCTCTGAATCAGGCAATGGATAATTTTGAAAAAAACATTATCCGGAAAGTCCTGGAAAAAAATCAATGGCGGAAAAGCAAAACCGCGACTGCTTTAAAAATTAACCGAAAAACATTATTCAGAAAAATGAAGAAATATGACCTGATATAGCCCCTTTTTGTCTCATAATTGCCCCATAATTAATATATGCTTTAATATTAGATATTTAATCAATTTTTAATTAATTATCGGGGCTTTTCTGACTCTTTTCCCCCATCCTGTTACATCTGATCACTTGATCGATCGGCATTAAAAATTGCCCTTTCTTTTCTATCCCTTTTTTTGTCTTTACTTTTATATCATATTTTAAGTTAGTTATATTGAATTAAAAATATTGCGCTGCAGGATTTCATATTTTTGTTAAAGCGGCACATATGTTGCATTACATATGACCTCATGTTTGCCCGTGCAAACGCAAACGCCCGTGACGGTAAATCAGTCACCGGCTTTTGTAAATTACCATTAAAATTTTGTTTCTGAATGGAATGTTATATAAAAGGAGGGTTGCCTCATGTTTAATTTAAAATTATCGTTTCTGAATATCCGGCGCGCCAATAATCGAATGAATCCTTTGCCAATGGATTTTGGCACCATGTATTTTTTGTATCCGTCTGAAAGTGAACACTATATCGGATTCGGTTCCACCGGGATTCTGGATAAGGTCGTGGGTGCCGTTAAGACCGTGTTTGAAAAAAAAGACGAAATGGCTGAATATTACAAAACGGAATCATTTTTTTAATCATTTGATTGTTCAATCAGCCCCTGCGTCAGTTTTTCGCTGATTTCTGACGCAGAAAATAAAGAAAACAAACCCGTTATGTCGACAAAGATATAACGGGTTTGTTGTATCTGGCGGAATGACGGATGATGATGGACTCCATACCATTTGGTGATCCCTTCCGCGATGCTGTTTCTATGGTGCCAAACTCGCTTGACGAGGCCTGAGGTCATCTGCCTGAATAAAGAGTGCCGTTTCTTTTGTTTGCAGGATTGTATACCTTACAAATCAGAATCGGCACAATTTTGATCCAGCGCCTGATAAATGTCGGCAATCATCAAAGAAGAAATTTCAGACAGCGCCTGGCTCATAGACCGGGCCAGGCTTTTGGGATTTTTTTTGTCCAAAGGAGATGTCTTTTTATAGTTTTTCTGCAAGCAGAACTGGTTTGTGGCATCTTTTTCATTCTTATTCATCAGTGTAATGGTAATTGATAAAACAGCGTACCACTGATTATCCGTGTCTTTCTCATAGAACTGGTCGATAAAACCGAAAAGCTGATGCCTTAATATGATATCGCCTGACCGCAAAACAGCTTCAAAATAATTCGATGCAATCAGATCACGGGTCAGAAGAGAAGAGACCATTTCGTCCGGCGGGCTCATCCATTGATGGTAATAGTATTTATTCTGCGAAAATTCATCTGTGCTGTAAATGATCCGATTGGTGTTGTACGGGGAGGCGGTCTTGAATTTTTCAATGGTCAGGGCAATAGGCAGCGGCGATTTGGCGTCAAAGACCGGCTTCTCATAGTCAAGCGTATAATAGGAAATAGCTTGCGGCGGTGCATCATTGAGCGAACAGCCGAACAATGATCCGGTTAAAAGGAAAACAGCAAATATCAATTTTTGTATTTTCATACGCATGGCGCCTTTGTAAAGTATAAAATAGATGGCTTAATTGTCCGCCGGTGCCTAATTGTCTGAAGCTTCGAGGGGTTTCGGAACCGGCGGGGAACTGAACAGCAGCGCGGACGGCTGATCAATAATCTGCTGAATCAGCTGGTTCATATTTATGGTAGCCGATTCCAGTGCATTTAATGTTTGCAATAATTCACGGTCTATCCGGGAAACCCGTGAATGGGCGTCACTGACAAGGGCGTCGCTGCTTTGAAGCAGGTCTTGGGCAGTGCCTGCCGCAAGATTGAATTTGTCAATGGTTGCAGAAAGCTTTTGATTATGGCCTTTCAATGAAACATCAACCCGGTTGATCGTTGATCCGGCCTGTCCGATTAAAACCGGTAATTTTTCACTGGCTTCATAAAGATTTTTCGTGATTGTGTCCCATTTTTCTTTTTCCAGAATCTCCTGACTCCGGGCCAGGACTTTTTGGAGATTTTCAGATACCTTTTTTACTTCAGCATCCGCAAGGGTCTGGTTTACATTGTCCAGAGTCCGGGTAACTCCGTCGGAAATACCTTTGATGTCAATTTGTTTGATGGAATCCAGAATTTCATAAACATCGGTAAGCAGCTGCTTCATGTCTGAGGGATGGGTGGCGATGACCGGATGCTTGGTTTCAAAAGTGATTTTTGGCGTCAGGGTGGTGCCTTCTTCTTCCATCCGGTCAAGCTCGACAAACATGATACCGGTAATCCCGATGGATTTAATCTGGGCAAACATCTTGTCATAATTGATCAGGGGTTCATCCAGGTTGAACAGAATACGAATCAGCTTACCGTCTTCAGCCACCCGGATGCTTTCCACCCGGCCGATGGATACCCCGCGGTATTTGACGGCGGAATCTTTTTTAAGCCCCTGCACGGATTCGTCAAAAAAGGCCACATAATAACGGCCTTCCTTAAAATACTGCGACATCCCGAGCCAGAGAAAAAATACAATAATCGATGTCATGCCGATAATGACAAATAATCCGACGGAAAATTTTGTTCGAAATGAAGGCATGGTTTCTCTTTTTTGTGTTTAAGTTTTGGGCTTGATCATCGTGTCGGCCAATGATGATTTTGGGCGTAGGGGCGAATGGCATTCGCCCATCCTGTTTCAACCGCAAAAGGGAGTATCCTATAAAAGGGCGTATGCCATTCGCCCCTACGGCAGCCGAAACAATGATCCAAGTCTAAGTTTTTATATTAATCAGCTTTTATATTAAATATTTATTGTTTACGCAACGAAGAATTACTCAATCCACTCGACGGATGCAGGAGACCGGGGGACCGGCTTGTCGTATTTTAATTTAGGGTACCCCACACAGATGCTGGTCACAATTTCATAGGGGTATTTAATATTGAGTAATTTTTTTACCGAAGGCACGTAGGGAATGGTGCTGGCGATAAATCCAATGTAGCAGGTTCCCAGGCCGAGGCTGTGGGCGGTTAAAACGAGATTATGCGCGGCAATGGCGGCATCGATATCCGGATGGCTGATGCCCCGTTTGTCCTTTAATACATGGATGACCGCCGGTGCATCAAACGTGATAACGCCGTCTGTCATGCGGACTTTTTCCATGGCCGCAATGGGTCGCTGGTCCCATTTGTTTGCTGAAATCGCACTGAGCAGTGTGATCAGGATTTTGCGCCACCGGTCCCGGCCGGCATACAACCAGTTAATCATTTTAAGAATTCTGGCGCATTTTTGGTCTACCTTTCGGTTAATTTCCTTGTTGGTGACCACAAGAAATTTACAGGGCTGGCCGTTGCCGGCGGACGGCGCAAAACGGGCTGCCTCGGTCAGGCGAAGAATTAAGTCTTTGGAAAGGGGTTTGTTTTTAAACAGGCGGACACTCCGGCGCCGGTAAATAATTCTTTCAGTTTCCGTGAGCGCTTCTTCTATTTCTTGAAATTTTTTGTTGGCGTCAGCCGGGCCAAAAGGACGGGGCAGGGTCATGTCGCCGGATTTATCTTCAGGGGTTTTATATCGTCCTTTTAGTACCTTGTATTCGCCCCGCATGCGAATGCAGCCGGCCGGACAGACCACTTCACAGTTGTTGCAGCCGATACAGGCCAGTTCGATGCCGCTTAACCCGGTGGCATAGGGTTGTTTTTTTTCATCATCCCACTGAAGGCAGGAAGTAGGGCAGGTCTCTACACAAGCTTTGCAGGAGGTGCATTGGCCGGCTTCATATTCAAAATAAAAAAACCGGGTCGGCGGCATGTGGGCCAGTGAGTGTCTGTCCATAAATGAATGGATCATAATCAGGTCCTTTCAGATAAAACTTACGTCTGACGATTGAAAAATTTGCAAACATAGGGATGGTCGCATTCGGTTTGCAATTTTTCCGGCGTTCCTTCCGCGATAATCTTTTTGGTTGATTTGTCGAGCATGATGACCCGCTGGGCAACGGCAAAAATGCTGGCCAGTTCATGGGTGACAATAATAATGGTGGTCCCGAGCTGTCGGTTGATGTCAAGGATCAACCGGTCAATTTCAGCAGCCGTCACCGGATCGAGGCCGGCAGACGGTTCATCCAGGTAAAGGATTTCCGGGTTGAGGGCCAGCGCCCGGGCCAGACCTGCCCGTTTTTTCATGCCGCCGCTGATTTCGGACGGCAGGTAATGGCCATAGCCTTCCAAACCGACCAGGGACAGTTTGACCCGAACAATCCGATCAATGGATTTTTTAGAAAAATCCGTAAATTCGATAATGGGCAAGGCAATATTCTGACTGACGGTCATGGAGCTGATCAGGGCACTGCCTTGAAATAATACGCCGATTTTTTTTAACGCTTCAGAGAATTGACTTTCCGGGCACCGGGTAATGTTGATGTCATCAATAAATACCTCTCCTGAAACAGGTCGCTCCAGTCCGATCATCTGCCGCAGAAGCGTGCTTTTGCCGCTGCCGCTGCCCCCTAAAATGACAAATATTTCATGCCGGTCAACACTGAAGCTGATATCATCAAGGATTAAAGTGTCCCCATACCGGACGGTTAAATTGCTGACACCGGCTGCCCTATTATCTGTCATGGATGCTAATTCCAGTAACTTCGAATAACTGCAAAGATTGAATCAAACAGTACGATTAAAAATATGCTGGTCACAACGGCCGAGGTGGCCGCCTGCCCAACAGCAGAGGCGCCTCCCCTTGCCTGAAATCCTCTCAGGCAGCCCACCCCTGAAATTATGATGGCAAACACAAATGACTTTGAAAGACCCCAGCATAATTCAAACAGTTTTAAAGAATTAAACGTCTGATTGATGTAGGAACTGGCGGACAGGTCCAGCATGGTAATGCCGATTACCAGACCGCCGAATATGGCAAACAGATTTGCAAACATTGTCAACAGGGGGATGACAATGATGGCGGCAATCATGCGGGGTATGGCCAGAAAAAGAACCGGGTCAAATCCCATGGTGACAAGGGCGTCGATTTCTTCGGAAATTTTCATTGTGCTGATTTCCGCGGCATACGCAGAGCCGGACCGGCCGGAAACGATAATGGCTGTCATGATAGGGCCGAGTTCGGAAACCATGGATAAGGCGACAAGGGAGGCCACATAGATATTCGCCCCGAACTGCTTTAACTGAATAGACGACATAAATGCCATGATCAGTCCGATCAGAAAGCTGATCATGGCGACAACGGGAAGACCATCCACTCCCGTGGTTTTCATATAACCGATAATATCATTGGTGCGAAGCGATTTCGGGTTTTTCAAAAAACGCATCACCGACAGGACAATGGCACCGATAAAATCAATAAACTCTTTTATGCTTTTCAGGGTATCAATGGTGGCTTCGCCGGTTTGGAGAATGAATTTTGAACTCAAAGTGGCATCCGGTTGCCCGGGAGAATCCGAATGGCCGGCGGCCATCTGGTCCAGCATGGTCTGGAGAACATCCGGCGGATTCAGAAGATGAAAATCCGTATCCGGAGGAAGAACATCATTTTTTATCTGATATAAAACAAGGGCGCCGTAATCGTCTACCCTGGAAACATGTTTGAGATTGATTGTTACAGCGGTCAATGATTTGTTCTTTAGCGCAGCAGTCAGCGCATTGAGGATCGGAGAAGCCGTTTTGATATTTAAGGGGCCGGAAAGCATTATGGTCAGCTTTCCGTCATCGGTTTCGGTTATCTCAAATGGGGGCGATGGGCTGTCCGGTGCCATAATACTCATCATTAAAAGGATGGAAGGCTTTTTTGCCGGTTGCAGATCTGAAAAATTAAATTACCGAAATTTATCATATGCAGTGGATTAAATCAAACAACATGTCTAAATATATTGTAATTTTATCATTGACCGGAATTCTGTGATAAATTTCTTGCCGGATAAACCGGCGGCTGGTAAATTCTGTGGTTTTCAAATCAGATCACATAATTTTGTTGGGTTAAAGGGCAGATGAAAATAGTCAGAAAACACAAATTCGGCAATGTCGATGCCTATGAACTGGGATATTCGCCCTTCGGCCGTCCGATGATGACGGTCTGCTGTTACATTGCCGGCGGGGTTCTCATTGATACCGGTCAGTCTCATATGGAAAAAGCGGTCATTGATATTGCCCGGTCGCATAAACTGTCATCGGTTTTGTTAACCCACCATCATGAGGATCACAGCGGGAATGCCGCGGTTCTAAAGCAAATATTTCATCTGCCGGTCATGGCGCATCCCCTGACCGTTGCCAAGATGCAATATCCGTATAAAATATTTCCGTATCAACACTGGATGTGGGGTGCAACAACACCGGTACAGATAGAGGATTTGCCGTCCGGCGGCTTTGAAACCGGAAACTTAAAATTCCAGCCCGTCCATGCGCCGGGGCACAGCAAGGATCACACGGTGTTTCTGGAAATCAATAACGGGTGGCTGTTTTCCGGGGATCTGTATCTTGGCGACCGGATAAAATATTTTCGGGCGGACGAAAAAATTGCCGATCAGATCGAATCCATTAAAAAAGTTCTGTCTTATGATTTTGACGCACTCTATTGCTGCCACCGGCCTCAGCCTGTGAAGGGTAAAAAATTTCTGTCGCTGAAACTGCAGTTTCTCGAAGACTTTTACGGCAATGTTTTCTCGTTTGCGAATCAGGGAATGAACGAGAAATTAATCATGCGCCGGCTCCGGCTGAAAGAGCAGCAGCTGATCCGGATGATGTGCTTCGGAAATGTCAGTATGCGCAATATGGTCCGTTCGGTGCTGATGTCACTGAAGAATTAATCAA
>JAABSL010000284.1:15695-19686 GCA_011390415.1 Desulfobacteraceae bacterium
AATTAATCAAATTTATTCATGCCCGTTTCGGGCCGATCTGAATTTTTCAATCTGCTTCCGGTAATAGTCAAAATTGTCTTTTGCATTTGCAAGGGCCTGCCGGCCGGTATCAATCGCCTCCGAATACCGGCCATTCACGTAATAGACCTCGGCCAGTGTGTCCAGAACATGGGGTTCTGAAGATAAGGACGCAGCGCGCTGAGCCAGTTCAAGCGCTTTTTTCGGATTAAAGAATTCTTCTTTTTTGCTTGTGGCAAACAGCCATGCCAGATTATTCAAGGCCCGGACATGGTCCGGGGCTATCCTCAGCGTTTCTTCGTACGCTGCCACCGCTTGTTTGTACTGTTTTTCATTTAAGTAAATGTCCCCGAGAAGCTGATAAAGATCCGGGTTGTTTTGATCGGTTTCAAGCTGATTCAGGACCATGGTTTTGATCAGGCTGGTCTTCAGAACGCCGCTCATATCCTGATAGTGAACCTGGTAACCGATCCATCCGACCAACAGAATTGCCGCAAGATAAGCGGCAATGCTGATTCTGATTTTTGAGGTATGCCGCGCAACCAGAGAAGGGTCGTTTTCGCATGCCCGGAGCGTGTCAATTCGTTCCGTAATGCTGAAATGATGCCAGTTGGGTCGGTCAGGGGACTGTCCGCTGGTATGGGTTATTTTTTCAAACGTGGAAATCAGCGGCTGTGCGTCCTTGATCATGTCATAGGCATACATGTCCGCCTGGCGTTCAAAATTGCGCATGAAATACCCGAAAATGTACCGGAAATAGATAAGAAAGACCGCAATCATGAGCAGGCTGAACCCAACCGACGACACGGTCGCATAAAAGGGATTGGCGGTGCTGACCGGCCCGTATACCGCCTCGGCATAAATGATGCCGTAAAGCAGCAGATCCAGAGTTGTAAATGCAACCACCAGATAACCCGCAAAAAAAACCAGATAAAAAAACAGGTGATTTTTTTTGATGTGGCCGATTTCATGGGCAATGACCGCATCGATTTCGTAAGGCGCCAGATGCTGAATCAAGGCCGGTGTGACCAGAATATAGCGGAAGCGGCGGATCAGCCCCATGACGCCGGCGGTAATCATCCGGCCGCCGAAAAGCGGCCATATCATGATGTCTTTGTACTGCATATCCGCATTGCGGCATAGTAATTCAATCCGGTGCCGGAAAGGACCGGGCCTTAGCGGACGGCATCCCCAGAATTTGAGGATCAGCAGCGGACCGATGATTGAGATGAGCAGCAGAAAAAACATAAAATAGATAATCTGTCCTTCGGTGGAAACCAGAAACTGCTTGGGCGCCTCAAAAGGGAGGATATTGATAATATCGGCGGTGATGGACAGAAACAGCCAGGGCAGAATAACCGGAATTGAAAAGGAGATGTTTGACAGCACATATTCTTCGCGCGACAGGCGGTTGCGATAAATCTTCTGAAAGGAATTATAGGCGAACCACCAGACAACGGAAAGATAGAAGATAAATAAAACGAGGAAAAGCAGGGCTTCCAGCGTGGGAATGGTTTTTAATAAAGGGATCCGGTTCAGAAAATGACTGACCTTGAGCGCGTAAATATCAATGGCATAGATTAAAATGGCAAGAAACGACTGCCGGCTTAAAACCTTGTGAAAAAGCGTGTCCAGTTCCCGGGATGACGTGTGCCCGGCCTGCTGTTCGATTTTTTTAAACTGCATCCAGGTGAATACGGCAAAAAAAACACCCAGCCCGAAAAATAAAATCAGGGATTCAATGGGGGGACGGCCGGTTTCAGCAGACGGCTGGTACGTGGTGTAGATGAGCAGCGCGATAATGTAATATAGAAAATTGCCAAGCATTATAATCGGTTCATGTCATTTGATAATAGCGTTCTTTTTCACTGTAGATACAGCCGCAGTATTGCTGCCGGTACATTCCCCGTTGCTTGGATACGTTGATTCCTTCCTTCCAGCCGGTTCGGAAATCTTCATAATAAAAAGAAACGCCTACGGCCTTTCCAATGGATTCGCCAAAGGATTTGATCAGTTCATGATTCTGGAACCTGCTGTAGAGCAGGGTGGTGGAGTAGCAATCAAATTTTCCCTTTTTGGCGATCAGGGCTGTTGATAATAAACGGTCGTGATAGCAGACACGGCAACGGTTTTTTTCTCTGTAAATTATTTTTTGCAGAAATCCTTCAAGGTCGTAGTGATCCTGGTAAATCACTTTTAATCCGATTTCGTCAGCATATTCCTTTAAGGTCTGCTGCCGTTTCAGACATTCCGTATAGGGATGAATATTATTTTTATAAAAAAACCCCATCACCTCATAGTTGTTTTCACGAAGCTGGTTTACCGGATAAATGGCACAGGGCCCGCAGCAGGTATGCAGCAGAATTTTCATGATCGGTCTCCGAAAATCGCTGTGCCGATGCGAACCAGGGTCGCACCTTCCTCAATGGCGACCTCAAAATCACCGGTCATCCCCATGGAAAGCTCGGTCATCTCGATATTTGGAATGGATTCCGCTCGCATCTGATTCCGGAGCAGGGCCAGATGCTTAAAGTACGGCCGGACTTTTTCCGGCTGATTGAAAAACGGGGGCAGGGTCATGAGGCCTTTTACCGCCAGGTTTTCAAGCCGGCTGATGTCTTTGACCAGACAGACGGCTTCATCTGCCCCGACACCGGATTTTGTCGATTCTTCGCCAATGTTGATCTGAACGAGGATCTTTTGTATTTTGCCGCGTTTTTCTGCCTGCTTGTTGATTTCTTTTGCCAGTTTAAAAGAATCCACCGAGTGAATCAGGTCAAAATAACGGACCACATATTTTGCCTTGTTCGACTGAAGATGGCCGATGAAGTGCCAGGTCAGGCGGCTGTCGCCAATCGCATCAATTTTTTGCATGGCTTCCTGGATATAATTTTCGCCGAACACAACCAGACCGGCTGCTGCGGCGGTTTTTACCTGTTCCGGGGCCACTGTTTTGCTTACGGCAACCAGGCAGATGTCGGACGGCTGGCGGCCGCAGGACAAAGCGGTTTGTTCAATCCGGTTTCTGATCTCTTTAATCCGTTCGTTCATGATAAATCTGTACCGGCAATCGCTTTAAAGTCTGTCTTTACAATTTTTCTGGAAATGACATCCTGCCGGTACAGGTGATCAATAACTTCACATACCGGCAATCCGACCACATTGCTGTAAGACCCGATAATCCCTTTGACCATAAAAGAACCCAGTCCCTGAATGGCGTAGCCGCCGGCCTTATCATAGGGCTCGCCGGTATGAATATACCATTCGATTTCTTCGTCGGTCAGCTGTTTAAACATAACTTCGGTTGTTACGAAATCGGTGAAGATGTGTGCTTTGTCCTGGCATATGATCGAATACCCGGTCAGGACCCTGTGGGTGTTGCCGCTTAACTGCCGGATCATCCGGCGGGCATGGGGAATCGAATCCGGTTTTTCCAGTATGGTGTCGTTGATCACAACAATGGAATCCGCACCGATGACCCAGGCACCGGGGTTTTTTCCGGCAACGTCCCGGGCTTTGGCTTCGGCCAGCGTGCGGACATAGTTTTCCGGTTTTAAAAACAAAAAGTCCTGTTCCCGGACACTGCCCGGCACCACACTGAACTCAATGCCGGCATTTTCAAGCAGACTGAGGCGTCGCGGGGATTTGGATGCCAGGATAATGGGAAAATTGCAGATGATCATTTCCGTGCGTGTTTGATTCAATATAATCGCCTTATAAAAAAATAAAAACGATATCATAATTGAATCTATATTTAAATTATATTCTGACAAATGAATAAAAAACCGCGATTAAGTTTGCTTGACAATTAATTTTAGAACCGGTAATAGAGCATTCAATATTTTAATCTTGCCTGGGTGGCGGAATTGGTAGACGCAAGGGACTTAAAATCCCTCGGTCTTAATGGCTGTGCCGGTTCGACTCCGGCCCTAGGCACCAATAAAAATAAGGGTTTACAGATTTCGGACTGTAA
>JAABSL010000285.1 GCA_011390415.1 Desulfobacteraceae bacterium
GACCTGCCAGCGCACTCTCCAGGCAGGCGATCACGTCCCCGGTGATGTTGATTGCTCCCTGCCCGGGGTTCCCATCCGCGTCCAGGCTTTGCAGCAGCCAGGCCACGTTGATGACCCGGTCGTCATCCATGTCGGACTCCATGAACAGGTCCACCGGCGACACCCGGCGGTCGCCCAGGGCATCGCCAAGAGGAAGACTTCCAACGAAAAAATCGATTCGTTCATCGGGTATGTACCAGAACTGTCCGGTGTCGCCGGTTACTCCTGACTGTGTGGGTGTCTCATAGGTCAGCCCGTTGACATTGGCGTCGACGAAATGCCCGGACTCCACCTTGGCCAGGGGGTAGGTGACATACCATCCCCAGATGATCCCATCGTCAGGTAAATAGCGGTCCAAAATGCCTC
This sequence comes from Desulfobacteraceae bacterium, assembly GCA_011390415.1. Classification (GTDB taxonomy): domain Bacteria; phylum Desulfobacterota; class Desulfobacteria; order Desulfobacterales; family Desulfosalsimonadaceae; genus SURF-3. The sequence goes on from JAABSL010000285.1 coordinate 406, forward strand.
CGTTTTCGGCATACGCATCTTCCGGCAGATTCACCCAGACCTCTTCAAAGACACCCTCTTCAATCTCAATGAGTTCAGGCTGCTGCAGTTCCACGTGCACGATAATGTATCGGTTGGGCGGGCACTTTTCCGGATTAACCCCCCAGCAGATATCTCCCGGGAGGTCTGCCAGTGGAATCACTTCCAGGTGATCGTCGGCCAGAATGCCAGCATCACCCAAGTAGTCCGTCTTGTAATCAAACTTGCTGATTTTCGGCTGTCCGTCCTTGCCGAGGACAGCGTCGAAATCCGACGTGTCTTGAATATGGATGCTGACTTGTTTGATTTTGAAACCCTCGTAGGGATTGATGGTGATTTTTAAATCGTCTTTGGTATTCCACATGGACACATCGCCCACATCCATCCATGCATCGGGGGTATCAATTATCCAATCCTTGCACATCAGCTTTGTTTGGACCGGCCAGACCAGGTTCTCTTCAGCGCCTGCGGTGCCGGCAAAGACGCACATCACAATAAACAGAATGATGCACAAAATCTTCTGCGTAAATTTATACATGGTTTTCACCTCCTTAGTTGATTCACCGGATTTATTTTTCAAATCAGATCCGGCGGTTCTATTTATAAAAATAAAATGCAAAACAATTTTTGCCTTTCAAAATTTCCAATACCGATCACCTCCTTCGGGAAGAATAAATTAGTTTTAATTCTTGAAGTGTGTTTTTAAATTATTGGTTTAACATCCTGTTTCTCTGAGCGCGTTTGTATATGGCACAGTGCGTGAAATCGGATATGCAGTATCGGAGAACCAGCAGGATGTTTTTGCTGTTAATATTTTTGCAGTAGCAGTCAGGTTCGAGCCTGCCTAAAAACGGGCATAACAGATCATCGTCAAGCTTGTTCGTTCCATTAGAAATCCAATTGATAACCCCTCTCATCATCAGCAATGGTTCTCCCGTAGATTTAAAAAATTTTGATTTGTTGTCTGGAAAGAAAGGATACAGGCATTTCGCACTTGCTATCCTGTCTATGTATTTCCAAGATCTGTGCCATTTGCCTTGTTATTGACCAAAGATATTAAATAGACCTTCATTGATTGGAATTAAGAGGGTTTCTTGCGGATTTAAATGAATTCGGATGTTTTGTTTTCATGATTTGAGCTGTGTCATGGCACACATACTGTGGTCATGATTTGTGCCATGGCACAGGTCGCGCGAATCGTTTTCAATGGATTAAAAATAATTCTATAAACATTTTATTGGTTGTCTGCCTTTTGCCGAACCATAAAAGGTGCAAATTATCGATAGATGCAAATACGCATTCAATCCGGTTCGCAATTTGCATATATAAATAGATGAGATTGCGGATGCTCTTAATCGCCACATCGGTTAACACAATGCGAATGAAATGCCGGAACGGACCTTAATCTCAATGATTCAGTAATTTTTCGGAAATTGATGGATATCCAAAGACGAACCTTTTAAACGGCTGACTGCATCTCTGACATGAAGACAACTTTTTTGGATTATTTTAAACGGTACATCATCATTCTGCTGCTTGTTCCCGTGTCCTGGGTTTTTGCCGGTGACGAAGAGCAGGAACCCCAGGTGTATGAACTTTCTCAGATTACCGTTACAGCGACCCGAATTGAAAGAGGCCGGGCCGAAGTTCCTGCCAGTGTGGAGATTGCCGATGAGGATAAAATTAGTGCCACAAAGATGTTTAACATCAAAGAAGCACTTGTCGGGATGCCGGGCGTTCTCGTTGAATCAAAAAATCAGGGATATGATTCACGAATCATTATCCGGGGGGCTGGTTTGAAGGCGAAATACGGCGTCCGGGATATCATGGTGCTTTTTGACGGGGTGCCGATTACCGATCCGGACAGTCTCACACGCCTCGATTTTATTGATACTCAGTTGATCAAACAGGTTGAAGTGGTCAAAGGACCCAACTCTACCCTCTGGGGCGCCAATGCCGCCGGCGGTGTGATTAATATCATTCCCAAAAGTCCGTTTGACCGGAAAGAGACGATGGTTAAGGCAGGGGCCGGGGATTACGATACAAGAAATTTCCATTTGTCATTTTCGAACAATATTAAGGAGTCTCTTTTTTACACATTGAGCGGCAGCCGGAGGCAAACCAGTAACTCCTGGCGCCGGTGGAACAAGTTCGATATCAATCAAGTCTCCTTTCAGACAGCGGCCGGTTCCGAGAGCGGAACAAACTGGAAGAATTTTTTCGGTTATACGGATGCTTCCATTCAGTTACCGGGAAAACTGGACCAGACAATGTTCGATGAATACAAAAATACCGGCAGGGCCAAAGAAACTGAAGGACCGTGGCAGTTTTCCGGGCGGTATTCGGAAATATTTTTTTTCAACTCCCGGTATTCAAGCAAAATCGGCGAATTTACTTTTTTGCCTATGATATACGGAAACATCTGGTCTCATCACCATCCGGTCACCGGAAGGATCAATGATGCAGACACTGTTACTTACGGTACGGATATCCAGCTGAATCATTATCACACTATCTTTGATGTTGACGGTACGCTGTCGTTTGGAATTACCGGAAGATATGATGATCAGGAAACGGATTACTTTAAATACCGGGATCTATCCACCGGGCCCGGTAATCGGATTGTCCAAGTCCTTTCCGATAAAAAAGGTGATAAAATTGAGACCCAGGAACGAAATGTTTTCTTGTATGGAATTTATGCACAGGAATCTTTCCGTCCCTCCCGCCGCTGGATTATCGATGCAGGCATCCGTTTTGATGAAACCGTTTTTGATATCACCGGAAAACGGACAGAAACTTATGATTATGCAAGGGCGCAATATGTTCCGGCGACTGATATGGAGGATATCGATAAAACATTTAATGCATTCAGTCCCCGGCTGGGCATACTTTATAAATTCAATGAAAGTTTAAATTTTTATGGCAATTTTTCACAGGGGTTCCAGACGCCCACCGAAGGGGAACTGACCGAAAACCCGGATCTGGATCTGGTGACGGTTAAAAATTATGAATTTGGCTTTAAAACGCATCATCTGCAATGGTCGATGGATGCGGCTGTTTACTATTCACCGGTTAAAGATGAAGTCATTCAGGTGATCCAGGAAGAAGGCTATTCTGAATACGTTAATTCCGGAAAAACCGATAAAAAGGGTTTTGAATTATCAGGGTCTGTTTTTTTGACACCGGACTTTCAAGCCGGACTTACTTACAGTTTTACGGATTATACGTTTGATGATTTTTCAGAACCGGTCCGAAACGGCAACACAACGGTCAACATCGACCGAAGCGGCAATACCCTGCCGTTTATTCCAGAAAACCAGTATTCAATATTTGCGGCTTACAAACATCCCTGCGGCTTTAAACTAAAACTGCAGTCTCATTCCTGGGGATCTTATTATATCGATAATGCCAATACTGAAAAATATAAAGGGTATGATTTCATAACCAATGCAATGATTGGATTTGAAAAAGGCAGTCTGGATGTTTCCGTAAATATGGAAAACCTTTTTGACCGGCAATACGCAGTTGAGGTGCAAAAGGACACCAAAGGAACTCTCCGTTATAATCCGGCTTCTCCGCGTAATTTTATTGTCCGGGTAACGTATCGGTTTTAAGAGGCGCTTATGAAAATTAAAGATATGGGTTTTTTCATACTGGCGGTTCTGATTGGATTGCTGTTTGCTTTCCATCGATGGGGGGATTCAGGCCATGCCATCGGGGTCATTTCAGCTGACGGGGGCAAAGCCCGGCATCCGGTTATAATGACAAGCGGCAAAAATCATTATTCGCAAATCACGACCCTGTCCGTTCGGCCGCCTTTTTGCGGAGATGTCCGGATTGTAATGGAAGGATCGCCGTCACTGGATTATGAAATTCATCTGGCCAGACCTTTTATTGACTGGGGTTTCACCCGGCTTCCTGAGTTGAAAGGAAAAACACTTTGCAGTCTTAAAGCCGGCGATCGCCTGGCGCTCTGGACATTAATAAAACCGATGAAAAAAGATTCTGCCGGCAGGACGGATAATTTCAAACCGGATGTATCTGTTCAGGGGAGATATTCTCTGTCTTTTTACGATACGGCAACCGGCTACCCGGTATTAAAAGTTCCTTTGATTTTCGAGGACCGGGAGAAAAGATATGAAAGAACAAATCACTAATCCGTCTTTTATTGCCCGCAACCGGTATTGGATAATGGCGGCCGCCTTTGTTTTATTCATGCCGCCGTTATCTTTATTGTTCCAGTTCACGGGTGACACAAACTTTTGCGGCACCTGGTGTCCGCGCATGTTTTTTGTCTGGCGCAAAGGGATGTCGCTGGATGCATACTTTTCAGGTTTCCTGAGAAGTTACATGGGTGTGCTACTGCTTGATACTGTTTTAATCTTCACTTTATTCTTCGGAAGATACTGGTGCAGCCATCTTTGTCCTGTCGGCGCCGGCATGGAGTTGGGCAGTAAACTGATACCGAAGGGGTTTAAGATCGATTTTTCAATAATTCCGGCGGCATCATTCAGATACGGTTATCTAACGGTTTATTTTCTGGCATCCGCCATCGGAATCGGCAGTCTTTGCTGCAGCTATTGCAATTTCGCTACCCTGCCGCGTTTGTTCGGGGCAGCTTTTTCCACAGCGGATCTGGCTTATTTTCTCAGAACAGCCGGAATTGTAAACCTCGGTATGGTTGTATTTTTAGGTTTTTTATCCAAGGGCGGAAAAGCCTATTGCAACCTGCTTTGTCCTGTCGGCGCCATTGACGCACTGGTCAACCGGCTGGGCTTTGGCCGGGGAAGGCGCATGGCAGTATCGGCCAATCAATGCAACGGGTGCGGCAAATGTGTTGGCAAGTGTCCGGCCTGGGCTATTGAATTGAATCGGGTGAATAATAAAGCAGAAATCAGCCAGCTTTCCTGCATGCCCTGCCGTCTTTGTGAATCAGTCTGTCCAAACGGCGCAATTACATATTCGAAATCAATGCAGGCGAAAAAAACAGAATACCTGGTGGGAGTTTATGAAACAGAAAATTAGCCGAAAACTTCAGCTGATGATTGTTTTTCTGAGCGGTTTTTTGGGAATTCTGCCGGCTGCTTTCTGCCGTCACGGTCAGTGTACATCCTGTTTCGGTTGTGCTGGTATCGGCATTTTTGCCATATCCATGGGGGTATGGAATAAGTTTCGGAAGATGCGGATGGATCGCCGGGACAGCAGTCGTTCGTTGTCGGTCCCTGAAATATGACTGGCTATCGAAAATTTATTATCTTCATCCGAGGATCAATGAATTTTAAAGTCCGAGAATACTATCGGGTATGACGTGATTAAGGCAAATACCGCATATCCGGATATTGAAATACCGCACAATCGTTTCTGGATTTTCGGGATCACTTCCTGAACAGAGGGCCTCTTTTTAAAAAAGTGAATGAATCCGGTTCCGGCACCGGTAATGGCGGCAATAAACAACGTCAGGTAAAGAAGATAGCCCACATAAGAATATTCTTTTTTCAGCAGGCAGAAAGGGCAGTGGTGGGTCGGCTGCTGATAAAAATAGACAGAAATAAAGGAAATAACCGATGCCAGGCAGAGGGGCAGCATCACGATGCTGAAGAAGGAAAATATCAGCGGCGACTTTTCAACTAAACAAAAATAAGTCCCGCTTCCGATTGTCAGCGCAAGAAAAGCATAAAATAATATTTTTGTTTCCACTGACGGCAGTGAAATAATCTGTGCCGCCATATTTCGTGAGTCTTCATTAAATAGGGTACCGCAGCAGGATGTGATAATATCGGGCGTAAGCCGAAAAAAATAATTAATTAGAAAAGCGGTTTCACAAATAATCAATCCAGTGATTATAATCAGAAATGCATATTTGAACCGGATGATGGGGTAGTCAAATCCTTTGTTATCCACGTAATTGATTATTGCCCAGATTCCGCATAATATAAAACTGATCAGCTTCATTAATAAAAAAGGATATCCGAAGCGGTTGACATTGAGAGTCCCGGCCGCGCACATGGAGCCGGTAAATAATGTATGGATATCCTCTGCGATAAAGACAAACAGGAAAAGGGAAAGAAACTCACAGATCATGACATAATAGAGGATAATGGAAATCAGGCAGGTCTTTCGTTCAAGAATCAGCTGGCGCTCATCTCCGTTTTTTATATCCCACTGTATGATAATCCTGGCACCGATACCCGAGGCGTAAATTAAAAAACACATTCCGGTCATAGCCGTAAATATCAGCCCGATAATTGGCGGATCAATTATCATTGAACCTCCCGCTTGGTCATGGATTATGCCCGGTAAAGTTTCAGGATTATCTCACGTTGTTAATTGGCGAGCATCTGGATGTCATTGCTCACCTTCCCGTCTGTTAACTCAATAATCCTTTCGGTGATTCCTGAATTTACAAATTTAACGTCATGGCTGCTGATAATGACAGTCTTGCCTCCCTGGATCAGCTCGGAGATGATTTTTATGAAATCAACGGTTAAATCAGGATGAAGATGGGCGGTTGGTTCATCTGCAAGAATAATTGACGGATTGTTGACAAGCGCCCGGGCAATGGCCACCCGCTGCTGCTCTCCGCCGGATATATGTTCGATTTTCTGTTTTGCCAGGTGAGGTATTTTCAATTTTTCAAGAAGGGAAATGGCACGCTGCCTGAGACGTTCGGGGTTTTTGCCTGACGTGTATGCCGGAATCATTATGTTTTCAATAACTGAAATTCCGCTGATCAGCTGATAGTTTTGAAAGATGAATCCAAAATATTTTTTTCTGACTTCCGACAAAAAGTTTTCAGGAAGGCTGGAGATATCTTTTTTGTCAATGATAACCCTGCCGGATGTGGGCCTTGTCATGCCGCCGATGATGCTTAGAAGTGTTGTTTTCCCCGCTCCGTTAGGCCCTTTTAACAATGTTGTACTGTTTCTTTTGATGCTCAGACTGATGCCGTCAACCGCATTTGAGCGAATAGGGCTCAGGTGCACGGTCTGATGAGGATTGTTAGGCATCGCGTAACGTTTGACAATATTTTTTATTTCAATCATCTTTATGTCCATTTGTATTCACTGTATTTCAATGAAGCGCAAAAGCGGAATTTAGTCCAGCCGATCAATCAGGTTAAGGCTGATTTCATCAAAACGAAGAATTTGTTTTCCCCGGTGGTCGTTATAAAAGTCTTCTGCCTCCGCTTCACTCACAAGCGCAATGAGTTCTTTTCCCATTGGGCCGTAAACGTCGCTTCCAATAACATAAAAAGCGTCATTTGCTCTGATAAAAGAGACATCATAGTAGTCGGTCACAAAGATTGCGGAAATATCAGACATGTCTTTTTCCGGGCTGTATTTTTTCATTTTAAAGTAATATTTAAAGAGATCCTTGCACCCGTCGAAAAAGAGTACATCACCGTCATTGAAAATAATCTCACCGGTCCAGTCAGGATATTTTGCCACAAACATGCCGCATACAATGCATTTATCCTTTGGCACCGGCTTTATTGGAATCTTGTCATTGCCGTAAACGGTTATGCGGCCTGCGAACAGAACCAGCGCCAGGGCGATCAGAGATTTAAATCGATTTTTTTTCATGATATTAAAATAATTTTTTTCTTTATTTATGGTTTTTTTTCCGTTTTTTTCGGGTCATTTGAATATCTTCATACATATCTTCAAATGACGCTTTTGCCGCCGCTTCGAATCCGGCGAGCTCTCCTCCGTTTTCCGTTATGAAGGTGTCAGCGTCCTGACCGTTTTCAAACGCCCATTTGGCTCTTCTCGTCATGACCCCGGCTTTGTCTCCCCCGATAACCCAGTATGCTGTTTCCGCATTGATGAGTTTATTCGTAAGATAGTCTCCAACATTGATAGCCGCTATCGGGGTATCGATATTTAATGCAATATCGATGCCCGCGCAATGCAGCGAACACATGCCGGCAATGCTTCCGTCCTCATATGTAAGCAGCATCCGTGAATAGGCGAACCTATTCCGATCCATGCCGCAATACTTGCAAAAAGGGAATTCTTCAATGTCATTGCTTTGGGCAGGACCGGCAATTGAATAATTCAATAAAAGAAAAAATAAACTCAGGAAAACCGTAATTCCGCGTATCATTTTTTTCATTTTCTGCTCCTTTGTTTTAAATTGGTTTAAAAAAAACTTCTGAAATTGCCTTTTAAAAAAGTTTTTCACCTTTTCGAATCGCGCTGAGTTTGATTTCTATGGTATCGTTTTGGATACTGCTGCTCAGCGGAATAGGGGCGCATGCGCCGATGTAATCCCAGAATTCTTCCGAAAGTTTATATTCCAGATTGCAGGCAATGCAGCGGACATGGTCGTCTTTTACCCTGAATCCCAGTTTATATTTAAAACAGCTGTAGCATGCATCATAATGGGTATGTAATTTGCCATGGCCATCGGTCCGTATAAAAAAATTAATGTTTTTTTCACTGTGTCGGAAGGTGAAAAAATGAACACGATTATCATTGACCGAAGCTGTTTTGATTTTAATGATATCATTTTCAGGTATCACAAATTCATATTCCGGAGCATTCTTCGTACATCCGGACAGTATGATGACTAAAACAAAAATACCCATATAATAAAATTCAAATCGATATTTTGGAATCAATCGGTTCCGGTTTTTATGGTTTTGGGTATCCGGTGTTATGTTTTTCCATTGACCATTCATCTATTTCATCACCATGTCCGGGTCTGTAACCGCGGTTTTCCAGAAAGGTATGATGGTCGACGCAATATATGGAAATACCGAAAGAAACATGATTGTCAGGATATTAACCGTATCGATATATGGAAGCGGCGTCAGCTTCGGAAAAAGAATCGACCACCCTCTCAAAATCGGGACAAATAAAAAACCGCCCCAGTAAAATATATGCACATAGGCAAGCGTCATCCCTGTAATAAAAGAAACTGCTGATACGGCTGCTCCTTCAAAAAATTTTAATTCCAGGACTTCAGGCGTGTTCCAGCCCACAGCTTTTAAAATCCCTATTTCTTTCTTTTCAGTTTCAGTTGCGCCCAGGGCTTTATCCCATGTTAAAATGGCAAATGCGGCGATGGAACTGAGCAGAAGAGAAGCCATCAGACCGCTGCGCCAGCTGAAAAGTGCTTCATAAGTGTTTCGGATCTGCTTTCTGGATATGATTCTCACAGATGGAAAGAGTTTCTGAATTTTTAGTGCGACCGTATCAATTTCGCGCGGATTTTTCACCTGGACGGCTAAATCAGTTGCCATGTTTTCCGGAATTTCGAATATGGTTTTGATCGTGTCATGTCCCATTATGATTAAATCGTTGGTTAGAATCGAAGACTGCGAATCAAAAATACCGGATACTTTTAATACATAAAGTTTTCCATCAGATCCTTTGACCGGAATAAAATCATTGATTCCTATAAAGCGAATTTCGGAAACACCCTGGCCGATAACGCACGGAAACGTTTTATCCTTTTTTTTTCGCTGGCTGAAAAAGCGGCCTTCAACAACCGCCTTGATATTATGATCGATTTCATTCGCACCCCAGAAAGTATAATTGGCACGTGATGCCGGATCAAAGTAATATCCCCAATACCTTGGCAGCACATTATTAACCCCCCTTATTTCAGCGATTCTTAATGCATAGTTTTCCGGAATCAGGTCATGGCGCCCGCCTTTTAATTTCTGGATAATCAATTCCGGGGATGCCTCCAGCATGGCAATAGATTCTGTTTTCAGAGAATCGGTCAGTAAAACCAGCGAAGCAAGAAGAAATACAGTCATTGAATAGACAATAATCATCAGAAGGTTTTTATATTTCCGCCGGTATAGAGATGATAAGGCAAATTCCAGAATCATTAGATGTCTGTACATTTGATTACTCCAAACCGCCTGCGAACATTATTTCCGGCGGTGCGATGATCGAACCGGATGGGAAATGCTCCATGGCGCCTGGGAAATCCTGAAAGGGTGAAAACAGATCTGTCTGTGAGGGATGCCGGGTGTATCGGGCTTCGCTCCATAACGCCAGATCTGTAAACATAAAATGGCTGACCATCTGCTTGTTTGCCGCAACCTCAGATTGAAGAGACCGAACGGACATGGTCCTGTTCTGGATAAGCAACAGTAAAATGAAAAACTCAAATAAAATCAGACCGATAAAAATTTTGTGTTTCACCATTGGTTCCTTTACTGACATTCGTACATATTGATCAATTATAGCAGATCAATATGAAACCATGGTCTGTGTATGAAATATTCCACTCTCAGGAAGTTATTTCTACTCCAAGTTAAGTATTTCCATTGTTACGATTGCTTTGTGAATGGCAAAATGAGTGGGGCATGTGCAAACCATTCCGAATCCAAACGGCAGCTGATAGGGACATGGAAGCCACTTATCCTCCTTAAGGAACAGAATATTATGCCCATTTGCATAATCTACCGTGCATGTCGGATAACGTGAGTATTCTTCTGGTTTGAGACAGGAAAAGTAATATTCACACTTTGACGTTTCTTGGATAATTTCCTTGGATATCGTGAAATTCATATTCTTCTCCTTTTTCATGGCATTAGGCCGGCGTAACAGCAGATATGTCAGATCTTTCCGATATCGGATTACTGCCTGAAGGAAGCATAACCCGCTGTGTAAAAAGATCTGCCCCTTCGATCTCTTCGTCTTCCTCCCATTTCTTTAAAGTAATGAAATATAAAATGATGGCGTCGAATTCCCGATCAGCCAGTCTGAATTTCCACGCAGGCATCCAGAGCGGCGGTTCCGGCCCTGTTTTATCCAGCTTTTCCGGGGTACTTCCTTTCTTTGCGATGTCTTTTAATGCCTGATAACGGGCTGATACAAAATTAAACATGGGAATATCCGGGTTGTCTTCTGATTGAGGGATGCTTTCATGGGTGATGAGCCATTTGCAGAATTTCGCCGCATCTTCCGGGGTCTTTAAAAAAAGCTTATCCGTTGTTGTATTATGTGCAGGGACATATTGTTTTGCGTAATTCGGATTACGGATGCCGCCTTTTCCAAACCAGCCGTGACATCCGACACACCCGAGTTTCTGATACAGGTATTCCCCGAGGTCAAGCATTTCAGTTTGCGGCGGTATACCGAAGTCCGGCGCACACAAAGGGCAGACAATCGGATGAGGGGCTTTGACAGGATCATCTTTTTCCGAGATAACAATCCATCCGGTCATAAATGTATGGCAGTCACCGCACATGGTAGTGCAGAAATACTGATAAATCCCTTTTTTCTCTGCTGTGAATGATAAAGTCTCAACCTTGCCGGGGGTAACGGTCACCGGGTCCAGGCCGAGTTCCGGCACATAAAACTGATGTGTCGAATCAGCGCTTTTGAGATTTAATATCACCTGGTCGCCGACTTCGAGCAGAAGGGTCATGGGCGCAAATCTTTTCCACCAGTAGTTCAGCCCGTTTATTTCCTCTAAAGTATACGCGCCGCTGGGTTCTCCCACGGCAGTAATATTAAACACCCGTTCTTCCTGAAGATAGGTGGAGGGAACAAAAACATACTGGTACAACAGAATGCACAGGGGAATGCTGATGAGCAGGATTATAACGCTTAATACGGCAATTGTTTCTTTGATTACCATTTTAAAACGCCTTTTAAAATTTAAAAACCCGGCCGGTTGCAGTATTGTTTTTCAGGGATGGCATGATCCGGATCCTTTTAAAAAGGTTTCACTGGATATTTACCAGGCATAAAAAAATATCAATATGACGGTTATCAGAGAAATAAGCATTCCGAATGGCACAAGGCTTATGATTGCCTGAGTTTTATCGGAATAAAGATCGTTTGAAATAGCATATCCTTTGCTTAATGCGAATCCCAGTCCGGTCAGTACCAGCGGTACCTGTACGTACAAAAGATATTCCGGCAGCAAAGGGCTCCAGTGGATATGAGCGTTTCCGAAAATATTCCATCCCCAACCCAGCGGATCCGAAAAAGTGGCGATAATATGAGTATAATTTATCATGAACAACGGGATACTGAATGCAATCCAGCTGAGCAGTCCTAAGGGTACGAGCATATAGGAGTATTTTAGGAATATTTTTCTGGCCGAAATCGTCTCCGATCCGGCCAATCGTTTTGACGTCCATGCCGCAGTCAGCCATAACACGGGTGCTACAGCCAGGCTGCTTATCCAGATGATTCCGCAGTAAATAATGAAACCGGAAACATTCCCCATTTCCGTAAGATTTGCCCATTCTTTCAGGGTTCCCCAGGGTCCTAAAAAAATGGCCGTATAAAGGATAACAAGGGTTATCATAATAAATCCCATCCATGCTTCGTCATAATGATCTATAACCGTATCCGAACAGAAAGGTCTCAGTCTCAATGTCATATTGTTGTTCGGACATGAATTAATGCATTCCATACACATACCGCAATGACTGTTACTGGTCATTTTTCCCGGATTTATCAGCCATGGACATCCCCAGCCCCTGCCATTGTCAATGATTGCTTTTGATCCGCAGCTTTTACAAACACCATTGTTTCGCGATCTGATTTCAAGCATGGAAGCCTTACTATACAGGCTCATCCAACCGCTGATGGGGCATAAATATCTGCAGAAAGTTCTCCGGCGAAAAAAAATATGGACCACCGTGGCAGTCAGGGTCAGCCCGGTAAGAACAAATGCTGTGGTGACAGGACGGGTAACCAGAATAGTACTGAACGTGCACAGGCATAGAAAAAGAATATTCTGGATCCAGATATTGGATAGTTTCGCCGGCCATTTTTTTTTATACCCTTTTACAGTCGAAACCTTTGAACCTGAAGGTCCGAGGAGTCTGCGTCGCTGAAACCATTCACCGAAAAACGGAAAAGGGCACATCATGCACCAGATACGTGACCCGAAAGGAATCATAAATGTAACCAGAAAAAACCACCATAAAATCCAGACCACGGTTATAATAATGTTATGGTTCCCGATGGGAGATCCGAAAAATCCCGCAAAAATAAAAAGAACAAGTGCTGCGAGGTTCAGGAGCATCAGGATGAATTGAAACCATCGGTATGTCAGCAGCTCTTTCAGGGCCGGCATTATTTTGAAGAGGTCAATGCGAAGAGGTGCGGACGCAATGCCCGGTGACTCTGATTTTCTCCGATCGGCTGCAACATTAAAAAAAAAAGCGGCAAAAACCCCGATGACTCCGCCGATGCTTGCATAGAACGGATAATTCGGGCGTACAATAAATTCACCGATCATAAACGGATGGAGCGTGCCGCATGTCACGGAACACCGGTAACGGAATTTTCCGTTGCGGTCCGCGGTAAACGCAATTTCATCGACATATGTAAATTCTGTTTCAACTGAAGGATGACGAACTTTAAATGGTATTTTACCCGGATGGATTTCAGCTTCGATATCATAACCTTCAAGAAAAAACCCATGAACCACGTCAACCGATCCGAACTTTATATGAACGGAATCGCCTTTATTTACGATAATCCGGTTCGGCTGGTACGAATACCTTTTTGCAATGATGGTAAAGTCTTTGCGCTTCCCGGGTATGGCTGAAAACGGCGAAGAAAAACATACTGCTGCAAATACACACGTCAGGAAAATACATACTGCTGTCATTCTTTTTTTATTAAACATATGAGCATCAGTAATTTATATGCTAAGAGCCAGGCATGCGGCATGCCGGATGCGCAGTTGCGAGCTATTTCGCATACTTTGACTTGGTTATGGTTATGTTAAAATGAGTCGTTTGGTTTTCTTCTACGGTTATCTGCGCCGGTGATCCTTTCATTTTTAATTTTTTATGCCAGGAGTGGAGAGTGTATTTGCCGGGAGGAATATCCTTAATGCTGTAAGCACCGGACTGGGTTTCCTTATCAATTGTTGCCTTAAAGAAGAATGGATTATCTAAAACAATGACATATGCTGCCATTTCCAGGTGTAGTTTGCAGAGCACGATGACAACTCCTTTTTCATTAAAAAGGTATTCCGTTGTCTTGCCCTGGCCCCACGTCCCCAGGTCCAGGCTTTCACCGTTTGTTTCAAAAAGCAGGTACACATTATGATCCACACTGTCGCTGTTTAAAAATCGGACGCTAGTATTTTCTCTTACCGGAAGCACATGCGGAATGAAGATGAGATTTTTCTGATCCATATGAACCGTTTGAGCAGCCGCGGAATAGGAGTTGCCGCTGATGTCCCGGAGATAAACAATGACATCCTTGTCGTTTCTGGAACCTTCGGTCCGGACCCGGGTTCTCCAGACATGAATCTTTCCGGAAACAATGCCGCACCCGTTGCTGGAATCCGATGCATCAGCAAAGTCGGGAATGACGAGAAAAATGATGATTATTATGATTACTGTTTGGCGCATGGGAATCATCCTGATTTAATAACAAAAGGTAATTCTAAGGATTATTCCGCCGGGAATTCCGATTTAAAAGGCCGTATGCAGCACAAAAAAGATATCCTTGTCTTTACCGTATTCAAAGCCGTCATCTTCCGTATAATAGACGTATTCAATCCGCAGGGTAATGTTCGGCCGAAAATGCATTTTAACACCGCTCGTGAGGATGCTGCGATCTCTTGAATCCACAATCATCAGTTCCGATGGCAGCCCGTCAAATTCCAAGACCTCATATTTTGCAAAAGGTATCAGCCAGGAATAGACGAAATAATGGCCGTCAATATACCAGGCTGTGGAATCCACTTCCGCGTCCGATAAATTACCGTAAGGGGTTTCATTTTTTCCAAGCATAAAGCCACCACCGAGACTCAGGTTATGGTATCGTTGCAGGAAACTGCCGCCGAATCTCCAAAACCGGTCGTTTGTATAAACATGTCCGGTGTTCTCCGTTGTTGATTCGATTCTTCCGGTGCCGCTGTAGCCGAACAATGACAAGGTCAAACTGTCGTCCCGCCAGTAGTCGGATGGTTTTGACGCGGCAAGGTCCGTGTCTTCAGACCCGGATCCGTCAAAACCGATTCCGCCGAATTTTATTGCCAGACCTCCGTAATAATCCTTGGTGCCGGTATTCTTGCCGGTTCCTTCAAAATATATCTGGTTGCTGCTGTCTTTGATAATATTTCCGTTTACGATACCCGCATAATAAAATATATTTTTAGTAACTCCGCTTAATTCAAATCCCGGCTGCGGCTGAAGACTGAAAGTATTTCCCTTGAATTCAGAGATTCCCTGCTGAAGGATATTCCCGTCCATGTCTCTTTTTAAGTCCGGCATTTCCCAATTGTTATGCTGATATCCTTCAAACGCCATAGCTCCTTCATCTTTTGCGGTATATAAACACAGGGTGTGCATACCCAGGGAACCGGCGGTCAGCCTGAGTTTATTGTCAAGCCCGAAAAGTCCTTTATACATAAACCAGGTCTTTAGCATTGCCCAGGAAGTAAAATCCTCTCCGCTGTTATCATCGCTGATGTAACGGATATCCGAATACACGGCAAATTCGTCACCTAAATCAGTCGAATAATTCATTTCGATTTCATGGGGCACTACAAATGAAAAATCGGCTTCATCCTTTCCTGTTTTGTTATTAAAACGAGGGTCTGTGCTCCACTCCAGGACATGAACGGTAATAATGCTGATGGGAAAATGCTGCGGAATTTCACCGGGCCACATAGCCTCGGGCCAGAGTCGCTTGTACGATTCATTTCCAAGAGAAAGCGGTTCCTGTTTTAAATAGATTTCATTGTCTGGAAACCGATATCCGTTTAACCGGTATACATCACCGTTGATATTCAATGTGGGAAAACTGCTGTGGCAGGTTATGCATGATGTCTGAACTTTTCTAGCAAACACCGGCATTGCCGACGCCTTTTCAGAAAATCCCATCGTGAACCAAAAGACGACGATGGCAATCAAACCTCCTGAAATAGTACATAATTTGATAATTTTCATAGAATCCACCCTGAAATTTTAAATCCCTGATAATTGGAAGGAACAGATCTCCTGTTTAAATCAATTCCAAAAGTATGCCATTTGTCTGAGATCAATACCGAAATATTCGGTATTGATGGTAAATTATTTGATTCCGGCTGCTTATTTGAATAAACGGAAATTACAGATAAGGGAGATCAAAATCGGAGGTGTGCCATGGCACACTCGTTGTCGGTTTGAAGTGTGACATGGCACAATGCAGTCTATCGGATAAATGGCAGAATTGCCGGTTAATGGATTACAGAAAAAGAGGAAAGGCTTGGTGTGGAAAGAAATTATTCAGTGTCGGCGATGTGTTTCCTCTGCGCCACTTTTTTGACATACCCGTTGATGTCGCATTTACGTTCCAGGCCGGCGGCGTTCATGTAGCGGACTTTTCCGAAAACATCGCGTTCTTTCCAGGCCCGGTCATGCCGGCCGAAGATCCAGGCCACCCCGGCAAAGGAATTCGGATCCCGGCCGTCTAAGAAATATTTGTTGTTAAGCGTCAGCGCTGTCTGAAAGGCGGTCTCCGGGTCCTTCGACCATTCCAGAATTTTTTTGCCCCAGTACATGCGCATATAATTGTGCATGAATCCGGTAAATTTCATCTCATCCATGGCCGCATTCCAATACGGATCATGGGTGCTGGACTTTTCAAGTTCCGCCATGGTGTAAATCGGGTCCCGTTTGTCATGTCGGTGCTCGTCCAATGTCCTGGCAGCCCATTGGGGCAGGCATGCATACGAATCATAATCCGGAGTGAAGTAAACAAAATTGACAGCCAGTTCCCGGCGGACAATCAGCTCTTCGATAAAAGCGGTTTGAATGTC
This sequence comes from Desulfobacteraceae bacterium, assembly GCA_011390415.1. Lineage (GTDB taxonomy): Bacteria > Desulfobacterota > Desulfobacteria > Desulfobacterales > Desulfosalsimonadaceae > SURF-3. The sequence continues at coordinate 17,176 of JAABSL010000285.1, forward strand.
TGAATCCAGACCTTTGGTTGTCCGGACTTTCCAGGCCAGATATACCGGCGAGATCTGGCCGAAATGCAGATACGGGCTCATTTGCGACGTGTCGTCGGTCTGGGGCTGGTTGCTGTTTCGGGTATAGCGTTTGATGCGATGGGTGAGAAATTCGTCAAACCGGGAGAGTGCTTCACTGGTGCCGCCTTTATAAAAAGCGGTCACCGGCCGGACGGATCTGTCGATATTCAAATGGTCCGGTATGGTTTCGGGATCCGGCAAATCCATTCCGGTAATGGGCAGTCCGGTTGCGGGATGCTGCAGCCGGATTTCAGTTGCCGGCCGGATAAACCGGTCAAGCAGTTTTAAAATTTTCGGCCGCAGGGTGCGGGCAGCGTATTCGGCTTTTCCCGAAACCGTTTCCACGGGCACCACGGCATCGCTTTCCACGCAAAAGACCGGGCAAACCGCATTTTCCGCAACCGATTGCCGCCATTGTCGCTGGATCCGGGTGTATCCTTTGTCACAGATGATTTCAGACGCGGTTTCACCCAATTCCAGAGCGGTCCGGGCAGGATCACCTTTTCGAAGAATAAATTTAATGCCGCGTTTTTCCAGATCTTTGGCTGTATGAAAAAGACCTTCCAGCATAAACGTGTAATGCCGCCAATTGGCTTCCGGAAACTGATCCGTTACCGCAAAGAGCACCACCAGGGGCTGTTGTATTTTGTTTGCCCGGGATACGGCAAACTCGAGGGCATGATTCCAGTGGGCCCGCTGGGACTGCTGCATCCAGTAGAGCACATAATCGCCTTTCTGTCGCCGGCGGTCATTGAGGACTGCGATGCGTTCCTGTTCAATACCGGATGCATCCGCCGGCACTGTCCGGTCAGGCATGGTTGCGCAGCCCCAGTTCTGCGGGATGGGGGTTCAAATATACCTGGGATTTCAGGTACGCCTGATCGTATTTGTTTACATAGTGGTTGAGCAGGGTGATGGGAACAATCAGCGGCAGGTAATGCTGTTTGAACTGGTCGAAAATTTCCAGCAGCTCCTGTTTTTCGTCCGCGGATAATTGTTTTTTAAAATACCCCATGATGTGCAGCAGCACGTTGAGGTTTTTTTTGGTGTTGGAACGAAGACTCAACCCCGCATGTAAAAGCCCGGCATAATTTTCATAAAGATCTTGGATGGTATGTTTTTTTGCGTCGGCGAGAAACTTGCCCATCTCCCGGTAATGTTTGGGACTGTGGGCCATGATCAGCAGTTTGTGCCGGGTATGAAAATCAACCAATCCGCCCCGGGTTTTTCCGGCGGACAGCAATTCCTGCCACCGCTTGTAAATAAAAATGCGTTCAATAAAATTTTCCCGCAGCACCGGATCATGAAGCCTGCCTTCATCTTCCACCGGCAGCAGGGGAAACCGGTCCATAAACATTTTCGCCCAGATGCCGGCGCCTCTTTTTGACGGCATGCCTTCTTCGGTGTACACTTTGACCCCGGACATGCCGGAAGAGGGGGATGCACTTTTGAAAATATATCCGCACAGGTTTTCTTTTTCCAGATCATCCAGGCGTTTGGCACCCCAGTTTTTCATCTGTGCGGTCATGTCTTTTTTGGTCTTGCTGGTCATCAGCTTCGGATTTTCCGGATCTCCCACCAGGCGCAGGGCTTCTCTGGGAATGGGCATGCCGCATTCCACCTCCGGGCAGACCGGCACATAGTCCACGGACGGCCCCAGGGTGTCGGTTAAAAAATGATCCCGGGTATGCCCGCCGTTATAACGCACCTTTTGTCCGAGCAGACAGGCGCTGATGCCAAGCTTTAGTTTTTCCGTCATAGGGTATTTCCCTTTAATCCAAATGGATATTCGAAATTTGGTTAAATTGAAAATGTCTAAAGATTATGGCTGAACAGAACGGAAGAATCAATATGCTTTTGGGCCAGCTCCAGCAGATGCCGATGGTGGGTGAAAAAGATGATCTGGGTTTTGGAGGACAGATTGGCAAGTATCTCTAATGTGGCCCGGGCCCGGGTGTCGTCGAATTTGATTAAAATATCATCAATAATAAACGGAATCGGCTCATTTTTTTCAAGATATTCTTCAAGCCCGGCCAGCCGCAGGGAAAGATAGAGCTGATCGGCTGTGCCCTCGCTCATGCCGTTTACCGTGACAATCTCGTTGCCGTTATCCCGGATACCCGCAATAA
>JAABSL010000286.1 GCA_011390415.1 Desulfobacteraceae bacterium
GCTCCCAAAAATGCCGCCGCCTGAACGATATGCATACCTTCAATAGCCATAGTTAAACCTCCCAAATTATAATGATGATTGCTTTGATTAATGACTTAATAAAAAATATTTTTTTTCAAAATTTAAAACGCCTGTCTGATATTATGCCACAAAAATAAGTATCAGTGATATAACCAGCGCATAAATACCGGTGGACTCCGCCACCGCCTGACCCACCAGCATGCTTCGGGTGAGTTCGGCAATGGCCCCCGGGCTGCGGGCGATCCATTGCACCGCGCTTTGTGCTGTAAATCCCTCACCAATGCCGGGACCGATGGCACCGATGCCCATACAAAGCCCGGCTGCCAGCAGCCGGATGGGATCTGCGATGGATTGGGCCGGAGCAAATCCTTTGAACATCAGCACAAAACTGATCAGCAGACCGTAGATAGCCGTGGTTTGGGTAACTGCCTGCCCCAGCAGCATGACATTGGTAACAGGGGTTGCGCACAGGGGCTGTCGGGCAATGCCTTCACAGCTGGATTTTGCCACCAGTCCCCCGCCGAGCCCGGAACCGATTGCGCCCAGTCCGGAGGCCAGCCCTGCGCCGAGAATGGCTGCCCAGGTGGGTGAAACGGGCCGATCGGAGAAATTGGTGAACAGCAGAATAAAGGATGTCACCAATGCGAAGATGGCCGGTGTCTGGCATACCGCAGACCCGATGAGCATGTTGGTTGTCAGTCGGGGGCCGGCTGCGGGCTGTCTGGCCATGCCGGTACATGCTTCGCCGGCCGGGAAACCGGAACCCACACCCGAACCGATCGCGCCAAGTCCCATGGACAGTCCGGCCGCCAGAAGCACGGAAACCGTCACCCAGGAATCAGCGGAAAAACTGGTAAACAGCAGAATCATGGCCACAACCAGGGCGAAAATAGATGCGGATTCGGCTATTGCCTGGCCGATCAGCATGCTTTTGAAAATTTCCCCGGAAACTCCCGGATTTCTGGCAATCGCCTCATTTGCTTTTGATGCCGTATACCCTTCACCGATCGCCGCACCAATGGCGCCAAATCCCATAGCCAGTCCGCCGCCGACAAACGCGGCGACTTTTACCCATACTTGAATATCATCCATGATCTACTTTACCTGTACCGCGATGTAAACGATGGTGAGCATTGTGAATACAAATGCCTGAATTGCACCGATAAAAATGACAAAGAACGCATTTAAAAACGGCGGCAACAAGATGCTGTATATTAAATGCGATACCACCAGAATAATAATTGATCCGCCCATGATATTGCCGAAAAGCCGGAAAGAGATGGAAACGACTTTAGCCAGTTCGCCGATCAGATTCAACGGCATCATGAAAAAAATCGGTTCAAAATATTCTTTGATATATCCTTTAAAGCCTTTTGCCCGGATTCCGGCAAAATGCGCAATGAAAAACCCCATCAGCCCCATGCTCAGCGGCGTATTCAGGTCCTTGGTGGGCTCTTCCATAAACGGAAACAATCCGCACCAGTTGGATGCGAGCAGAAACAGAAAAAGAGCACAGACCAGCGGGCTGTATTTCTTGCCCAATTCTTTATCCATGGCATCTTCGGTTAATCCGTAAAGCTGATTGATAAAAAGCTCTCCGATAACCTGCACCGGTCCGGGAATGATCCGCCGGTTTTTGGCGGCCAAAAAGCCGAACACTAAGAGAAAGCCGAAAATAGCCCATGTCATGATAATGACTTTGATGTTAAACGTCATATCATGACCGAAAAAGGGGACGATAAGTTGATTAATTCTGCCTAATTCTTCCATAGTAATTTTTCAGTGCAATTTTTTTTCCGGGTTGAAAAATAAATCTGGCTGATAATACCGTCTGCCAGAATAACCATCTGGATTGTAAACAGGCCGAAAACCGTGGCCCAGAGATTGAACTGCGCCAGTTTAATGGCTGCTGCAATCGGCATTGCAAGGAATCCGTAGCGTAACAGAATCGATAAAAAAGAAAAAGCAGTGGCTTTCCTTTTCGTAACACCGATTTTCGATCCAAGGGTTTCGGCCATCAGTATAAAATTTATAATACTGAAAATCGTTCCCAGAAGCAGGCCTTTGCCCATGGGCTTCAGATCGAACAGAAAAAATATAATTCCGGCGAATATCGCAAACACAATTGCCAGGGAACAGTACTTTTTTTGGATTTTCTTAACTTGCTCCATTTTGACTGTCCTTTGAGTTGTCCGGGTCTTTATAGATATCCATAATCTGCCGGTAGGTTACCACGGCGCCGCCGATGACACCGAGAAAAATAAAAATGGTAATGAAAATCCCCCGGGTGCCGAGCCATTTGTCAATTTGAAACCCCACAAACAAACAGAAGAGGATGCAGCCGACCATTGTAAGACCCAGCTGCATGACAATCTGCAGATTCTCGGCCCAAGTCTGATTTTTTTTATAATCAAAGAACTTCTTTTTATTCATCTCATCACATATATATAGGATGAAGGCGAGTTGACGGTTTGATAGCAGATTATTGTTTTTGTCGTCAAGGAAATAATTAAAAAAATTTTTTAGTGTAAAATCAGATATTTCCGTCTTTGGTTGGGCGGGGGATTAATAGGATAAGATGAAAAATCACTGTAAATTCCATGGTAAAACAAGCGGTTAATATAAGAGATGCGGAAAATAATCAGTTGCCGGGAAAAGCTTCATTCCCGGATTCCACGGCCCTTAGCGCAAGTCCTTTAAAAAATCAGGAAGCCGCCAGAACCTGGGGGATGACCCGTGCCAGCTGGCTTTGCATGAAAAAGCTGTTGCCTTCCGGCGACATCAGGCCGATAAATTTGAAGTTCCCCTGCTTGTACACATCAGAACTCATCATCATGATAATGGCTTTACTGGTGTGAACGGAAAAACTAATGCACCGGTCCAATCCCTTCTGGTTTGTTGTTTTACTGCAGTCGGCAAACATGTTGTTGAATTCTTTTGAAAAACTTTCGATTTTGATTGCGTCGTTGGCGATATCAGCGGCCAGCACATCTCCTGCCGGGTTCAAAATGGCCATCCCGTAATATCCCTTGATGGTTCTTAATATATTGGTGTAACGGGATAAGGCAGTCTGGAGCTTGGACTGGCCGACAGCTGCCGCAGGTGCGGCCGGCTTGCCGGGGGCCGGTTTGGCCTTTGGCTTTTCCTTCCATATGGCACCGGCAATCTCAAGCAGTTTGGTATGAACCTTCTGTTCATTCTTGTTTTTCGGCAGTTCGGAAAATGCAATACTGACGCTTTCCCATTTGGCCATATCCCTGGCTGCCTGATCACCGGTCGTGTTATTATATTCGGCATCCAGAAGTACGCCGGTGTTAAAATACATATAGCCTTTTTTCTGGCTTCCGCTGATGACTTCCATCCGGCAGGTCTTTCTGCTCAGAATAATCAGCGGCAGAAAATTTTTCAGGGTCATGCCTTTGAGTGTCAGGCCTTCATCTTTTAAATTCAGGCCCACAAAGATGATGGATGCCAGTGCACCGAATTCAAATGGTTTTTCAAGGTAGTAAAGCACATCTTCATGTCCGGTCCGGTCCGTAAACCAGGGCCTGGGTTTTCCCTGTTCGAGCATGACCACGCACGGCGTGGAGGGATGATTCCGTGTCATGTATGCCAGTAGTTGAACGCCGTCAATATCCGATAACCGGGTATCGGTGATAAGAACGGTGATCTTTGTTTTTTTTAGTATGTCAATGGCTGCCCGTCCGGTTTGAGCGGTCAACAGCTCAAAATGATGCAGTTCCTTGAATCCCTTTTCGATTTTTTTCAGATTGTCCGTATCGCTGTCTACAATAAGTACTTTATCCATTATATCCCCGGTTATTTAAACCTTTATAAACTTTTACAGCCGTTTATTCTTTTGAAATCAAAATTGTAATTTCTTGTAACTATTTTAATAAATGGGATATTGCTTGTATGTCAATATAATTTTGTCATAATGGTATGATATTCCGGTAAAAAATGGTCTTTACCGGCCTTAAAAACGCTTGTTTTATGCATTATGCAAATAAGTAAAAGGGGGTTCCATATTATAATATTCTATGGTAGTTAGTATGAATTGTATCCGTTTAACCCATATCTTCACGCATAGACAATTTAAAACAGCCATGAACAGGATCATTTCACTTATTTTATTAAATACAGCGGCATTGGCCCTGCTTTGCAGCGGGCTTGCCGTGCCGGTATCTGCGGAATCGTTCAGAATCGTCAGCTACAATGTTGAAAATCTGTTTGATATGCAAGCCGATGCAACAGACTATCCGGATTACCGGCCCAACGGCAAAGCCGGCTGGAACCGCACCATGCTGGCCGTTAAGCTGAAAAATATCGCAAGGGTCATAAACGACATGGATGCCGAAATTGTGGCCCTTCAGGAAATCGAATCCGAAAAAGCCCTGGCATTGCTTCAGAAGCAGCTTTCCATAATGGGGGCGAACTACCGGTATACGGCAATTGCCGGTCAGCGGTCGACTGCCGTGAAATGTGCCGTGCTGTCGACATTCCCCATTGCAGAAAAAAAAGACCTTGTTGTGGGGCATGAAAAAGAGCGCAGTATCCTGAAGGTGACGTTTGAAATAGCGGGTCATCGCCTGGTCATGTATGTCAATCACTGGAAATCAAAATCCGGTCCGGAAAGCAAACGGATAAAATATGCAAAGGTTCTGGCCGATGAAATTGCCAGACAGCCTTGCCGGGCCGACTATATTCTGATCGGTGATTTAAACGCGGATTACAATGAATATGAAACATTTAAGGATATCCCCCGATTCAACGATACCGGCGGCATCACCGGGATCAATCATGTCATCCATACCATCAAAGACGGGCAGATGGTGACGGAATCCGTTTTAATCCACCAGAAAGGCTGCACGTATCTTTATAATTTATGGCTTGAGGTTCCTTCAAACCGGCGCTGGTCGGTAAATTTTTTCGGGCGTAAAAACAGCCCGGACAGTATGATTGTATCCAAAGCCCTCTATGATGAAAAGGGCATTTCCTATGTGGATAATTCTTTTAACAGGTTTGATCCGGATTATCTGTTCGAAGACAACAAAGTGTTTCGATGGCAGCGGGCGGCCAAAGGAAAAGGGCGGCACCTGGGTCGCGGATATTCGGATCATCTCCCGGTTTTTGCAGAATTTACCACAGGGCCGTTTTCCCCGGCATCTGACAGGGAAGCGGTTTTTCACTCACCCCTTAAGGACGATAGCGTATGGACGCAGTAAGCAACACGAATTCGGACCGGCAGGCGAACAAAGGAACTTTGGGGACCTTTGGCGGCGTGTTTACCCCCAGTATACTGACGATTCTGGGCATTATTTTATTTCTCCGGCTGGGGTATGTTGTCGGTCAGGGCGGGCTTTGGCGCACCCTGATCATCCTTGCGGTGGCCAACGGTATTTCCGTGCTGACCACCATTTCCTTGTCCGCCATTGCCACCAGTCTGACCGTCCGGGGCGGCGGTGATTATTATCTGATTTCCCGGACCCTGGGGCTGGAATTCGGCGGCGCCATCGGACTGGTGCTGTTCCTTGCCCAGTCGGTTTCCATTGCGTTTTATTGCATCGGTTTCGGAGAAGTCATCGGCGGTATATTTCATTTTCAGACAGGGTTTTTTCCCCAACTGGTTGCCGCGGGCGCTGTGATCTTTCTTTTTATTTTCGCATGGATGGGCGCAAACTGGGCCACCCGCCTGCAGTATGTTGTAATGGCCATTTTGACGGCGGCGCTGATTTCATTTTTTATCGGCGGAGTGGTAAAATGGGATTCCTCGCTGCTTGCTGAAAACTGGAAAGCCGCATCCGATTACCAGGGGTTCTGGGTTTTGTTTGCCATCTTTTTCCCGGCGGTTACGGGGTTTACCCAGGGGGTGTCCATGTCGGGCGACCTGAAAGATCCGGGAAAGAGTCTGCCTTTGGGAACTTTTATGGCGGTGGGGATATCCATTGCGGTCTATCTTCTGGCCTCCGTGGTGATGGCCGGGACGTTGTCCAAAGAGATTCTGATTTCGGATTACAAGGCCATGCAGTATGTCGCGATTGCCGATTTCATAGTTGTCGCCGGGGTGATTGCCGCAACGCTTTCCTCGGCAATGGCGTCTTTTTTAGGTGCGCCGCGCATACTGCAGTCCCTGGCAAAGGACCGTATATTCCCGGTGCTGTCTCCATTCTCCAAGGGGGCCGGCCCGTCTGACAACCCCCGGCGCGGCGTCCTGCTTGCATGCGGGATTGCTTTAGGCACAATTGCCATGGGCAGACTGAACCTGATTGCGCCCGTCGTATCCATGTTTTTTCTGATGTCCTACGGCCTGTTGAATTATGCGACGTTTTTTGAAGCCCGATCGGACAGCCCGTCGTTTCGCCCCCGGTTTAAGTTGTATGACTATCGCGTCAGTCTTGCCGGCGGCATTGCCTGCCTGGTGGCCATGCTGGCCGTCAATGTCACCGCCGGTGTGGTTGCCATCGGTTTTTTGACGGCCATCTATCAGTACCTGAAAAGAACGGCCGGGCCCGCCAGGTGGGCCGACAGCCAGCGTTCCTATCATTTGAAAAAGGTCCGGCAGCATCTGCTGGCGGCAGCGGACGAAACCGAACATCCCCGGAACTGGCGTCCCCAGTTGCTGGTCTTTACCAATGATTCCAGGCGGCGGCGGGGCATTATTCAGTTTGCTTCATGGCTGCAAGGGGCCAGCGGTTTTGCAACAGCCGTTCAGGTGCTTGAAGGCGAAGGGGCGGGTATGCGCAAACGCCGGAAAACCGTGGAAGACGAGCTTAAGAAGGACATCAAAGAGGAAACAGCGGAAATGTTTCCCCTTGTAATCACCACCCCCGATCTGGAAGCAGGCATTCATTCCCTGTTGCAGTCTTACGGTATCGGACCGGTTCATCCCAATACCATTCTGGCCAACTGGATAGAGCCCCAGCCGCGGTTTGAATCGAATGAAAATGCCAGAGAACTCGGGCGTTACATGCGGATTGCATTTCGCCAGGAATATAATATTATGCTTTTAAGCACCCGTGAAGGAGACTGGGACCACCTGGCACAACGCCGGGAAGACGAAAGGCGTATTGATGTATGGTGGCAGGGAGATGCGTCAAGCCGGCTGATGCTGCTTTTTGCATATATTCTGACGCGGCATTCCATGTGGCATGATGCCCGTATCCGGGTGCTGGACATGATTTATGACAAAGGGTCTGAAAAAACAGTGGCCGAACTGGAAAAAGCCCTTTCCGATTTTCGCATTGATGCCGTGCCGGAGATTGTACCGACCCGGGATACCAATACAATTGTCGCGTATTCCGAGGATGCGGCGCTGGTGTTTTTCCCCTTCCGGCTGAAAAATTTTACCCCCCTGGATTCTTTTGGAAACTCTCTGGATCTGCTGCTTTCCCGCTTGAAAACCGCTGTTGCCGTGATGGCCGCAAAAGATATCGACCTGGTCGCCGAACCCGACGAGGGCAGCGTGGCCGATCTTGCCGCAGCAAAAGATACCTATTACGGTGCTTTGAAAAAGGCCCGTAAGGCGGAAACGGAGGCGGAAGATGCGGCCTTGCTGGCGGAAGAGAAATTGAAAAAACTGCAGGCTGCCGCGCTTTCAGGCGCAGATGAGGAATCCGTCAGACAATTAAACAAAGAGGCCCTGTCCGCGCATGAAACTGCCGTAAAGTCCGCCCGGAAAGCGGCCAAGTGGTCGGCAAAAGTCATTAATTACCGCAGTGATCTGGAAAAAATGGGTGAAACGGTTGAAGAACCGGATGATACGGCATAAAAAAATCCGTTGCACATTTTAACCGGACGCTCAGGGCAGCGATAATCAGCACCCTTAACGCCTGATCGAAAATCAGTTTTCTTTTCAATAAAATCATGGTAGGAATTTTTTTTTGGGGATTTTCCGTAAAGATATAATTGTGAAATTAATAATTTAATGCAGTTAAACCAAATATTTCAAAATCACAAATATAAAATGGTGCTGTCCGCCGCGGCACTTGCAGTCATTGTCGCAGCGGTCTGGATTCTGATTGAATTTGACCTGTATCAGCAGGTGACGACGGTAATAAATGAAAAAACACCCACGGAATTTTTTATCCCGATGTTTGTCCTTCTGCCGCTGGCAGGCGCACCCCTGAGCCTTTTTTTATTACTGATCGGGATTAAGTTCGGCTTTTTTAAAGGGCTGCTGCTGCTGATGGTGATTATGCCGCTTCATCTATTAATTGCCTATTTTCTGGCGCTTACCGTGCGCAGGCCGCTGGTCAATTATCTGGTTAAACGCAAAAATTACCAGATTCCCGAAGTGCCCAAAGACAAAGCCTTTATCTTCAGTTTTCTTTTTCTGACGTTCCCTGTTTTTCCTTATGTGGTTAAAATTTATATGCTGCCCCTGGCCGGTGTTGAATTTCGCTATTGTTTCTGGCTGAACTGGATTATTCAGGGAACCATGTGTATTCCTTTTGTCTTGCTGGGGCGGTCAGCGGCGGATTGGAATCCGGCGATGTTCGGCATCACACTGATGGCATTTGTGGCGTTGTATGTTTTTCTGCGATGGGCCAAAAAACAGTATATTGCGCTTCAGGAAGGCAAAAATGGGTGACGGGTTATTCTTAAGCTTTTTTGGTTTCCGGAGCCCCGAAAACGCAAAGAACAGGTTTGTTTTGATTTTTTTATTTTCAGGATTGACCCTTGATTTTTTGTAGCATATGCTTAAAATTTTCCAAGTGTGTAATTAATTCTTTCCGGCTGGTGATGGAGTAATGAAATGACTGAATTTAATGTAAATTTTCTTCCCCACGAAAAGGAAGTGTCAGTAAAAGGAGGGGAATCTCTTATACGGGCGGCCATGAGTGCCGGCGTGCATATTAACGCGTCCTGCGGCGGAGAAGGGGTTTGCGGCAAGTGCCGCGTGCTTGTGGAATCCGGTGAAGTGGACGGCGGTGTCTCTGAAAAACTGAACCGGGTAGATATTGACAAGGGTTACCGGCTGGCCTGTTTATCAAAGGTGAAAAGTGATCTGACCATCCGGATTCCGGTGGAGTCCGAGATTGATGCAAGTGTGCTGAATAAAATGGCAACCCCCCGGCAAACCGCCAGAATTAAAGAGCGCAACCTGGAGGACCTGAAAGAACAGGGCCTGTTTGTGCCGCCGGTGGAACAGATATATCTGGAACTGCCGCAACCGACTAAAATCGATAATATGGCGGATGTCCCGAGGATCGTGAATGCCCTGCGCACCAAACATAACGAGCACCGGCTGGAATTCGATATGTCCGTTATCCGAAAAATTCCGGACGTGCTGCGGGCGCAGGATTTTAAGGTCACGGTCACCATTGCCCGGCCGGTCCGTTCGGAGGGCAAAAATCATGTGATTAACATCGAACCCGGAAATACTACAGACCATAATTATGCCATTGCCATTGATATCGGAACCACCACGGTATACGGACAGATGATTGACCTGATTACCGGAGAGGTGCTGGCCCAGCATGGGGATTTTAATGCCCAGATCAGCTATGGGGAAGATGTCATCAGCCGGATCGTCTATGCTGAAAAAGAAGGCGGACTGGAAACATTAAATGAAAAGGTTGTGGGAACGATCAATAAAGTGATTGATAAGATCGTAAAACGGTCTGAAGTCAATCCGGATGAAATTTCCACCATTACCCTTGCCGGCAACACCACCATGACCCAGCTGTTTTTAAATGTGAATCCCCGGTACATCCGCCGGGCGCCCTATGTTCCCGCCGCTACTTTGTATCCGCAGGTGAAGGCATTCCGGATGGGATTGAATCTGCCGCATCATGTCACGGCCCTGGTATATCCCCAGGTGTCCAGTTACGTGGGGGGCGATATTGTGGCCGGTGTAATGGGCTCCGGGATGGGACATGACGAAGAATTGACCCTGTATATGGATATCGGCACCAACGCGGAAATCGTGATCGGCAACAAGGACTGGCTGGTCTGTGCGGCCTGTTCCGCCGGCCCGGCATTTGAAGGGGGCGGAATCAAGATGGGAATGCGGGCGGCCAAAGGGGCGATTGAGGATTTCTCCATTGATCCCATAACCCTGGAGCCCATGAATATCACCATCGGCGATGTGCGTCCCAAGGGCATTTGCGGCAGCGGCCTGATCACCATTGTGGCCACCATGTTTGAAATGGGCATTATCAACAATAGTGGTAAGTTCAACCGGGACCTGGAAACCCCCCGGATTCGGGAAGCCGATGGCGTATATGAGTATGTACTGGCCTGGGAAGATGTCAGCGGCGTGGATCGGGATATTGTGTTATCGGAAATTGATATTGATAATCTGATCCGGGCCAAAGGGGCCATGTACAGCGGCTGCATGACGCTGCTCAAGGAAGTCGGTATGAGCATTGCCGACCTGGATCGTATCATCCTGGCCGGCGGATTCGGCAGTTTTGTGGATCTGGAAAAATGCATGGTCATCGGCCTGTTGCCGGAAATTGATCATGAAAAAGTAACGTTTATCGGCAACGGCTCTCTGCTCGGGGCCCGCATGAGTTCCCTGACCAACCGTATCCGGAGTGATGTGGGCGATACTTTGGCGCGCATGACCAATTTTGAATTTTCCGAAACCGCCTCTTACATGGACAATTATATTGCCGCGCTGTTTTTGCCCCATACGGATCTGAACCTGTTTCCCAAATTGGAGAAACGGCTGGCGGAAAGGCAGAAAATTAATATTTAACCGGATCGAATGAAACGCTGTATTCACGGCAAAAGAAAAAAATATGTGACCATGTTATTGACAAACAAAATTTTTTAATATTTAATAAAAACCTTTTTATTGTATAGTGATTAAAATTGTCTGATCTTAAGGCTTTAGCGACGTTTAATCATGGGTAAAAATCTGTTTTTTTGAGAAAATTTCCCGGCAACGGGCTGTTTTATGTTTAAGGTAATGGATGCGGTGAAAAGTGCCGCATTCACCAGGTTGATAAGATGTTAACCCTATTACTAGATTATAGGAGGATGTAACATTGGGCTTTGAAATTGTAAAAGAATCTTATGCAGGAAGCATAAAACCGATCACCATCGGTAAGGGCGATAATGCGATAACGGTTGGCGGTGCCAGTTGTTATCCGTTTTATCAATTTGAAGGCGACATGCCCAATAAACCGAAAATCGCAATGGAGGTTTGGGACATGGAGCCGGTGGATTGGCCGGAAGCGGCTAAAAAACCATTTGCAGATGTACTTTCGGACCCGGCGGCATGGGCCAAAAAATGCCAGGATGAATACGGCGCAGACGCCATCGTCCTTCAGCTGAAAAGCACGGACCCCAACGACAAGGACGCCAGTCCGGACGATGTGGTAAAAACCGTTAAAAAAGTGCTCAAAGCGATTAACGTACCGCTGATTATCTGGGGCGTAGCCAATCCCCAGAAAGACGAAGCAGTGTTAAAGAAAGTTTCCGAGTCATGCGAAGGTGAAAATCTGACCCTCGGGCCGGTTGAAGAAGCCAATCACAAAGGCATCGGCGCCAGCGCCATGGGGTGGGGGCATACGGTTATTTCATCTTCCCCCATTGACGTAAACCTTGCCAAACAGGTCAATATTCTGCTCGAAAATCTGGGCGTTCCGCTGAATAAGGTCATTGTCGATCCGACCACCGGCGGCCTGGGATACGGCATGGAATATTCCTACTCCGTTATGGAACGGCTTGGCATGGCTGCCCTGGCACAGGGTGATGACAAACTTCAGCTGCCGATTATCAACAATCTGGCCAATGAAGTCTGGAGATGCAAGGAAGCAAAAGAAACCGTCGAAGATGCGCCGGAACTGGGTGATCCCGAACGCCGGGCCATTTTGATGGAGGTCGTGGGTGCGGTATCTTACCTGCTGGCCGGATCAAGCGTTCTGATCATGCGGCATCCGGAAGCCATTCGTCTGGTAAAATCCTATATTGATCTGCTGTCAGACGGCGGCAGTGCCCAGGATGTGGCTCCGATTGCAAAACAGCTCGATGACGTGGATATCGATTTTGCAAAAATGGCGCCCAAGCCGGATCTGACCATTGAAGAAGAAGTAAAGAAAGCCGCTCCCAAAAAGGCGGCGCCCAAGAAGGAAGCAGCCCCGGCAAAAGCAGCGCCCGCGAAAGCCGAGCCGGCAAAAGCCGCGGCCCCGAAGGCTGAAGCAAAAGAAGAAAAAGTAGAAAAAGCAGCCCCTGCAGCGGATCCGGAAGCCGAGGCCAAAGCAGCCGCCGAAGCCAAAGCCGCCGCTGAGGCAAAAGCCAAAGCCGATGCGGAAGCCGCCGTAAAGGCCAAAGCCGACGCTGAAGCCAAGGCCAAAGCCGATGCTGAATCCAAAGCCAAGGCAGATGCCGAAGCCAAGGCCAAAGCGGAAAAGGATGCCGCTGCAAAACTGGAAGCAGAAGAAAAAGCCATCCGGGATAAACGTGCGGCTGAACGGGAAGAACATGCAGCCAAGCGGGCAGCATCCAAAAAATCCGGCGAGGTTTCAATGACACCCGCCGCGGAACAGAAAAGCGAACTGGACAAAATTATTGAGCGACTTGATAAACTTCACAAAAGAGTTTGATGATAAATTAAATTGCCGGTGATCTCTGTTTTTGAACAGGACCTGTTGAATCCGGCAATACATATTAAAAAAATATGAGGAGGAACCTCTAATGGCAGAAATTACAAAAGAAAAAGCTGCAAAGGCGCCGAAACTGGCCGATCCGATTGCAGCTACTATTGATGTGGGAACGCAAGAGCTGATCGTGCGGGCTCAACAACTGGGAATTGATACGGTATTTGATCGTGCCGAACAAATGAAACCCTGTGCCATCGGGCTTCAGGGTATTTGTTGTAAAAATTGCGCCATGGGCCCTTGTCGCCTGCCGCTTCCCAAGGACGGGATCCAAGGCGAAGACACACGAAAAGGCCTTTGCGGTGCAACAGCCAACACCATCGCAGCCCGTAACTTTGCCAGAATGGTAGCAGCCGGTGCGGCAGCCCATTCCGACCATGGCCGCGGGGTAGCGGAAGTTTTTCTCGCTGCAGCGAGAAAAGAAACAGATGCTTATAAAATTAAAGATACGATCAAGCTTTTGTCAATCGCCCCTCACTTTGGTGTTGCAACCACCGTTGAAGTGGACGGTGAGACCAAAGACAGAGACATTTATGAAATAGCCGTTGAAGTCGGGGAATTAGCACTTGCAGAATGGGGCAAACCGGACGGTGAGCTGATTTATTTGAAACGCGCCCCGAAACCGCTGTATGAAAAATGGAAGAAAATGGGCGTGTTGCCGAGAAATATTGACCGTGAAATTGTTGAAATTATGCATCGGACCCATATGGGCGTTGATCAGGATTACAAGAATATTACGAAACAGTGCACCCGTGCCTCTCTGGCAGACGGCTGGGGCGGATCCATGCTGGCCACGGATCTCCAGGATGTTCTTTTCGGCACCCCGACACCGCTTCAAGCGGAAGCCAATCTCGGCATCATGAAAGAAGACCATGTAAACATAATTGTTCACGGTCATGAACCGATTTTGTCTGAAATGATCGTTGCCACGGCTCAGAAACCTGAAATGATAGAATATGCCAAATCCAAAGGCGCCAAAGGCATTCAGCTGGGCGGTATCTGCTGTACGGCCAATGAGATCTTCCAGCGTCATGGCGTTCCCCAGGCAGGTACTTTCCTGCAGCAGGAACTGGCCATCATTACCGGTGCATGTGATGCCATGGTGGTTGACGTTCAGTGCGTTTTCCAGAATCTGGCCAATGTCGCCAAATGTTTTCATACCAAACTCATCACCACTCATCCCATTGCACGGATGGAACAGAACAATGTAATGCACATTGAGTTTGATGAACATCACGCGATTGAAGACGCGGATAGAATCGTCCGCATGGCCATTGATAATTTCGAAAACAGAGGCGCTGATGTCATGATTCCGCCGTACAAATCCGCTGCTATCGGCGGTTTTGGTGTTGAATCCATTGAATATCATCTGGGTGGAACGTTCCGCGGCACTTATTTTACCTTAAATGACAATATCATCAATGGGCGTATCCGGGGTATTGCCGGCGTGGTCGGCTGTAATAACGCCAGAACCCGACATAATGAAGCCCATATCAAGATCGTTAAAGAACTCATTAAAAATGACGTCATCGTTCTGACCACTGGCTGCAACGGCATTGCATGCGCCATGGAAGGTCTTCTGACACCTGAATCCGCAGCCGTTCATTGCGGTCCGGGCCTATCGGAAATTTGTGAAACCGTGGGTATCCCGCCGGTCCTTCACCTGGGATCCTGTGTGGATAACAGCCGGATTCTTCTGGCAGCAACGGAAGTAGTTAAAGCCGGTGGTCTGGGAAAAGACCTGTGTGATCTGCCCGCCGCGGGAAGTGCACCGGAATGGATGAGTGAAAAAGCAATCAGTATTGGCCAATATTTCGTTTCATCAGGTGTTTACACTGTCTTCGGACTCCACCTGCCCACATCCGGCGCCCCGGTTTTCCATGATTATCTTTCTACAGAAATGGAAAAAATCTATGGCGGCAAATGGGACCTGGAAGCTGATCCGATCAAGCATGCACATCTCATGATTGCGCATATTGATAAAAAACGTAAGGAACTGGGTATTGATAAAGCCAGAGAACGTGTTCTCATGGATATGGCCGATCGTCAGGCACTTGAAGCTTAATTCGAGATACGTATTTGAATATATAATGAATTAAATCCTCAACGAAGGAGGAAAGCATGTCAAAATTAGTAGCATTTGCGGCCATACAGGGCGGCTATAAAGTAGTATCAGCGGTTGAAGGTGAATACCGGAAAGCGCTCCAGACATATAACGCAGACACAAAAGTGGAATTTCCCAATACGGGTTATTACCTGCCGGTTATTTACTCTTTGACCGGAATGAAAGTGGAAACCCTGGAAGATCTGAAAAAACCGCTGGAATTTGCCCGCGGGTTGCTTCCGCCCCACGTGAAAAGCAAAAACCATTTGCCGTACCTCGGGCCTTTGCTGGATGCCGGTATGGCCGCCATTTTTGCGTATGAAATCAAAGAAGCGCTTCGGATTGTCCGGGAGCCCGATTTCTACATCGCTCAGGAAGACCCGGATCTGGAAGCCGGTAAAAAATGGGTCGGTCCGGCGGATGACGTTATCTTGAGAAAACGTGGCGTTGAGTTTGTCGACGGTTCTGCTCCGGGCTTTGCCGCCATCGTTGGTGCGGCACCCACATCTGAAATCGCCAAAATGATCGTTGAAGATTATCAGAGACGGAATCTGTATATTTTCTGCGCGGCCAATCACAACGGCACCTCTGTTGTTGATCAGCTGATTGAGCAGGATGTTCAGATCGGCTGGAATACCCGTATCGTGCCTTTTGGTCCGGATATTTCCTCTGCCGTATTCGCACTCGGTTTTGCCAACCGGGCCGCCATGGCCTTTGGCGGGTTGCAGCCGGGCGATTACCGAAAGATTCTCAAATACAACAAAGACAGAATTTTTGCTTTTGTCAATGCGCTGGGTGATATCGGCACCGAATGGGGTGTTGCGGCAGCCGGTTGTGTTAACTGGGGCTTCCCAACACTGGCGGATACGGATATTCCGGAAATTCTGCCCACCGGTATTTGTACCTATGAACATGTTGTGGCCAATGTGGCCCATGATGAAATCGTACAGAGATCCGTTGAAGTCCGCGGGCTTAAAGTTACGGTTTCTGAAATTGATATTCCGTTGTCTTTTGGCCCGGCGTATGAAGGGGAACGTGTCCGTGGCGCAGACCTGCATGTTCAGTGCGGCGGCGGCAAGACCCAGTGTACTGAGCTGGTAAAAATGGCGGAAATGAATGAAATCGAAGACGGCAAGGTCGAAATCGTGGGACCGGATATCACCGAACTCAAAGAAGGCGAAACCTTTCCCCTGGCCATATTTGTTCAGATCGCCGGCCGTGAATTCCAGACGGACTTCGAGCCCATCATGGAACGTCAGATTCATCATCTGGTGAACTACATCCAGGGTATCATGCATATCGGGCAGCGGGATATTTCCTGGGTCCGGATCAGCAAATCCGCTGTGGAAAAGGGCTTTACCTTAAAAGATATCGGTGTGGTGCTGCATGCCAAGTTCCATCAGGATTTCCAGAAAATCGTGGACAAGGTCCAGGTGACCCTGTACACGAAAAAAGCGGATGTGGACAAAATCACCAAAATCGCCCGTGAAGAGTATAAAACCCGTGACGAACGGGTGGACAAAATGACGGATGAAGATGTGGATCTGTTCTACTCCTGCACGCTGTGCCAGTCTTTTGCCCCCAACCATGTCTGCTCCGTAAGCCCGGAAAGAACCGGACTCTGCGGCGCTTACAACTGGATGGACTGCAAGGCCTCCTTTGAAATCAATCCGACCGGACCGAACCAGCCCATTGAAAAAGGCGAATGCATCGATCCCAAGCTGGGCCAGTGGAAAGGCGTTAATGACTTTGTCTATAAAGCCTCCCGCGGTGCGGTTACCCATTACAACTTCTACTCCATGGTTCATGATCCCATGACCACCTGCGGCTGCTGCGAATGTATCGCCGCCATGCTGCCGTCCTGCAACGGTGTCATGACCGTAGGCCGTGACTATGCCGGTGAAACACCGTCCGGCATGAAGTTTACCACCCTGGCCGGCGTTATGGGCGGCGGGGCGCAGTCTCCGGGATTTGTGGGTCATTCCAAATACAACATCACCCAGGGCAAGTTCATCACCGGTGACGGCGGGCTGCTTCGGATGGTCTGGATGCCCAAGATGCTCAAGGAAGAGCTCAAGGATCGCATCGATAAAAGAGCTGCTGAAATGGGAGTTCCTGATCTGTATGATAAAATCGCGGATGAAACCGTCGGCATTACGGAAGAAGAGATTCTGCCGTTCCTCCAGGAAAAAGGACATCCGGCTCTCGACATGGAGCCCCTGGTCGGATAACCGGCTTGTTCATCATGAATAAAACAGCACTGCGGGAGTTTGCTGAATTCCCGCAGTGCTTGTATCAACTGATCACACTGATCTTTTGATTATCATTTTTGATAATTTTGTTTATGGATATCATTGATTAAGTATATAAGGAGACAAAAATGGCACTAACTGGTATACAGATTTTCAAGCTCCTTCCGAAGACCAATTGCAAGGAATGCGGCGTTCCCACTTGTCTTGCATTTGCAATGAACCTTGCATCCGGTAAGGCATCTCTTGATGATTGCCCCTATGTATCGGATGAAGCAAGAGAACAACTGGCGGAAGCTTCTGCACCGCCGATTCTCCCGGTTCAGATTGGTAAAGGAGTTCGAAAACGAACGATCGGCTCAGAAACCGTATTGTACAGACATGAAAAAACATTTTATAACCCGACAGCAATTGCGGCCAAGGTCAGTTCCGACATCAAAGACAAAGACCTTAAAGCAAAGCTGGCCACCTGGAATGCGTTTCAGTATGAACGGGTCGGGTTTAATCTTCGTCCGGAAATGGTTGCAGTGGCAGATGCCGGTGATGCGAAAGCATTTGCCAAAGTCGCTAAAACCATTGCCGAAACGTCTGAATTTAACCTGATTTTAATGTCAGAAAATGTGGACGCCATGAAAGCGGCGGTTGAAGCCACAAGCTTCAAAAATCCGCTGATTTATGCGGCCACCGAAAAAACCGTTGATGATTTCGGCGCGCTGGCCAAAGAAACCGGCCTTCCCCTGGCCGTTAAAGCCGATTCCGTGGAAGGGTTAATCCCGTTGACCGATAAACTGGTGGGCATGGGCATTAAAAACCTGGTTATTGATTCCGG
This sequence comes from Desulfobacteraceae bacterium, assembly GCA_011390415.1. Lineage (GTDB taxonomy): Bacteria > Desulfobacterota > Desulfobacteria > Desulfobacterales > Desulfosalsimonadaceae > SURF-3. Next base: position 17,815 of record JAABSL010000286.1, read on the forward strand.
TTCCCGTGATGTCAAGCAGGCGTTTGAAGATCAGATCGTCATTCGCCGGGCGGCTCTGAAGGGCGGCAACCGCTCACTGGGCTTTCCGACCATTGCATTCCCGTGTGAAATGGCAACCAACCTGGATACGGAAACCATGCTGGCGGCCATGTTTATCGCAAAATACGGTGCCATCACCGTGCTTTCGGATTTTGCGACCGAATCATTGTTCCCCCTGCTGCTTGAAAGACTCAATATCTTTACCGATCCGCAGCGCCCGATGACCGTTACCGAAGGGATCTATGAAATCGGTAATCCGGATGAAAACTCACCGGTGCTGATCACCACCAATTTTGCCCTGACCTATTTTATTGTTTCCGGCGAAATCGAAGGAAGCAAGGTGCCGGCATGGCTGCTGATTAAAGATACCGAAGGTCTGTCCGTTCTGACCGCCTGGGCCGCGGGTAAATTTGCCGGCGATGATGTCGGCATGTTTGTAAAAAAATGCGGTATTGCAGACAAAATTAAACACAAGGAATTGATTATTCCCGGATATGCCGCATCCATCGTAGGTGAAATTGAAGAAGAGTTGCCGGACTGGACCATCACGGTCGGACCGCGGGAAGCTCCTCATCTACCTGCGTTTTTGAAAGCAAGATAATTTATTAATACCGGATTGCACGGTTGTTGGTTTCAGCCGTCAATCCAAAAAATGGAGGTAGAACAAATGCTATTGCTTGGTGAAAGTTTAAATGTCATGTCCAAAAAGATTGGCGGTGCGTTTAAAGCGCGCGATCCGAAGCCGATCCAGGAAGAAGCCCTTTTTCAGAAAAAGCAGGGAATGGATTATATTGACATCAATCTCGGCCCTGCGAAAAAAGACGGCATCGAATTGATGCCCTGGGTGATTCAGACGGTCCAGGAAGTGGTCGATGATATTCCGCTGGTGCTGGACACTTCAAATATCGATGCCATTGAAGCCGGTCTCAAGGTTTACAAACCGACGGCAAAGGCGCCCCTGATCAACTCGATTATGTGCCGTGCGGAACGATATGAAAAGATGATCCCCATCGCCGCAGAATACAATGCCGATTTTATCGCATTGATGTGGGGACCGGACGGGTTGCCCAGAGATGAGAACGAACGCGCCGCGTTGTGTGTGGAACTGCTTTATGCGGCCAATGAAGCCGGTATTGAAAACGACCGGATCTGGGTAGACGGGATTGTCACCCCGGTGAACATTCAGCAGCAGC
>JAABSL010000287.1 GCA_011390415.1 Desulfobacteraceae bacterium
TTTTACGGGGCAGAATGAGTTTAATCTGCAGGGGCTGGCGTTGATCCGGCATGTGCAGGGTGGCTGACGAATCCCCCCCCACCGCCATTTTGAGCGCATTGACGATTGCCATCGTGGGAATCCCGTGCAGGGCGGCTTTTTCCCGATCCACAAAAAAATCAATCCGGTCATGGGGCATGGCTGTCATGTCATCGATATCCACCACCCCGGGTTCCTGTTCCATAATCTTCCGGATATGGTCGGTTGCCGCGATCAGATCGTCATAGGAGTGATCCGGGGTGCCGTAGATTTCGGCCACAATGGTGGCCAGTACCGGCGGCCCCGGCGGCAGTTCGACAATCTGTATCCGGGCATTATTGCGTCGGGCGATTTCCATCAGATCGTTTCGCAGCCGCAGAACAATGGTATGGCTCTGCTGCTCCCGCTGTTTTTTCAACGCCAGATCCACCCGGATATCCGCCATATGGGACCCCTGACGCAGATAGTAATGCCGGACCATGCCGTTGAAATCCATGGGGGAGACCGTGCCCACATATGAAGTAAAATTATTGACTTCACTGACCCGGCGCAGATAATTTTCAAATTCCCGAACCACGGCGTCAGTGGATTCAAGGGTGGTGCCTTCCGGCATATCAATCACCACCTGAAATTCATTCTTGTTGTCAAACGGCAGCATTTTAAGCGGTACCACCCGAAACAGTACCAGGGAAACGGAAAATCCCATCAGCACGATAATAGCGATCAGCAGCAGATACCGCTTGAATCGCGATTCCAGAAACGGCGTCACGATTTTCCGGTAGGTTTTAAAAATCCATGACGGCGTTCCTTTTTGCTCATCACCGGCTGACGACTCGTCTGAAACCGGATGCTTCTTCAGCAGCGCATAGGTCATCCAGGGAACGATGGTCAAAGCGCAAAGGGTGGAGAAAATAACGGTCATCGGCACATTGACCGACATGGGTGCCATGTACGGCCCCATCATGCCGGTAATGAAAAAAAGCGGAACAAAGGAGATGATGATGGCGATGGTGGACATGATGACCGGCGGCAGCACTTCTTTGACCGCAAAGAGCGTGGCAAAAAACGGCTTGCGCCGGCCCATGAAGATATGCCGCTGGATATTGTCCACGTTGGTGATGGGGTCATCGACCACCAGGCCGAGGGAAAGAATCAGGGCAAACAGGGTGACCCGGTTGATGGTATACCCGAACAGATAATTCACAAACAGCGCAAGGCTGAAGCTTACCGGAACCGCCACCGCCACGACCAGGGCCTCCCGCCAGCCCAGAGACAATGCAAGCAGCAATACCACCGTAAACACGGCAAACCCCAGCGACATCAGCAGATCATTGACTTTCTCCTGGGCATTGTAACCGTAATTCCGGGTCACCTGCACTTCCACGTCTTCGGGAATGATTTTCTCTTTCAGTTCATCCAGCAGGGCCAGAATATTTTTTGAAACATCCACGGCATTGGTGCCCGGTTTTTTGGCCAGGGAAAGGGTGACCGCGGGATATTCCGGGGGCTCCTCCTGCAGCTGGGCGTCCTTCCGATACCGAAAGGAATGACCGAAACGGGTATAATTTTCAGCTTCAGCCGGGCCATCGGTAATGGTTGCCAGATCGCGCAGGTAAACCGGGCTCCCCTCATGTACGCCGACCACCAGTTCCTCCACATCATCCGCTGACTGGAGAAACGAATTGGTGCTGACCTCAAAATTTGTGTTGAACCGGTCAATCCGGCCGGCGGTAATGGCCACATCCGCGCCCGAAAGCGCCTGCCGAATCTGAAGTAAAGACGTATTGTACCCATTCATCCGTTCCGGCAGAATTTCAACGCGGATCTCCCGCTGCCGGCCGCCGGTGATGAAGCTTCTGGAAATATCCCGGATCTGGGAAAGGCGCCACAGCACTTCTTCGCCGATGCGGCGCAGTTCATGGTCGTTGTATCGTTTTGAATAAAACGTCAGGTTGACAATGGGCACATCATCGATTTCCACGGGCTTGATCACCCAGCCCCGGACAAGGGGGGGCACCTGGTCGATATGCATGGTAATCTGGTTGTGCAGCTTGACCAGCGATTCCTCCCGGTCCTCGCCCACGTAAAACCGGACCGTCACAATGGCCATGCCTTTGTGTGACATGGAATAGACGTATTCCACCCCGTCGATCTGCCATAAAAGATGTTCCAGGGGGGTGGCCACCAGCTTCTCGACCTCTTCCTGGCTGGCACCCGGCGCCTGAACGTAAATATCCGCCAGGGGGACGATGATCTGCGGATCTTCCTCCCGGGGTGTGATCATAATGGCTGCGGCCCCCAGGCACAGGGAAACGATCAACAGAATAATGGCCGGGTTTCCGGAAAGAAAGGGTTCTACGATTCCGGGAATCAGTCCTTTCGGGGCGCCCTTATTACTCGTCATTCCCCGGCTCCTTTACCTTCAGTGTTTCACCACCGGAAAGTCCGGACAACACTTCCACCTTGTCGTCATACATTTTTCCGGTTTTAATATATTGCCGCTTCCATCCGTCCGGTGTTTTTACCATGACCAGTTCCAGCTGCCCGATCTCGGCAATGGCCGATTCGGGTATCAGGACCAGATCAATCTCTTTAAGGGGGATTTTCAGCTTGCCGTACATGCCCGGATATAAACCGATGATGTCCGGCAGTGCCGCTTTGACTAAAAATGTCCGGCTCCGGGGATCCGCATAGGGGATCACCTCTTCTACTTTGGCATCCACTGTTTGCCCCAGGGTGACCAGCTCCACGCGGAGCTGCGTTCCGGGCTGGACCGATTTAATGAGGCTTTCCCGCACATGGGCTTCCAGCCGCAGACCGCCTTCGGTGCGCAGTAGCAGCAGCGGTTTGCCCGGCATGGCCAGATCGCCGGGGTCCACCAGCCGTTTTAATAAACGGCCGTCCGACGGGGCTTTTATCTCGGTATAGCCCAAAGCGATTTTTGCCTCGGCCACCATTTCTTCGGCCATGCGAATACCGGCCAGGGTTCCTGAAACGCCGTCTTCAGCCCGCTTTAATGCGGCTTTGGCCTGAAGATAGCCGGACCGGGCCTGCTCCAGATCCTGCTCCGTTGCGGCCCTGGCTTCAAAAAAATTTTTTACCCGGTTATAGGCGGATTGTGCCTCGTCAAACGCAGCTTCGGCCGCATGAACCGCCTGCCGGGCCTGCTCTCTCTGGGAAACAGCCGTTTTCAGGGATTGCCGGGCCTGGGACAGCCGGGCCTGCATCTGACGGTCATCAAGAACAACCAGCACCTGGCCCGTTGCCACGTCGTCACCCGCATTGACGCGCACCGCATTGACCTGCCCGGATACCTGAGCTTCGATCCGGGCCTGGGTGCTCGGCTGCACCGTCCCCACGGCATCATAGATTTCAGTCACCGTGGTCCGCTCAGCCTCGACCGTTTTGACATTATCCGCGGCAAAGGGCTCTTCCGGCCCACACACCCGGGGGCTGATGTTGTCCCCGGCAAAAAACCGGAAGATAAAAATCGTGCATACAACAACAAAACATAAAATTAAAGTGATGATGATCCATTTTTTCTTTTTCATAGGGGTCACTATCTTTTTCAAATTTTATTGGTTGGGGTCGGCCGGTATATCACCCGACAACATACCGATGGCACGGGCAAATTCGGCGTTTGCCTTTATTTTATCATAAAAAGCAGCCGTTGCGCGTATCCGGGAACGATTCCGGTCCAGCTCGGCTGCCAGATAACGGGTGATCGTCACCGCGCCGCCCTGATAATATTCTTTGACCAGCCGGTAGGATTCCTCCGCGCTGTCCACGCTGCTGGCAGCGACATCGTACCGGGCCCGGGCCGCTTCCAGGTTCAGGTAGGCATTTTTGACATCCAGCTTAATATTGAGTGCGGCCTCACGGTCGGCAGCCAGCATCTCCTTTACAATGGCATCGGCTTTTTTGATCCGGGCCCGGGTGGAAAAACCGGAAAACAGATCCCAGTTGAACATAACCGCCGCGGTCCAGTTTTCCCGGTCCCGGTCATAATCCATGTGCGGGTCATCGACATAGTATTTTCCCATCACATCAATCCGGGGCAAATAGCCGGTTTTTGAAACATCCAGCCCCATCCGGGACTTGACCAGCAATTTTCTGATTTTTTCCAGCTCCGGCCGGTGATCAAACGCATAAATGATGCCTTCCTCATACGTTGCCGGCACATCAAGGGTGATCCCGGCGGTCTGGGCGGTCAGCGCCAGATCCTTTGCATCTTCGGCCGGATCAAATCCCATGAGATGGGCAAGGGCCGCTTTGGCCAGTTTGTACCGTTTTTTGCTTTCAACCAGGGCTTCCTGGGCTTCGGCAAGACGGACCTTTAATGTCAGCACATCCGATTTCAAGACCGCGCCGCCTTCATATTGTACCTGTATAATCCGAAGCTGTTCGGATACGGTGGCCACCGACGCCCCGGCGATGTCAACAAATTCGCTGGCGGACAGGACGTCATAGAATGCGGCGATCACCTGGGCCTTTAAGCTGTTTATAATCGTTTGCCGATCCAGGTCCGAAATATCGACATCCTGTTGGGCGATGCGGTATCCCAGATAATCCCGGCCCCCGTTAAACAGATTCATCCGTGCGCTGAGGCCGGTTTCAAAGTTTTCAAACCATCCGGGATCATTAAAATTAATATTTTGAGGCAATTGCCGCTGATCAATGGTCTTGAAAAGGTAGGCGGACGGGGCGTCTCCCTGCATATACTCCGTGTAAAACCCCACCGCCGGCCAGAAGGCGGTATCGGAAAGTGCTTTCATGGCCCGGGCCTGGGCCACACGATGCACGGCCTGCTGCAGGTTCGGATTGTTTGCAATGGCAATCTCCATCACCCGGGACAATGGCAGGGGATCATCTATTTCAACCTGAGATTCCGAAGAAGACGGTTTGTCGGCGGCGGTTTTGCCGGTCGTGCGGGTTTGATTATCTGAAACCGGCCGGGCCGAAGGATCTGAACCGTCGGCGTATTCTGCCCGGACCTGTGAAGCGGAATATTGATGGGAAAAACCGCATCCGGATACCACGGCCGATAAAAAAACGGCCAACAGGATTAAATGATAACGATTCATGAGTTAATAATCTTTCACCTAAATTGAGCGTTTTAATATTTTTAATTAGTATAAACCAATTTAAAGAAAAATAAAACGCTCAATTAGAAAAACTTCAACTCAGGGATACGAAAAAAACGAATCCCTTACATGGCGGCCTGATATTTAGGTCCGACAATCAGCAGATTGTTGGGCAGGGTTGACTGGACTTTTTCCATGACACTGCCGAACAGCATTTCCTTGATGATCCCGTGTCCGTAGGCACCCAGGATCACAAGGGCATCATGGGGCACATCGTAGAGGTTTTCCGCAAACTCGCCGGAATCAAATACGGTCCACTTCCGCACCTGCTGGTCAATGTCTTTGGCAAGATGCTTTTGCTGAATAATTTTCTGATAATCGTCATGGGTGTGTTTGCCCAGCTGCGTAAAAATATCTAACGGCAGGCCGGACTTGCGGCTGATCCGCAGACCGAGTTTTAACGCCTTGACGGCATTGGCGGAACCGCCGAACATGACGGCGACAGACGTCCAGGGCTTAAAAACAGAACCCGCGATGAGCACCGGGAATCGGGCGGACTGAACAATGCGGCGGACCCGGGGGCCGAGGTAGCCCAGGCCGATTTTGGACGATAAATCGCTGATGGACCGGGGACAGCACATAAAATCAAAATTAACCGGAATATCCGGCAAAGTGGAGGCGGTAAAATTCTTCGGTTCCATAAACTCCGGCTCGGGCAGTCCCTGGGACCGGACAATGTCTATCGCATGGGCGCGGGCGGTTTCCGGAGCCGTTAAATAGGAACTGTCCAGATCAATCTGTGCGACGTCATTTTCAAAATACATTAAAAATTTTATAAATTCAGGAATATAAATCATCGGCTGCACCCCGATGGTTTTGCAGAAATAGGTGGATTGAAGCAGAACCTCCCGGCCCAGGGGTGTATTTCTGAAGATATGAAGCAGTCTTGTTTCCATTGTTTTCACCTTTCTTTGTTAATGATGGGTCTGGACAATGAGTTCATTCCGATATTTATCAAGCAGGGTTGCCTTTGAAATCATGCCCACGAATCGATTACTGGCAACCACCGGCATGCTGAAAAGATTTGCGGCATCCATCCGGTCCAAAACAACTGACAGATCATCGTCCAATCCGACTGTTTCCACCTGTGTGTCCATTATCTGTTCCAGAAAAACCGTTTCATAAAGAAACGGGTCAAAAAGATATTCCCGGATATCGTCTAGATGAATCAGGCCCAGAAATTCTCCGGTGTGTTCATCTTCCACCGGGAAAAAATTCCGGTGGGATTTTTGCATGATTTTAACAAAATCTCCCAGCTTCATATCCTTGGGAACCACGATGCAGTCTTTTTCCACCAGTTCTTCAACACTGAGGTCCGCCAGCACCCTGGCATCGGTCCGGGGACGGAGAAAATGACCTTTTTCCACCAGCTCCTTCATATAAAAGGAGGCGGGTTCAAAAGAATGACACAGGGTGGTGGAAATTGCGGACACCAGAATCAGCGGCAGAATGACTTCGTATCCGCCGGTAATTTCCACGATTAAAAACATGCCGGTCAACGGTGCCTGGAGAATGCCGCTGATCAGTCCCGCCATGCCCAGCAGCGCAAAGCACCCTTCATTGACCCACGTCACGCCGGGCCACAGAATATCTATAAAACGATGATACATCAGACCGGTAAAGCTGCCGATCACCAGACACGGGGCGAATATGCCGCCTGATCCGCCCCATCCGAGCGTAAACGCGGTGGCGATAATTTTTGCAAAGACCAGCACCGCAACAAAGAGCAGACCGTTTGAAAACGTGCCTTCCACCATGGACCCGATGGTGTGATACCCTTCACCGAGCACGTCCGGGAAAAAAAATCCGATCCCCCCCACCACGCATCCGCCCATGGCGGCTTTCACCCATATCGGAAGTTTGATGTGATGGGCGCGTTGGTGAGATAATCTTAATGCCCGGGTCAGCAGAATCGAGACAACGGCGGTGGCCACCGCAAGCCCGATGCATGCCAGGGTATCGACCGGGTCAATATTGAATTTCAAATGGGTAAATGCGATCTGGTTGCCCTGGAGCAACCGGCAGACCTGAGCCCCGAATACCGAGGCAACGGCAATGGGCACGATGTTCAACGCCGTCCATTCGCCGATAATCACCTCGATGGTAAACACCAGGCCGGCAATCGGGGCATTAAATATTGCCGCCACCGCCCCGGCGGTTCCGCATCCCACAAGGGCGACGCGCTGCCGGTCATTTAAAGAGAAAAATTGCGCAATATTGGAGCCGATGGCTGCCCCGCTCATGACCACCGGTGCCTCCGGCCCGGCCGAGCCGCCGCTGCCGATGGTCAGGCAGCTTGAAATCAGGCGCGAAAAGCTGGACCGAAACCGCATCAGCCCGCCGTAACGGGAAACACTGTACAGCACTTCCGGCACCCCATGACCGGCCCCTTCCTTCATTATCTTTTCAAGAAACAGGGAGGATAAGGCAGCCCCAATGCCCGGCAGAACAAACGCCCACCACAAATGCCGGTAATGGGAGAGCAGCTCGAACAGGGTGATCAGCCCGCGGTTTAGGGCAAGGGCCGCAAGTCCGCTGCACGACCCCACCAGCGCACCGATGCTGATCAGCAGCAGTCGGTCGTCAAAATGAAAAAACAACCGCCAGGACGGGAAGCGCCCGGCTTTAAGTGCTTGAAAAAATTTCACAGCAACAGCTCAACTTAAGTCTATGATGCTATATTTTAAATAATGGTTACGGCGTATCAAATCGCTGATCCAGTTCCGCGATTTTTGCTAAAAAATCAGCCTGATCCGGCGTATGGTGCAAGAATTCAATAAAGGCCTCATCCCGTAAGCAGAAAGAAAGCCGGGCCAGCAATTGAAGGTGACGTTTTGAGGACGGGCAGACAAGAAAGAACAGAACAAAAACCGGCTGCCGGTCAACTGCCTTGTAATCCGCGGGATTTTTGAGAAAACAGGTGGTGATAAATGCCGGAATCTCGCCGTAATCCAAAGGCGTCCGGGGATGGGGAATGGCCACCCCTTTGCCGATACCGGTAGACATTAATTCTTCCCTTGCCAGCAGACTTTCATAAAGGGTTTCCCTTTGTCCCTGTGTCTCCAATAAGGGAATCCGGTCCACACCGGCTCTTAAGATTTCGGGAACGGATTCTCCCGTTATCTTATAATACACGCCGCCGCGTTCCATGGCGGCAGCCAGCGTATCCGGCCCATCTGCCGGCATTGCTGAATTTTTTGCCCCTGCCGGCTGATATGTCAGATTGTTTTCCCTGGCCCATTTTTGAAGGGACTGGAAACTAAAAACACAAGCCCCCTCTTTTATACGAACCGGAATATTGCCCTGCCGGATCCAGCGTTCAACCGTACCGGGTGGAATGCTTAATGCAGCGGCAAGTTCTTTTAACGTCAGCTTCATTTTTAACACTTTTTCGAATTTAAATTTTACCGATTAATCATACAATTACGCAAAAAAACACTTTGCTTATCGCCATGCGGATCAAAAATCAATACCCATTGTGGAATTAAAAATCCCCTATTCCTGATATCCATCCAACCACCAGGCATCCCAGGTGGTAGACATAATTTCTTTCGCCAGCCGCTTTCCGATATCTGTTTTTAAACGGTTCTGAACCACCGGCAGCCACTGGTCCGGGCTTTTGTGACCCACATCGGCAATGGATTTTAAATTCAAGATAAAAGACAGTTGATCCGCGTCATGGGCCAGTTGCGCTTCTTTTGTCTCCTGGGCGTTAAATTCGTCAATCAGGGCTGTCAGGTCACTGCCGAACGGCAGATGCCGGGTGGCATCCGCCACAGCCTTTTTTTCATCCACGGTGACATATTTTTTCTGAACATAATTCTGATCACCGATTCTGGCTTCCGGCAAATCATGCACCAGGCACATGGATATCAGCCGCAGGGAGTCTGCTTCGGGCTCCATCATGGCCATGACATAGGCGATAAAGGTGGCGCAAAATGAATGTTCCGCCACCGACTCTTTGCCGGCTCCCAGAAAATGAAATCCCGCCCGGGGAATATTTTTCAAAATGTTTGCTTCAAATAACAGCGCCGCAATATTTTTCATCTTCAGTCCCTTATTCGTTGAAGTATAAATAACTATCCCGCCGACCACGCACCGAACACGATACCCAGCACACCGGCCGCACACCCCCATTGAAACAGCCGGCCGGGGATTTTTTTTACCAGAAGGCCGTATAAACTGCCGATCAAAAGACCGAACCCGAACCCGAACAGATGCGCCATGATATCAACATTAACCCCGCCGGAACCCAGCAGCCCCAGCAATGCCAGCCCGCACGCCACAGGCACCCATGCTTTTTTTATTTTTTCGGAACGATTTTTCCATTTAACACCCTGATATCCGGCCAGTATACCGATGGCGCCGAACACCGCAGTGGACGCACCGATGGCCACATGGGCACTTTCATACATATAGGCGTTAAACAGGTTTCCGGCAATGCCGCTGATCAGAATCATCAGCCATCCGGCCCCCCACCCGGTTGCGGCGCAGACGGCGGTGCCGAAAATAAAAAGACCGGCCATATTGCCCACCAGATGTACTTCATCCTTATGCAGCATCAACGCGGTCACGGACCGGAAATATTCCCCATCCATTATTTTGACGGCTGATGCGCCGAACCGGTTGATGATTTCTTTGACATCGCCCGAATTCTCCACCTGCATATACCATAATAAAAGCGAAACAGATATGAGAATACCTGAAATAATGGTTTCCTGGCCAATATGAATCCGCTTTTCTTCAAAATCCGGCCGGAGGTTCTGGTTTTCTTTAAAATACAGTTCCATGGACGCAAGGGCCCGGTCATAGTGCGTTTCATCCACCCGAACGTCCCAGTAAATTCCGGACCGGGTGATCCGGTGGGGCACCCCGGCTGAGGACAGCACCAGGGCGCAGATGTCGGCCTGCTTTTGTGTCAGATTTTCAAATAAAATGTACATGGGTGCCCTGTGAACGATTACCGGTTATTGGTTTGCAATCAATTACTTCAAACGTTACCATTGAACCGCGCGTAAAAAAAGGGAATTCCGGGCTTCATAAAAAAAGGCATTTCAAAACGCACCCGATACTTCCTTGTGCGGTTATGCCGGGATGGGCGAATGCCATTCGCCCCTACGCCAAGTTATTCAACGCGGTCTTCCGGCCGCAGAACTTGACAAACTCAAAATCGTACGCATTATAAAAAATTAATCCCCTGCCTGAAACCATTCAAATTGTGATGAAATAAATAACCTAAAGGAGTCAAAATGGAACGTAAAAAAGAAACCCATGAATTTAAAACTGAAGTCAAACAGTTCATGCATTTAATTATCAATTCTTTGTATTCAAACAAAGAAATCTTTTTAAGAGAATTAATCTCAAATGCGTCGGATGCCATTGACCGGCTGAATTTCAAGGCCCAGACCGACAGTAAAATTCTTGGCGACGATACGGACTACAAAATCAAAATTACGCCGGACAAGGAGAATAAAACCCTTACCATTTCCGATAACGGCATCGGCATGACCTATGAAGAGGTGGTGGAAAACATCGGCACCATCGCCCGGAGCGGAACCGCGGCCTTTATGCAGGCTTTGGAAAAATCCAAAAGCAAGGATGCACTGACCCCCGAACTCATCGGCCAGTTCGGGGTGGGCTTTTACAGTGCATTTATTGTGGCGGACAAAATCACCATTGTGACCCGGGCAGCCGGCGAAGAAGCCGCTACCCGGTGGGAGTCCACCGGAGACGGATCATATACCATTGAACCGGACACCAAAAAATCCCGGGGAACGGATGTGATCCTGGCCCTAAAGCCGGCGGAAAAAGACGAACAGGATTTCACCGAACAGTGGACCATCCGCCAGATTGTCAAAAAACATTCGGATTTTGTCACCTACCCCATTGTCATGGATGTGGAAGAAGACGAATATGAAACCGATGCTGACGGCAAACCGGTGAAGGATAAAGACGGTAAACCCGTTAAAAAAGGAACCGTTGTTAAAGAAGAAACCTTAAATTCCATGAAGGCGATCTGGGCCAGGGATAAAAAGGATGTCACTGAAGAAGAATACAAGGATTTTTATACCCATGTCAGCCATGACTGGAATCCGCCCCTGACCCATCTTCACCTGAAGCTGGAAGGGCTCACCGAATACAGCGCCCTCCTGTACATACCTTCCCAGGCGCCGTTTGACCTGTTCATGCCGGAAAGAAAACACGGGGTTCAGTTATACTGCAGACGGGTTTTTATCATGGACGACTGTAAAGAACTGATTCCGGAATATCTGCGGTTTATCAAGGGGGTAGTGGATGCACCGGACTTAAACCTCAACATCAGCCGGGAAATCCTTCAGCAGGATGCCCTGGTCCGGAATATTCAGAAAAACCTGGTCAAAAAAATTCTCGATTCCCTGGACCAGATGGATGCTGAACAATATGAAAAATTCTACAATGAATTCGGCGCGGTCATCAAGGAAGGCATTCATTCCGACTGGGCCAACCGCGAAAAAATCGCCAGACTGGCCCGTTACAAGACCACCAAATCAGACGGCAAATGGGTGTCTTTGACCGACTATGTAAAAAATATGCAGCCGGACCAGGAAGATATCTACTACATCACCGGCGATAACCTGACCGCCATCCTCAACAGTCCGCACCTGGAAACACTCAAGGAAAAAAACTTTGAAGTGCTGCTCATGACCGATCCGGTGGATGAATTTGTTATCCAGTCCATGCCGGAGTTTGAGAAAAAGAAATTCAAGAGTGCGGAAAAAGGGGATCTGGGTCTGGATGAGGTGGATGAATCCAAAAAAGAGACATTCTCTTCATTATTTGAGGCCATCAAATCCCATCTGGACGATAAAGTAAAAGATGTCAAGCCCTCTTCCCATTTGAAAGGGTCTGTCTCCTGCCTGTCCGGAGACACCTATGATATGAGTTCATACATGGAAAAACTGCTCAAAGCATCGGGCCAGCCCATGCCGGACACCAAGCGGATTCTTGAGCTGAATATCGGCCATCCGGTCATGGATAAAATCCAGGCGATTTTTGAAAAAAACAAGGAAGACGAATCACTTAAAGATTACAGTAAACTGCTGTATGATCTGGCGGTGGTGGGCGAAGGCGGAAAAATTGAAAATCCGGCATGGTTCAACAAAGTCATCGGCGAAGTAATGGCCAAAGCCCTTTAACCGTTAATTTAAATTTAAACTAATTTTATGTTTTTCCCGCCCGGAAGGTTTTTCTCTAAACCCTTCCGGGCTTTTTTGTTTCAGGGCTTTCCGCATCATGATCCCGGCACTTGAGGCGTTTTCGGGTTATTTATCCTTAAACCGGGCATTTGATGAACCGCCTTATCCAGGGGGTCATTTTTACGGTCTGCGATAATCGGTTGCAATTATTGACAGAGGGCGTTAAACTTTGTAGAATTTATCCATACAAAGTATAGTAAAATAAAAGGAATAAAGAAATTTTGCCGAATCCGAATAAAGGCGATTTCATATGAAGCCTAAGAAAAAAATGCGGGTGATGGTCGTCGATGATGAGGATCATGTCCGGAGACTCATCACCACCGTCATCAAATCCATGAATTGCGAGATCGTCGGGGAAGCCGGCAACGGAAAAGACGCTGTTTTATTGTTTCATGAACTCAAACCGAATATGCTGCTTCTGGATATTAACATGCCGGTAAAATCCGGAAAAGAAGCGCTGGCTGAAATCAAAAAAAGATATCCGAATGCGTTTGTCATCATGCTGACCTCATTGACGGATAAAGAGACAGTGGAAGATTGCATCGGGCTCGGGGCCACCGGATTCATCCGAAAGGACCTTCCCCTGGATGAGATGCGGGATGTCATCAAAAAAACCTGGGCCGCCTATAAAAAATCACTTCAACAACAGGTGCAGGGGACATGACACCGGAAGAAAAATACAACCTGGCTGAAATGCTCAAAGAAATTGATGATGAGGTTCACGAGCAGAAAAAGGACCTGAGTCAGGAAAAAAATATCTCCCAGAAGACCATCACGGAACTGATGATCTCAAATCTTTTGAAAAAGAATACATGATGAGCTCTCCCAGAATTGAAAACCCGATTTTTTTCAAGTTGTTAAAAGAAAAACAGATCCTGCCGGACGGCTTTGTATCCGATCTTTTGCAGGAACTGGAAGGCAATGCCTTAGATGTCCTGGCAACCCTTATCCAGAGCGGCATCGGAACCAAAAGACAATTGTGCCAGCTATGGTGTGACTCCATTGGCATCGCCCATGTGGATCTCGAAAAATCATTGTTTCAATCGGAAGTGGTTCGAAAAATACCCGAGCGGTTTGCCCGGCAGAATTATGTCATTCCCATATATCAGATGGGCGATACAGTAACCGTGGCCACGCCGATTCCGGACAATATCTCCTTAAAAAGACAGATTGAAGTCATCGTTGGAAAACCGGTGAATCTGGTATTCGCCCTGCCCCAGGACGTGGAATGGGCCATTGAAAACGAATACAGGACCAACAGTGCATTGTATGAATTTTTTACTAAAATCACCACCAGCAGAGTGTTTGAAGCCGACAATCCCATCAGCGAAAAGACCTTTGAAGATATCGCGGGCAAGGAATCCATCAACCAGCTCCACGTCTGCCTCATTCTGCTGGGCATCACCGAGCACGCCTGTGAAATTCAAATTGATCCGGAACAGGACATTGCCCGAATACATTTTATTTTAAAGGGTCAATTTCATGAACGGCTGCAGATTGAAAAAAATGTTTACCTGCAACTGTTGCAAAACCTTAAGAACATGGCAAAAGTCAATGATGACGGCTCAGCCGATCCGAAATACAGCCGCATTATGTTTCCGACGCCGGGGAAGAAATTCGATATTCAGTTTTTAAGCCTGCCCACTGAATTCGGGGAAAAAATATTTTTAAAACTCATGGACCGGGATGCCTTATCCGCCATACCCGACATCTCCGACATGTATCTGTCCGTTAAACAGTTGGGCCAGCTCAAAGAACTGCTGTCCGCGCAAGAAGGAATGATCGTCATTTCCGGACCGACCTTGCCGGACTACAGCACCCTTGCCTATTCAATCATCGAAGAAATCCGCGCCTTAAACGGCCGGAAAATAATGACCGTGGAAGATTCTCCCGGCTGGCTGTTAAAAGACGTTGAACAATACCAGGTAAACCCCAAGGCGAATTTCACCCGGGCGGATGCGGTCACCTCCTGCCTGAACCTGCATCCGGATGTGGTTTATGTTCAAAATATCAAAGACCCTCAAATTACCGACGACCTGAAAACAGCCGCTGAATCCGGAAAATTCATCATTGCCGGCATCATTGCCGCTGATGTGTTTGACACCTTATATATCACCCGGCGCAGGCTGGGTTCTGTGGTCACGGCCATCATCCATCAGCAGATGGTGCGGCGCCTGTGTGATCATTGCAAAGAAAAATATCAGCTGTCGGCCCAAACCCTGTCATCTTTTTTTATTTTTGAAGGCATGCCCAAAGTATTTGCCTATCGGGCTGCGGGTTGCCCGTATTGCCGGAACACGGGATATCAGGGCCGCATCGGGGTCCACGAATTGCTGGTGATAAATGATGAAATCAAACCCATGATCGAACAGGCTGCGCCAATCGATGAAATAAAAAATAAATGCAAATCCCTTGGTTTCCGGAACAGGGAATATGACGGCATCAAAAAAGTACTTCGGGGACTGACCACGTTTGATGAAATTCAATCCCTTCATTCAATTTAACATCGGATTGAGCATCAGGCAAAACGCAGTATTAACCTTACGCAGCGACCTTTAAAAAATGATGAATATTTTAATAGCAGATGATGATGCTGCCGCCCGCAAAATGGTATCCCAGTATTTAAGGAAAAAAGGATATAATGTTTTTGAAGCGGCCAACGGCATTGAAACCTACACGTCCATCATAGAGCAATCCATCAATATTGTGATCATTGACTGGGTCCTGCCGGGGATGGAAGGTATTGATGTCTGCCGCAGCATCCGGGAAAAGCGAAAAAAAAGCAATTATGTCTTTTTTATCATGCTCACTGCCAAAGAAGAAAAAAATGATATGATCAAAGGCTTTGAAGCCGGGGTTGATGAATACATTATGAAACCGGTCAACCTCCAGGAACTGATCGCACGGATTGAGGTTGGCGCCCGCATTGTCCGTCTTGAACGGCAACTGATAGAAAAACAAAAAGAACTTGCCGGCATCAATGAGATGAAAAATAAATTTATCGGCATTGTGGCGCACGATCTCAGAAATCCCGTGATTTCCATCAGGGGCTTCAGCGAATTGCTGCTCAAGGACACCAAAAATTTAAATGAAGAACAGAATGAATTTTTAGATATTATCCATTCAACCAGCAGAAATATGCTGGCAATGATCAATGATCTGCTTGATATTTCCAGGATCGAAAGCGGCAACATGCAGATGTCCCCCAAAAACGGGTCGCTTAAAAAATTAATTATCGAACGGATCCAGCTGATAAAATTGCAGGCGGACAAAAAGCATATCACCATCCACCAGGAGTTGTCGCCCATTGCCGATGTTTCCTTTGACGCGCACCGCCTGGGACAGGCCATTGACAACCTGATTACCAATGCCATTAAATTTGCGCCCAGCGGTTCCAATGTCTTTTTGAGCCTGTCCCAGGAGGATGAATTTGTCAAATTCAGCGTGACCGATGAAGGTCCGGGAATCCCCAGAGAAGAACAGCACCTGCTGTTTTCCGAATTTCACCGGCTGAGCATCCGGCCCACTGCCGGCGAAACCAGTACCGGCCTCGGGTTGGCCATTGCCAAAAAAATCATCGAAGCGCACAACGGCGCAATTGAGTTTGAAACCCAGGAAGGCACGGGCTCCACGTTCAGCCTGATTTTGCCGGTCGCCGGATCAGATAACACCCCATCGGATTGAGCACCGGACAGCAAGATGTATACTTAAACAACTGCCGATGCAGGAAAAAATAATCAAACAACAACTGCTTCCTGCCGGATGCGAACCCTCATGCCCGGGATGTGCCCACAGATACCTGACTCCGGAACAAAGCCTGGCCCAAAAAGAAACCTGGCTGAAAAACAGACTCTTGCCATGGGCATCCAGAGTTGCCCCCATCCGGACCGTTGATGAAAGCGCCCGATGGGGATACCGGAAAAAAGTCTGTCTGTCCGCCCAGTGGCAATCCGGCAAATGGGCCTTCGGGCTCATCAAAAACGAATCCGTTATCCCGATTCATGGCTGCCCGGTCCATGCCCGGCCGATCAGGGACGCGGTTTTATTGTTTTCCGCTGTCCTGCCCGATCCAGAATTTTTCCCGCTGGCCTATTTTGTTCAGACCGGCAGTCAGATTACCCTGGTAGTGAAATCAAAACAAATGCCGGATCTGTCATGGCTCAAGACAGACATGACCCGGAAGCTGGCGCAGATGGGCATCCGGGGACTCTGGCTGCACTTGAATCCCTGCACCGGGAAAAAAGTATTTGCCAAAAATACCTGGCATCTGCTTTTCGGCGCGCCATGGTCGGTTGATGAACATCACCTCTCCTACGGTCCCGGTGCTTTTGCGCAACTGCTCCCCATACTTTACAGCCGGGCGCTGTCATCTGCTGAAACATTTTTATCACCCGGGACAGACGATATTTTCATTGATCTTTACTGCGGCATCGGAACGGGACTGGTCAGGTGGCGGCAGCAGTGTAATAACGTAATGGGAGTGGAACTGGATGGCGAAGCCGCAGCCTGTGCGCAAAAAAATGCACCGGACACGACTATTTTAAGAGGCCGGTGCAAAGACCGCATTCCCCAGCTGATCCAATGGGCGGATGCCTATCCGCCGGGGAAAAGACGTCTTTTGTATGTGAATCCGCCGCGAACCGGCCTGGAAGGCGAGGTCCTGGAATGGATCATCGACAGTTACAAACCAGACCGCATGGTCTATCTTTCCTGCAGCGCCGGCACCCTGGCCCGGGATTTGGCCTGTCTTGAAAAACACAATTTTCAGATTGACAGGGTAATACCGTTTGATTTCTTCCCGCAAACGCTCCATGTGGAAACGCTGGTTTTTATTAAGGGCCGTGGAAAGAAATAATTGCCCCGGATGGCGCAGGATATTGGTTCGTATTCAAGGCGCGATGGAGCGAGCATATCGAGATATATGAACTTCATCGCAACACAGAATACGGGCCAATAGACAAGTCAGATGGGATAATTATTGTTTTCCACGGCCCTGAAGCCGGTTAGTAAATTTTTCCGGTTTGCCCGTAAACGGAAAGCACCAGCCAGGTTTTCAAATCAATTTTCTCGCGGCTGTCCGTGCACAGCCGAGCAGCCTCCCCCGGGGAGATAAAAAGGGGTTCAATGTCTTCTGAACCGGTATTGCCCTGATTGGACAGCTCACCGCGACATTGAACATATACCATTGATATGGATTCATCCGTCATCCCGGAAGATGAATAAATCGGCGGGCTGATCCGGTTTATCCGTGTCACCGTCAACCCGGTTTCTTCCATAAGCTCCCGGCGGACCGATGTTTCAATGGTCTCTCCCGCATCCACCAGGCCGGCAGCGAACCCGTACTGATACCCTCCCAGGGGTACCCGAAATTCCCTGATAATCACCACCTGGTTCTTTTCATCATGGAAAGGGACGATCACCACGGCATCCGGCAGGTCAAATTCTCCGGACACGCATTTGGGCGGATCATTACGGGATGCAAAATTCCAGGTTTTCATTTGGCCCCGGGTATCGAGATAACCGATTTCAAACATATTCAGATACGGATAATCGGTTACTTTTTTTGCGGATTCGATTTTCACGATTTACTCCCCATGCAGGCCTGTTTTAAAATGTCTTCTTATTCCACCCGAACATCTTCCCGTCGATGGCCGCAAAATCAATAAAAATACGATCGGCGGGCACAGAAATCGCCTGTTCGATAAATTCACAAACCGCTTTGGAAAATTCTCCGGCCTTTTCCGGCGGCAGCCCGATGCTCTTTAACTCAACATAAGCTGCCGGGTCCTGGCGTTCATTAAACACCATCGGCACCCCCTGACTCAGCGCAACCATAATGGCACGTTCCGGCTTGCCGAGCAATCCGGATAAAAATGCGGAGGCATCTTTTAACAATATTTCACCTGCTGCTTTATCAAGCGGCTGACTGGTTTCAATTTTAAAATACGGCATGTTTCCTCCACCAAAAAATTTTAATTCAAACTGATACTTAAAAAATCCGTTTCGATAAAATCCTCGGCCATTGCGAGGGCACGGGCATTTTGTCTGCTCCATTGCTTATAGCACCGGATAAAGGCCGGATCATGGAATTGAATGCTCTCCCCCAGACAGTTCAAATCATTGTTAATGCGCCAGTAAATATACATAGTTCCTCCTTAAGATTCTGTTATTTATCAGCAGGCCTTTCTGTTTCGGACGCTGCCGCCGGTATCATCTGAATTTCTAAACCCGCTTTTTCCGTTCATGAAAGACTGTCATATTTTCCATGATAAAAATCAAGCATTTCATATGAACAGTCCGCCGGCATCTGGCAAAGCCTTGATCCGATCGAACAGATCCGACGGATCCCTGCTCTCCCTTAAAAACTTTCTCTCATTTTTCCATAAAAATAAGGCATCACACCTTGACATGCAAAAACGAATCGAGTAAATTACCCTTAACGTGAACAGTATTTATGACCGTGATTTTTGTTTTGTTTTTTTTTGACCGTGCGACGGGTGTAAAAACTTTTTCTATGTTGAATTTTATAAAAGGCTTCTGCCTCGGTCGCAT
>JAABSL010000288.1 GCA_011390415.1 Desulfobacteraceae bacterium
TAAAGGACCTGTCAAAAAAAGCATTATGCACCGTTTCGCCATCGTCAAGCAAGATGACCCGCAAATATTTTCCAACTTCTGATATTCTGGCCCACTTTCTGATCCTTCCATCGGGTTATGCTGTAATCAAAAACTTACGGATCACATGGTAAACATCCGGATGATTGGCCATGTGCAAATGGCTCATACCGGCAAAAACAAGTCCCGAGTGAAAAGGGATTCTTTGCTCCGGCTCAGCCGCATGCCCCGCCGCACTGGGTACGCGCACCATAATATCGCCGATCAGAATCCCTATGGGATGGTTTGGGTCGGCGGTGACGGTGGCGGCGATAAACGAATAGCCCACCCCATCCAGCAGCGGCAGATTGTGACGATTATTTTTAAGAAATGCATCCGGATCTTTATCCATCCATTCATCGTCAATGGTATAACCGAAACGCAGATCCTTGATGCCGACACTGCGGGATTTCAGGATCTGGGCCGGTGCCTGGGTGCCGGCGGTGTTGAATGCGCATAACAAAGCCCCCATCAGATTGACCGCTTTTTCAAGGGGCGCTCCGAGGTTGGGAGAGCCGATACAGCAAATGTGCTTTAGTTTCCCGGTCCAGGATGCCTGTTCCGCCTGGCCGTAATGCGCCGCGCTGCGGGAGACCAGTCCCCCCATACTGTGCCCCACCAAAACAATCTCTTCGATATCTGCCGGATAATTTTCCATAAGCTGTGACAGCAGTTCCGAAAACAGGCGGCCGTTTTCAGAGATGTGCCGGCCGGTATTATACCGGACAAACAAGGGCGTATATCCGAGATCCGTCTTTAACTGGGAGCCGAAATGAACTGCCGGGTCGGCATAGAATTTTTCAGCCCCGATGTTCCATGCCTGTTCCGTGCACATTAATCCGTGAATAAAAATACAGACCCGGGCGGTGGCATCGGGAAATGCCCGGGCCATGGCCTCTTTTTTTACCGGCAGAATTTTGCCCCGGTGCCTGAACGTCATTCCCAGATCTAAAGAATTGCCTTTTTTATTCAGATAGTCACCGTACAATCCATTGAGAATGGCTTGGGACTGGTTGATGAGAAAATCCCGGTTTGATGATTTTTTTGACGTCAGCGCCCGGCACGAAAGGTCCCGGTGTTTTTGAACAGAAGCGTGTGTGTCCAAGCTGTTGCCGGGAAGTGCCGGTCGAGTGGCTGTCAGGGCGTCAGTCGCCTGGCCATTGGGCACGCAGCCATTGATCACCAGGTCGGAACCGGCATCCAGCAGTTTTTGAACGCCGCGGTTCACCATACGGATCATTTCATAAACACCGGACGCTGTTGCGTCATGGACCGTTTTAACGGCCATGGTCAAGGTTGCCAGCGGTTCGATCAGTGTCAGCGGCCGGACGGATTGATTCGCTGCCAGCGCGTGCATTTGTTCCACCAGGTTCGTGGTTTCTTCAACTGCGTCAAACACCAGATCTTTGGCGCCTTTGATGTGTTTTATCTGCTCATTCATAGGGCCGGGAAACAGAATTAAAAGGTTGTGATGGTTCCATAAAGAATCGAAATATTTACTTTACAGGGCTTGATGCGCAATATCAAAGCCTAATTTATTCCGAATTTAAAATCCAATCCAGGTGGTGATCTCATCCACCGGCACTCGGTCACTTTCCACCTGATTGGCCGGAAAATCCGGATCCGGATATCCCAGGGCAACGGCGATCATCAGTCGTTTGGTGTCCGGAATTTTTGCCACTTCCCGGGGCACTTCCGGATAGAGCACTCCCTGGTCTTCGATGCAAGTGCCCAGGTCGAATTCCAGGGCGGCCAGGCAGATATTGTTCACCACCGCGCCGATGTCAAACAGGGGACCGGATTCACTTAACATTTTATCCGCCACCACAATAATGGCCGCGGGCGCATCGAAAAACCGGAAGCCCCTCTCCAGCCATTGGGCACGTTTTTGTTTGTCTTCGCGGCTGATATCCATGAGGTTGAATAGCTGTTTTGCCAGCCTCACCTGGCGGTCGCGATATATGCTGTCCGGGGGCCAGCCCGTCACATGATGGTCCGGCTGCATGGGCGCGCCGGCGTTGAGTTTTTCAACAATCTGTTTTCTCATCCGGTCCAGTGCGTCGCCGGTGATGACATAAAATTCCCACGGCTGGGTGTTCATGGCCGACGGCGCCCGAACGGCGGCCTCAAGAATTTTTTGGATGGTAATCCGGTCAACGGGATCGGGCTTAAATCCCCGGATACTTTTGCGGGCTTTCATGGCATCGATAGTGTTCATTTTTTACTCCTAGAGATTGGTTTTTCGGCTGAATGATTTTTCAAGTGCCCGGCGCAGGGCGTTTCTGAAAGCGCCGGGGCCGGCAACGCGAAACCGGGCCGCCGTATTGCCGGCGCCGACTTTGATACTGATGGTTTCCGGTGTTGCCGCCCGAAACATGCTTTCGTCGGTTTCGTCGTCACCGGCACATAAAAGAACGTCAAATGATTGTTCCTGCAGCAGATGTTCCATGATAATCCCTTTGCTGATCTGCATGGATGTGACTTCCACGATTTTCTTTCCGTGGCGGATCTCCACCGGAAGATTGGAAAGCATCGCGCTGAGCGTCGCCAATAGATGATTGGCCTTCCAGGACCCGTATTCCGGGTCTGTATTCCGGTAATGCCAGACAATGGAGGATGTCTTTTCCTCAACAAAACTGCCCGGTGTCATACCGGCGTGGTGTTTAAATATGTCCAGCACCTGCTGTTTCCAGGACAGGTCCGCATGCGGGTCAGAAATCTCCCACTGATCGGAATTACGAAGTTTATAATGATAGCCGTGTTCGGCAATTAAATGGAAATCATAGCGTCCGAACCATTGATCCATGTCTTCTTTTTTCCGGCCGCTGGTCATATAGGTTTCAATTCGCGGGTCAGCTTCCAGAAATTTAAACAACCGATTGATTTCATCATCCGGCACGGCCTCAACGGGTCTGCGTTTTAAATCGGCAATCGTGCCGTCATAATCTAAAAACAGTACAATTTTTTCAGCTTCAAATACGGTTTGAAGGACCTGGGACGGCAGTTCTGTTGTCGACACCGGCATTCGGGCGGGGTCGGTTTCAGTTGTCAGGTCGGAAATAAAGGAATCGGCCCAGTACCGGGCATCAAATTTGATGACCCGCTCTTTCATAAAATCGATCATGACCTGTTTTTCCGCTTCCGGCAATTCGAACGCAGAGACAATGGCCTCGGTCATTTCATTGATATTATAGGGATTGATGATAATCGCATGGGGCAGTTCCTGAGCTGCCCCGGCAAACTCACTGAGAATCAGGACACCGGGGTGTTCTGTCTGGCAGGCAATATACTCTTTGGCCACCAGGTTCATTCCGTCAACCAGCGGGGTCACCATGGCCACGTCCGCAAGGGAATACAAAGCGCACAGCGCGCTGAAATCAATGGACTGATGAATAAAGTGGATGGGCGTATTGCCGATGGTGCCGTACCGGCCGTTAATCCGACTGACTTTGGCCTCTATATCCGCCAGCAGGTCCTGATATTCCGGAACATTTTCCCGCGACGGCACGTTGATAAAGATAAAAACGGTGTCCTCTGTATGGTCATAGCGGCTCAAATACTGTTCAATGGCATCCAGGCGCCGGCGGAGCCCTTTGGTGTAATCCAACCGTTCAACCCCTAATACCAGTTTTTTCCCTGCATAAATTTTTCGATAATCGTCTAAACACCGGTCATATTTGTCAGACGCCATTTCCTGGCGAAATTTTTCATAATTGATGCCGATGGGATACACGCCGATGGCGGTTTTATGGGAATCACAGCAAATATAATCAATTTCCGATTCTATTCCCAGGATGCGCAGGAGTGCGGACCGGAAATGGCTTAAATAGGTGAACGTATGAAACCCGATCAGATCAGCGCCCAGCAGGCCTTCCAGCAATTCTTTGCGGTTGGGATGGCAGGCGAATACGACTGATGGGGGAAACGGGGTGTGCAAAAAAAATCCGGTGCGGACGCCGGGAATTCTTTCTCTGAGCAGGGCCGGCAGCAGCATTAAATGATAATCATGCACCCAGATGATATCTCCCGGTTTTGCCCGTTCGGCCACCGTGTCCGCAAACATCCGGTTCACCCGCTGATAGGATTCCCACCACGCTTCCGCATACCGGGCATAGGGTGAAATATAATGGAGCAGGGGCCAGAGGCTGGAATTTGAAAATCCGGTATAATATTGTTTTACCTCCTCTTTTTCTAAAAAAAGGGGCAGGTAATTGAAACGGTCTTCTAATTCCGCGGATATTTTTTCTCGCTCCGACCGGCTGTGAACCGATCCGCCGGCCCATCCCACCCATATGAAATCATACCGGTCGCCAAGCCCTTCAAGTGCTGAAACCAGTCCGCCGGAGGATTTTTCAATTGTTTTTCCAATCGTGACCGGTAATCGGTTGGAAACATTAATCAGGGTTTGCATCTAGTCGGTCCTTTCTGAAATCGCTAAACTTGGATCAGATTTCATTTGTTAATGCAAATGCCGCCGCTCCCAGCAGAGCCGGTTGTTTGTGGAGAATGACCGTCACCGGAATTTGCTGCATGGTTTTTTTAAACCGGCCCTTGTCCTCAAATGCGGACATGAATTTACAGTCTTCAAGTGCCGGTAAAATTTTCGGGACAATGCCCCCGCCCAGGTAGATACCGCCCCGGGTGAATCCGGCCAGGGCCAGATTCCCGGCCACGGCTCCGAAAACAGATAAAAAAATGTCTAAGGCCAGGACGCAAATGGGAATGTTGTCGGTAATGGCGGTTTCGGAAATCACCTGTGCCGGATCTTCATTTTTGAACCGTTGCGCCAGCGCCGGCGGTTCTGCTGCCAGCCCGGCCTGTTTAATCCAGGAATAAATAGTGACCAGTCCGGGTCCGGATAATATCCGTTCAATGCTGACATGTCCCATGCGCTTGTGAAGGTGCTGCCACAACCGGACCTGCAGATCGTTGTTCGGCGCAAAATCCATATGCCCGCCCTCTGACGGAATCGGCAGGTACGCATTGTGATGTAAAATCATCAGCGCCATGCCCAGTCCGGTGCCAGGAGCGAGAATGCCGATGGGCGAACCGGAAAGCCGGATCCCTTTGTTTAAAACAAAAAGGTCATGATCTTGCAGCAGGGGGATGGCCCGGGCTGTGGCGTTAATATCATTGATCACGTGTATTCGGGGCCATTGGAAGCGGTTTTTTAAATGATTTTCAGATATTTCCCACGGCAGATTGGTAATCCGGGAAACCCCGTTTGTCACCGGCCCGGCAACACCGAAGCAGGCGCCGGAAATGTCAAATGCGGCATCCTGTAAAAAATCGTCCAGAATAGACGAAAGATCCGGGGCGTTGCGGCTGGCATATGTTTTGGATAATATCGGCTCGGGTGGTCGGGTTTTGCCGGAAAAAAGCGCCAGGCGCGTATGGGTCCCGCCAATATCACCGGCCAGCACAATAGGGGGTTTTTTGCCTTGTGACACGATGTATTCCTTTTGATTTACAGTAAAAAGTAATCAGTGCCCGAAAATTCAATAGAGCAGAGTGACAACAAAAAGAAAAACTCATATCTATAAAATAAACATATTCTGATTATAGATCAAGGGATTCCGCCCACGGTGACTTTGTTCGCGCAGGCGTTCGGCTCGCGGAATAAATGCCTCTGCAAATTGATGTTGAATATTATTTTGTTTTTTCATACGTTATATCAAGAAATTACTCACCGCAGACCGTGATGTCCGGCCATTTCTGCCGGGCAGGCAGATTCATAACTATTATTCACCTCAGGGGAATCCATGAAATATCAAAAGCTGCTTTATTTTTTGCAAAATGTGGGACGAGATCCCTCCGCTTTAATGGTGGAAGATTACCTGACCGGATTAAAAAACCGCCGCTACCTTCATCAGTTCCTTAAGAAAAATATTGACTGGCAGGCCCTCGACAAACAGCCGGTTTCTTTGCTGATCGTAGACATTGACCATTTTAAACGGATAAATGACCAGTACGGGAGCGGTGTCGGTGATCAGGTGCTGGTGCATGTGGCAAAACAATTGCAATCTGTGGCCGGTAAAAATGGAATTCCCGTGCTTTATGCCGGTGATGAATTCATGCTGCTGCTGCCGGACATGAAAAAGCACATTGCCTTGATTGTTGCGGCGGATCTGATTGAACATATCAATGAAACCGCCTTTTTTTCCGCGGAAGCCGGTACGGAAATTCCCATTACCGTAAGCATCGGCGTCGCAACCGCCCCGGATGATGCCGGCAGCAGCAGAGAACTGATCAGCCAGGTGAAAAATGCGCTTTATCATGCCAAACATGCCGGCCGGAATCAGTATACGGATGCCGGCGCGGTGACCCGGCAGGCGGTGCAATACCTTGACAGCGCCGGTATCGTTGGCCGAAAGCCTCAGTTTAAAAAGGTGAATGACGCATTAAACGGCATCGGAGACGGCATCAGTCAGTTTGTCATCATTGACGGGGCCACCGGCATGGGAAAAACAAGCTTTTTAGACATTCTTCAACGGAATCTGGAAAAAACAAAACTGAACACCGTCCGTGTTTCCGGTGTCACACAGGAATCGTTCCGCCCCTATTATCTGGTTTCCTATATTGTGATGGCGCTGATGAACCAGCGGGAAGATAAAGGAATCGGCATTCTGGAAGCAATGGAGGAAGCGGATCTGGAACGGCTGGCCAATATCCTGCCCCAGCTGGCCGAAGCGCATCCCGCTGCCCAGGAGATTGACCGGCCTCAGCGCGAGGCCATCTTCCGGTCATTTTCCAAATTTTTTGTGATGCTGGTGGAAGACGGACGGCTTGCGGTTTTAATTGATGATATGGATTTCAGTGATCCGGCGTCTCTGCATCTGCTTCGGGTGATTATGCGTGAACGATCGCTGGTGCTGTTTATCTGCGGAACCGCCACCGAAGATGGTCAGACAAGTCCCAAAACAATTCCGCTGGCGCTTTTCCGGTCCGCATACAGCGATACCCTGGGGATACAGAGCATTGAGATGACGCCGCTGAGTGCGCAGGATATTGAACAGCACGTCAAGGTCATTTTTCCGGAAATTGAAATGCCCCAGCGGCTGATCCGCGAGTTGACTGAAATTACACAGGGAAATCCGCTGTTTATTGAAGAAATACTCAGAAAAATGATCAGTGATCAGAAAATTGTGCAGTCCGGGCAGCGCTGGAAAGTCATGAAACTGGAAAAAGGTTATTTCCCCAAATCCGTTGAAGAAATCATTCGTCATAAAATTCTTTCCCTGGACAGTGACAGTCAGCGGTTCCTGAATTGCACGTCCGCGTTTGGGGAAGCCATTTCCTTGAGCATGCTGACCGGTGTGTCGGAAGAAAAATCCGCAATGGTGCACGACTTTTTAAATCGGATTATCGATAAAGGCATACTCCGTTCGGATTTTAAAGATAATGATGAAACCGTTCGTTTTTTAAGCAAAAATATTCAGGAAGTCATATATGAAGGCATTCAGCCGGAACAGAAAAAAAATCTTCATGAGCAGATTGGCGACTACCAGGAAAAGTTGTATCAGCATAATCTGCTGCCGTCCGCCTCTTTTCTGGCCCATCATTATAAACGGTCCGATAATCAGGAAAAAGCTGAGATTTATGAAAAGCTTCAGGTGAATTATAATCAGAAAATTTTCAATGATCAGGAAGTGACACGATATGTATTAAACGAAGAGGATGCCGGGGGTGCGGACGAAATTGGTGACGTGGCCCTTAATGAAGAAAGTTTGAAATATATCCCGAAGCTGCTGCAGTCATTGCTGGTTGCGATCAGAAATACCCGGCTCTATCCCCTGGAAAGCAAGTCTGTGGTAAATTCGGTGCATCAGCTGACCCATCTGGTGGAAAAGGTACATGAAGATACCGAACGCTTCAGCATTATCACGGATAAAAACAGAATTCTGATTAATGGTCAGCTCATAGAGGTCGGCAACTTTCAGTCCATTGCCCAGAAAATAATTGATTTCTGGGACCGGCTTCAGCTCAAGAGTCTCACTTTTGTTAAGGGTTTCACCGAAAAAGAACTGACGTTTGTGCTAAAGAGTATCTGCCGGCTTGAACCCAAGGAGATTAAGCCCCGTTACTGGAAAACGTTTTCGGAAACAAATCAGCTCACGCACATTCATCCCCGGCAGGTCAAGTATACAAAAATCGATTCTGATGATTCGGAAACGATACCGGACACGGAAGATGATGCCATTGCGGCGTTGTCCGGAGAAAGGCAAAGGGCTGACGCCGACTCGGGTCCGGGAATTGTCCAGCGGGTCATCAGCGCCCTGCTGGGGGCTTACAGCAAATTAAAACTCTATCCCGCTCATGGCCCGGTGGCAAAAGAAGCCGCGGGACAAGTGATATCTGAACTGGCGGTGTTTTTTGAAAAACAGCCGGTTTTAAATATCGCCCGCATTGAAACGTCGCTTCTGGTCAATGGCGTCAAACTGGATACATCCGGCTTTGAAGCCATGGCCGGCGGTTTTATAAAGCTTTTGGCGGATGCCCGATTAAACAGCGTGACCTTTTTAAACAAAGTAACGTTAAGTGACATATTGGCATTTATTTCCGCGGCATCTGATTTTTCTGATAAAGACCTGAAAGAAACTTTCTGGCAGGAGCGGACTGCGCAAAATCAGATAAACGGCATTCTTTTTGATCAGCGGACATATGAAGTTTCTGACGAATACCCGGGCGAATCGGATATGGAGTCGGGAGCAGACGTTGAAAAGATGCTGTCCGAACAGGAGGATGAAGCGCCTGAAAAAGCGGAGCCGGAATTTGATATCAATCGTTTTCCGGACCGTGTGGGAGAGCTGTTCCTGTCCGGTGACCGGAAAAACGCCGGGATTCTGATGCAAAAGCTGTGCAAAAAATATAAAACCAGCAATGAATCCGACCGAAACGCTTTGCTGGATATTTTTGAAGCGCTGGTAAAACCGGAAGACTGGCGACCCGGTGTCTCCTACCTGAAGTTTATCCTGAATCAGGCAATACCGTTGTTCGAGGGCGAAGTTAATGCGGACCTGAACCGCCGGGCCGGGGAAATCCTTTTTGATTGCGGCGAGATGTTTATTCTGTACGGTGATTATGCGCTGGGTGCCTGGATTTTTTCCAAACTTAAAAAATTTTCCGGAACCGGGTCCTCGCCGGTATTTGAGACGGCAGCCGCTTCGGAAACGCCCCTGGAACCGAAACTGATCGAAATCGTGATTGATGATTTAAAGTCAGAAGACCTTGCGCGGCAGCAGGGGGCGTTTCAGCTGCTGAGTAACCTCGGGGCCTGGACGGTGCCCTTGCTGATCGACGCCATCAAGCGGGAGAGCAATATGCGGGCCAGGCGTCTGGCCGCCGAATTGATTCAAAATCAGGGCGGAGACGCCGTGATGATGTTTAAGAAATCGCTGATGAACGAAACCCGGCCGGAATACCGGGCCCGTATTCTGGATGTCATTGATTCCGTCACCGGCGATTTGATGGTGGAGCTGGCCGATACGTTGTCGGAAACAGCGGATATTGTCCGACGGTCGGCATTTCGTCTGGCGGAAAGATTAAAAACGCCCGGTGTCATCGGGCTTCTCTTTGAACTTGCCCGGGGTGATGACCCGGAACTGGCGGTACCGGCGATTAATTTGCTGGGAAAACTCAATCCCGAAGGGGTAGGAAGAACCCTTTTGACGATTCTGGCCGAATCTGACAAAAAAGAGATTGTGGCGGCTGTTTGCCGGGCCATGGGGCAGATTGCCGATCCGTCGTTTGTTCTTCCCCTGGAAAATATCCTGATGCCCAGACGGCGTATGTTTTTTCAAAGAAAAACCGAGACCGCCATCCGCGTGGCGGCTATTTATGCGATTTCCCAGATTCAGGATCCCCGGGTTTCAACGATATTAAGGGCTCTTGCCGATGATCCCGATTATCGCGTCCGGGAAGTGCTGAAAAACATTCTGGCGCAGGATGGGTGATAATAATACTAATTCTGTAATAACTTTCACATTAAAGGGGATAGTTTTTTTTCTATCTGTTTTTTAAACAGGCAGAATTCCGGAAAAATTTAAATATAAATATTTGATAAGATAATATTTATTTTCATAATATAAAATTAAGTATTATTTTAAATTTTTTAGTTTAAAAAAAATTTTTCCGATGGCATAAAAAATTTATGCCGAAAAAATCATAGAAAAAAATACTTGATTTCACTTGCTGTGGATGTTATTGATTTCTTTTATTCGAAAAATAAATAATAACAATTAATTATATTTTTGTTCTTTTAAATTTTGATTATGCGCTCAATAATTTAAGTCTCAATCATCTTGAAACATCGGGGCCGGAGAAAAATTTATTTGCTCTTTGCTTTGATGTCGCCCCTTTCCAGGCCGGAACCGGCAATCACTGCGTTTATAAAAATAAAATGAAACATTACTAACGCAAGAAATCAAATTTTAAAATAAGATCCGCTCATAGATAGTGCAACGGCATTCTGCGATAAACTGTTTCCGTGATCCGAGGGGGTTGAAAAGTGCGTATATCCGATAGAGGGTTTGGGTACGATTAACTTGATATTTTATATCTTTACCACTATATATGATCAATACTTTTTTAAAAAATGCGGTTACATTGAAATGTTTGAATTCACAGAGAAATGATAAATAATGGGAAAAATTAAAATCGGTTCGCGAAAAAGCAAGCTGGCGCTCTGGCAGGCGGAAGCCGTTGCTGCCATGCTCAATCAGCAGGGGATTGGAACCCGGATCGTTACCATGGAAACCCGCGGAGACAAGATTCTTGATACCCCGATTGCCAAAATCGGCAGCAAGGGGGTTTTTACCGAAGAGATAGAAGCCATGCTGAAAAATGGCGAAGTCGACCTGGCGGTGCACAGCGCAAAGGATATGCCGTCGAAACTGCCGCCCGGTTTCAGCCTGATCGCCTTTACCGAACGGGAAAAACCCAATGACGTGCTGGTGAGCATGGACCGTTCGGTATCTTTGAAAAATTCGGATCAGCCGTTGTGCATCGGCACCTCTTCCGTCCGCCGGGTGGCCCTGCTGAAACATTTTTATCCCCATGTCAAAACCGTTAATATTCGCGGCAATCTTCAGACCCGGATCAAAAAAATGAAATCCGGGGATTGCGATGCCCTGATGCTGGCGTATGCCGGTGTGAAACGGATGGGATATGAACATTTGATTGCCGCCGAACTCTCGGTAACCGAGTTTGTGCCGCCGGTGGGGCAGGGAAGCATGGCCATCGAGGTGTTTGATTCCATTGATGAGGATTTGAAGCAAAAAATTCGTCAATGTGTGAATCATCCGGAAACGGAGGTTATTTTAACTGCGGAACGGGCCTTTCTTCGTAAGCTCGAAGGCGGATGCAGCATTCCCGCATTTGCGCTGGCGCAATGTGAGAAGAACACGATCCGGTTGACCGCCGGGCTCACCAGCCTGGATGGAAAGCAGGTAATCAGGAAAATTGTGACCGGCGAAAAGGAAAATGCGCGGCAGCTGGGCGAGGACGCCGGCTTTCAGATTCTGGATAGCGGGGGCCGGGAATTGCTTGCTGAGATCAGAGCGGCACAGGACTTGTAAGCGGTTACAGGGTGAGGGGTTTTCTGGAAAACATGCCGGATCCCTTCGATCGCCGGTGACCAATGCAGAATCCAATAACAGGAGGCAAACTTGAATACGGAAAACAGCCGTGAAATAAACGGTATTGTGTTTAGAAACCCGACCACTGAAGACGGTAAATCGCTCTGGGAAATAACAAAGGCATCCGGCGCTCTGGATCTCAACTCCGTCTATCATTACCTGATCATGTGCCGTCATTTCGGCAGGACCGGTCTCGTGGCGCAAAAGCAGGGGCAGGTGGTCGGATTTGTCACTGCCTATATCCCGCCGCCGTCCCCGGATACGATTTTTGTCTGGCAGGTGGCGGTGGATGCAAAAGAACGCGGTCAGGGCCTTGGGGTGCATTTGCTGACAAGGGTTTTTCAAAACGCAAAAGCCTTTGGAGTGCAATATTTAGATGCCACCATTACACCGTCGAACCAGGCTTCCATCGGCCTTTTCACGGCAGCGGCCAGAGCCCTGGACGCACCGTTTGTGTTTGAAGAGGACTTCTTTTCAGCCGCGGATTTCGGGCAAAATGTTCATGAAGCGGAAAAACTTTTTCATATCGGACCCATTTCAGATTAACGATTAAATAACAGGAGGAAAAACTCCATGAGAATTTTTGAACAGATTGAATCACGCGTCAGAGGATATGTCCGTTCTTTTCCGGTGATCTTTGAAACATCAGAGGGCGCAACCATGACCGATGAATCCGGCAAGGAGTATATTGATTTTTTTGCCGGTGCGGGCACGCTCAATTACGGGCATAATAATGAACGCATCAACAATGCGCTGATTGAATATATCAAAAACAAAGGGCCCCATCATACCCTGGATATGGCCACCACAGCCAAAAAGAAATTTCTGACCAAACTCAATGATACGATCCTGCAGCCACGGAATTTGGACTACAAAGTTCAGTTTACCGGCCCTACCGGGACCAATTCCGTGGAAACCGCCATCAAACTGGCCCGGATGATCAAGGGACGGTCCAACATTGTGGCATTTACCAATGGATTTCACGGGCTGACCATGGGGTCGCTGTCTATTACCGGTAACAACTTTTACCGGGATGAAGCGTATATCAGCCGGTCCAACGTCAGCTTTATGCCCTATGACAGTTATCTGGGACCGGATTTCAGCACCATGGATCTTTTCCGGAAACTGTTGTCGGACAACAGCAGCGGGCTGGACCTGCCGGCAGCCGTAATTGTCGAGACCATCCAGGCGGAAGGCGGCGTTAATATTGCCAGTGCCGAATGGCTCCGGGAACTCTCCCAGGTATGTAATGACTATGATATCCTGCTCATTATCGATGATATTCAGGTGGGCAACGGCCGTACCGGGGATTTCTTCAGCTTTGAGGAATCCGGTATCAAGCCGGACATGGTGACCTTGTCCAAGGCCATCGGCGCCGGACTGCCCCTGGCGCTGCTGTTGTTCCGGTCCGATCTGGATCAGTGGAAGCCCGGCGAGCATACCGGAACCTTCCGGGGCAACAACCTGGCCTTTGTCGCATCCTATGAAGCCCTTCATTACTGGGACGACATGGACTTAAGCAACGCGGTAAAATACAAGTCCGACGTCATGCGAAAAGAGATAGAAGCCATTGCGGAAAAGTTTCCGGAGCTCAATGCAACGGTCCGGGGACGGGGCATGATTTTCGGCCTGGAAATTCCGGAGATGGGTTTTTGTTCACAGATTTCGGAAAGATGCTTTGAAAACGGGCTGATCATTGAACTGGCCGGTGCGGATGATCAGGTGGTCAAATTCCTGCCGCCGCTGGTGATTGATGAGGAAACCCTTTTAAGGGGTATTGAAATTATCGAACAGTCCATCGGTGAATTGCTTGAAGAGAAGAAGGAAAAACTGACGGGCGAAATGTAGGGCCAATAAGAGAGGAAAAAATGGGAAACCATACAGTTGAAAAAATCGGCGGCACGTCCATGACGAAGTTTGCCGACGTGCTGGATAATATTTTAATCGGAAACCGCAAGGGCGAAGAACTTTACAACCGCATCATTGTCGTTTCCGCGTACAGCGGATTGACGGACATGCTGCTGGAGCATAAAAAATCCCGAAAAGCCGGGGTGTATGCCATGTTTTCCGACAGTGACGCGTCCTGGACATGGGGAGATGCCATTTCCAAGGTCGGAGATGCCATGTGCCGCATCAATGCGGACATGGAACCGCTGGGGCTGGACCTGTCCATTGCGGACCGGTTTGTCCGGGAGCGGATAGAAGGGGTGCGAAGCTGCCTGCTGGATCTGACCCGCCTTTGTTCATACGGTCATTTTCAGCTGGACGAGCATTTGATGACGGTTCGGGAAATGCTCAGTGCAGTGGGAGAAGCCCACAGCGCCCATAACACCTTCCAGATTCTCTCCGCACGCGGTATTAATGCCCGGTTTGTGGATCTGAGCGGATGGATGGAAACGGAAACCTTCGCTTTTGACGATAAAATCCGGCATCATTTCGAAGATATTGATTTTGCATCCGAACTTCCCGTGGTCACCGGTTATACCCAGTGCCGGGAGGGGATTATGGGCACCTATGACCGGGGATACAGCGAGATTACTTTCAGCAAAATTGCGGTAATTACTGAGGCCCGGGAAGGGATAATTCACAAGGAGTTTCATCTTTCAAGCGGAGACCCGAAGCTGATCGGGGAGGGTAAGGTCGAAACCATCGGGGACACCAATTACGATGTGGCGGATCAGCTTTCCGATCTGGGCATGGAAGCGATTCATCCCCAGGCAGCCAAGGGGATGCGCAAAAGCGGTATTCCGCTGCGCATCAAAAATGCGTTTGAGCCGGATCATCCCGGCACCCTGATTCAGACCGATTATAAACACGCTGTGCCCAAAGTGGAAATCATTGCCGGTCGTAAAAAGGTGACTGCCATTGAATGCTGGGATCAGGATATGGTGGGCCGGGTGAATCATGACCTGGAGATGATGAAGCATTTTACAAAATTTAAAATCCGGTATCTGGCCAAAGACACCAATGCCAACACCCTGACCCATTATGTGGATGAACCCCTGGCGGTGATCAAAAAACTGGCTGATTCCATCCGGGAATCGTTTCCGGGTGCGGACATCCTGCTGAAGAAAGTCGCCCTGATTTCCGCCATCGGCAGCAATATGGATGAAGCCGGAGTTTTGCCCAAAGCGGTAAATGCGCTGGATTCGGAAAATATTAAAGTGCTGGCAATACATAAATGCATGCGGGATATCGATATCCAGTTTGTGGTTGAAGAAGATGACTTTGAAAACGGCATCCGTATTCTCCACCAGAAACTGGTTGAAGAGAGCTGATGCAAGGTAATTAAATACCATTATGCTGGATACCAGAATCACATCCTCGGTCCCCTGGAACCTGCTGCTGATCACCGTCGGTTCGCTCATTCTTGCTCTGGCATTTAAAGGGATCGCATTTCAGCATGCATTTATCCCCGGCGGGATGTTCGGCGTGGCATCGCTGGTCTATTTCGCCGGCGGGGTGGGGCTCATCAGTCTCTGGTATGCATTAATCAATATTCCGCTCTTTATCATTGCCTGGAAATTTATCAGCAAGCGGTTTTTGCTGTATTCGCTGTATTCGATGCTTTTTTTTACGGGTGTGTATGCCGTCATCGACATCAATTTTCATATTGAGGATCAGCTGTATGCAGCCGTATCCTGCGGTGTTTTGTCCGGGCTGGGTTCCGGCATTGTGCTGCGCTCCCTTGGCTCCAACGGGGGCCTGGATGTCATGGGGGTGCTGTTCTATCAGAAATTCAATGTCGGACTGGGTAAATTTTATTTTTTCTTTAATGCCGTGCTGTATGCATTCAGCTTTCTCTTTTTTGAAAACGACCTGGTGATCGCTTCCATGATCATGCTTTTCTGCACTTCCTTTGCCATGGAGTATGCGCTGTCAGTGTTCAGCCAGCGAAAGGTGGTGCTGGTCATTTCCGACAAACCCAAGGAGATCTCGGAAATGGTGAACCAGGAGTTTAATATGGGCTCCACCCTTTTAAACGGGGTCGGCGGCTATTCCGGTGTACCCAAACAGATTGTGCTGACGGTCGTCAACAATATTCAGCTCAAACGGCTGGAAGAAATCGTGTTCACCATTGATCCGTCCGCCCTGTTCATCGCGGAAAACACCTTTTCCGTGATCGGCTCCAACCTGGCCCGGCGCAAGATTTATTAATCCCGGCCGGTTGCCTTTTCTCTTCTTAAAATTTTGCAGTAATGGCCAGGAACGGGTGCCCCCTTTATGTTTGTCAATTTTCAAACGGATTAAATGGTTGTAATAATGAGTCTTTTTAATATTCTCATCGGGTTGATGCTGATGTTATTTGGACGAAAACTCTTCTGGCTGTTTGTGGCTTTCTCCGGATTCATGGTGGGCTTTGAGTTTTCCGCGATGATGATTCCGTATTCTTCCCAATGGATTCAGGTGACGGTGGCTCTTGGGGTCGGTATTATCGGGGCATTGGTGGCCATCCTGCTCCAGAGAATGGCCTTTGTTCTGGCCGGTTTTTTTGCCGGTTTTTTTATAGTGCTCATGGCTGCGCAATCTTTTGGGTTAAATGACATCTCTGCTATATTATTTGTTTTCGGCGGTGCCGTCGGGGCGGTGGTCGGATACATATTTATCGACTGGGCGATTATTGTATTGTCTGCGATGATCGGTGCCGGTGTGATTGTAAATGTCCTTATCGGCGTGTTGCGATTGTCGCCGGTCATAAGTATGGTCTTTTTTATTTCTTTGGCTGTTATCGGCGCAGTGGTCCAGATTCAATTAATGGATGATGTCAAAGATAAAAATTAAACCGCTTGAGAATACACACAGGCCGCAGGGTCAAACTTTGATTATTGATTTTAGGTCGACATAATCGCTCAGCCCGGTGATAAATTTGATCATGGCACGTCAATGGAGAATCGGATTATCCCGGAGCCATTTATCCTGTGCTTTGCCGGGCAAAGATTTTTAGGATATCTTTTGAATAGCGAATAACTATGATATAAAATCAATAATCAAGGCTTGACCTTAAATGCCCCACAGAGATTTTCTTCTCTGCGATCTTTGCGTCTCTGCGAGAGATAATGGTTTCTGAGACGTACTTATTTAGAAGTAGCTGGATCGGACAGGACGGGTTTTTTTCAGCCATCTATACCTGTCAGGCATGCTTTTTATTTGAATTGAGGCCGAGAAAGTGTTACGCAATCGATCCCATAGGGAATTTCCCCAATCGGAAATCACACATATTGGAGGCAGGAATTGAAGACTTTGTCCCGTTTTTTTTTGTTAGTCTGTTGTTTGTCGATAGCAATTGTCTGTCTGGTATCCTGTGAAAAGGAAAAAAAGCAGGCGAAACTGATAATTACCGAACAGGAGTTTACGTTAAGACAGGATACGGAAAACACCTTTACCATTGATGCCAAGGGTGAAATCAGAAATGTCGGAGACGTGGATGTCAAAAGAGTGGTTGTTACCGGCTACTGCCGATCCTGCACCGGACTCTGGGGAGTCGGCCAGTGGCAGACGTCGCCGGACATAGATAAGATGCCCCAGCAAATGGATACCATCAGTTATATCCCCGCCGGCGGCAAAGAATCATTCAGCTTTACGGAAGTTGCCGACTATTTGCTGGTAGCCGGCCAAAAAACGCCGGAAATGCCCGAAGAACTCGAAGTTGTTATTGAATCCTTTGAAACCGTGGAATAGTTTTTTTTCTGGTTCTTCACCATTGATTTGCACCGGCCTTTATTCTTTTCGGCGCGGGCTTTTGTCCAAAACCGCCGGCCGACGGTCAAACCAGGGCTGCGCATTTTCCAGTTGGGCGGCCAGTTGAAACAGGGTGGCTTCGTCTCCGGCAGGGGCCATAAAATGAGACCCTAACGGAAACCCCTCCGCCGTCCAATAGAGGGGAACGGACATGGCCGGAAGCCCCGTAAAGTTTGCCAGCTGGGTAAAGGGCATTTTCTCAAGGCTTTTTTCAGCCATCTGCCCGGCAATGCCCGAGGCTTTTAGAATGCCGCCCAGGCTCAATTTGTTGACAAGCTTCATGAGTGCCGTTTCCGCGGGCGTGGGATTGAGTTCACTGATTTTGGGCGGCGGATAGGCAGTTACCGGCGTCAGGTATAAATCGTATTTTTGAAAAAATTCCCCCATTTTCCGTGAGGCAACATCCCACCGGCGAATGGCGCCTACAAATTCGCCGGCGGAAAAACTTCGGCCCAGAAGTCCCAGGGTCCAGGTCAGATCCTCCACATCTCCGATTTTTGCCTTGCGGCCCAGCACATCCGAAAGATCATTGATATCTGCGGCCATCTCCCCGAAATACATGATCAGATAGCTTTCCGCCAGGGCCTTGCCGTCAAGATCCGGTTCCGCCGCTTCCACATGGTGGCCGAGGGCTTCCAGCAGTTTCGCAGTTTTTTCTATACTTTGAATGCATTCGGGGTGTACCGGCGTATCAATGGGCGATCGGGTGCAGAAAGCAATTTTCAGTTTTCCGGGCTCTATTTCGATCTCTTCAAGATAAGGCCGCTGCGGAGGCCTGATAATGTAAGGCGCGCCGATATCCGCTCCCTGGGTGCAGTCGAGCATGGCGGCACTGTCCCTGACTGATCGGGTGATCACATGCTCCTGAACCGCATCCTGCCAGATGCGGCCATGGTCCGGCCCGGATGGATTCCGGCCCCGGGACGGCTTGATACCGAAAAGGCCGCAATAGCCGGCCGGGATGCGGATGGACCCGCCGCCGTCACCGGCCGATGCCAGGGGAACCATGCCGGATGAGACTGCGGCGGCAGACCCGCCGCTGGAACCGCCGGGGGTGTGATCCGTGTTCCAGGGGTTCCGGCAGGGGCCGAAGAGTTCCGGTTCGGTAACGCCTTTGAGCCCGAATTCAGGGGTGTTGGTTTTGCCCAGAATCAGCAGCCCGGCATTCTTGAACCGGCGTACCATTTCGCTGTCATGGTCGGGCACAAAGTTTTTCAGGGCTTTACAGCCGCCGGTCATGGGAACCCCGGCGTATGCCGCCAGCAGATCTTTTAAAAGAAACGGCACCCCGAAAAACGGGCCGTCCGGAATGGGACTGCTGGCGGATTTCCGGCCGATATCGAACATCGGAGTGACCACGGCGTTGAGTTCCGGATTGCTTTTTTCAATCCGGGAAATGGCTTCTTCGCAGAGTTCCTG
>JAABSL010000289.1 GCA_011390415.1 Desulfobacteraceae bacterium
CTGCGGTATTCCCATGCCTGGTTTGCCATGCTGGGGTCTCTGGGTATTTGCGCCAGAGGACAGGTGAACCGGTTCTACAATGCCGATCTTTGCGCCCAGGCGTATGAGGCGGCCACGGGAATTCCCACCTCGACAGATGATCTGCGGAAACGGGCCGACCGGGTCTGGACCTTGTTCCGGGAGTTAAACATCAGAGAAGGGCTGGATGCTTCAAAGGAAGCCCTGCCGGATCAATGGTTTCGCGAAGCCGGATTTAGGGAGTATCTCACCGGCAGCCCCCTGACCATGGAACAGGCTGAAGAAATGAAAAGAGAATATTTTGATGAGTGGGGATGGGAGTGATGGTGTCGGAAAAAGACCGGTCCTTGTCCAGTATAAATATTTAAAAATATTATAAATATATCGTTTTATCGTTGCCTCCGCCGATCATCGCCAACAATCTTGATTCCTGAAAAAAAGAAAAATCGTTCCTTTTTCCAGGAAAAAGGAATGAAATTCAGGCGATTTTTTTGCCGCCAAAATTTTATGAGTCTGATTTTATTGCATAAAAAATTTTTTAAAATTTGGCATTGTGTTTGCAATAATATTAAATGAAAAGCAAGTAAGCGTTTGAGAAATGGATTTTGGCAGAGAATAGACTTTCGGGCTGTCCACTTTGCCGGATTAACCTTTAACTTAAAACAAACCTATAAAATCATTATCACGGAATAAAAAATAAAAACCAGAACACGCTCATTAAAACCTTTAATATATTCGAATGTTTATAGTTATTAACCTTTTGCAGCGTGGATGGCCCGAATTTTTTAAAAAAGTTTAAATATTTCCCTTTTTATTCATGGGAAATTTAACATATAGCCCGGGTTTCTTGTTGCGTTCATGCGGTTTACAGCGGAGTGATTACAGGGAAGCCCGGGCCTTTTTTTTATCCTCACCCCCAACCGTTAAACCCGCCGGTTCATTTTTTTCCCGAAAAGCTTTCATTGCCTTAAAAGATTGCCCAAAAGTCCCTGAAGCGGGTGGCTGTTTGCCGTTTTAAAAACAGTGGTTAGTATAAATGAGATGTTTTTGTCCGGTGTCTGCTTTGATGCCGGAAATGCAAAAAAGTATTAACGTTTTGAACGGCAGGAGAGAATAAGGCGCTATGGACTCTGTAACACAGGCAACGCTGGGAGCGGCCGTGGCCCATCTGTGCTGGCACAAGCAGCTGGGCCGGAAGGCCTTGCTCTGGGGGGCCGCCCTGGGAACCCTTCCGGATCTGGATATCATCGCTTACCCGTTTCTTGACGGTATTCAGCGGCTTTACTGGCACCGGGGGGAGTCGCATTCCATCTGGTTTGCGGTGTTCGGCGGCCTGCTGATCGGCTGGCTGGTCCGGCAGGGCCGGATGAAGCATTCGCTGAGTGTTTATCATGCCATGGCAGGCGTTCTGCTTATTTTTGCAACCCACATACTCCTTGATTATTTTACGGTTTACGGAACCCAGCTCCTGGCTCCGTTTTCACGCTATGGATTCGCTCACGCGAACCTGTTCATTATTGATCCCCTTTATACGCTTCCCCTGCTGGCGGGCATCCTCATTGCGGCGGCGGCAAACGGGAGAACCGGGTGGCGCGCAAATGCCGCGGGTATTGCCGTAAGCTCCCTGTATGTCCTGTTTTCTCTGACATCCCACGCCTATGCGGACCGCGTATTCAAGGAGCAGCTCCGGGCAAAAAACATCGGGGTCATCGAATCCATTACCGGCGCAACGCCCATGAACACGCTGCTGTGGCGCCACATTGCAAGAACGGAAAAAGGGCTCCTGATCGGCTATTTTTCCATCATTGCAGACAGTCCGGAAGATGAGATACGGTTTGATTTTGTGCCGAGAAATGAGCACCTGATCGCACCCTACCGGGGCCAGCCCAATGTCGACGTTATTGAATGGTTTTCAAAAGGGTTCTGGGTCGCGCAAAAGAAAGATAATGTGCTGACGCTGTCCGACCTGAGGTTCGGTGAATTTCGCGCGAGCGAAAATGACTCTCCGGACACGTGGCAGTATATTTTTGTATGGGAAATACCCGATGACCCGGACACCCTTTTGCAGAGATCCCGTGCGATAAAAGACGGCAGGGCGGCCGTCAGTCTGTTGTGGCGGCGTTTGACAATCGGGATTTAGTACCTGAATTTTGCATGAAAATTGATAAGAAATGTTTTATCATATGAATATAAAGGGATTGTGAAGAATTTTATTTTTTTTCTTATCAATTTTCACCCAGAGGGCGAGCCGGAGTCTCCCATCTGCTGCGTTATTAACGGATTGTAATAGTTCACTATAACTGCACCGTTAAATGCCTTGCATATGGAAGCCTCCGACTCGTGCAAAATTCAGGTATTAAAGAATTTCTCCGGGGAAAACCCTGACAAGCACCCCCTGAATCCAGGTCCGCCATTTGGGGACGGCATTCACATAATCGGTCAGGCACTGGTGATAATGCAATTCCCATCTGTTGATGTCATGGATGTTGAGTGCGTCATCAAGATGAACCGGGTCCTGGTTTTCAAAATCCCCGCCCCACCGCATGAGCGGGTCCTGCTGAATATCAATGATAAAGTATTTGAGCGGATCCGGCAGGTTCGGGAATCCGTCATTTATCAGGTCTTTTGACTCAAACACTTTTCCGCCGTAAACCATATTAAAATCAAGGGCATGGCCGGCCAGGTGGTTGGATTTCACCGCAGGTTCGACAATGGTGTTGCGGAGTTGTTTCCGGGGCGGGCGAAAGCTCTGGGTGATGATCAGGTGCAGGTTGTTTTTTACGGCATAGTGATTGACCCGTTCCGCAGCGGCATAAAAATCCCGGTGAATGAGCACCTGCTGTCCCCGGTGGCCCCGGAACCGGCTGCCGTTGTATTCAACCAGGTAATCAAAGGTTTTGGGGTCCAGGTGGGTCCAGAACTGGTTGTAAAAATAAAAATATCCGGATATCAGGCTTAAAATAAGGAAAAAACCGATGAAAACCCGG
Source organism: Desulfobacteraceae bacterium (assembly GCA_011390415.1). Taxonomy (GTDB): domain Bacteria; phylum Desulfobacterota; class Desulfobacteria; order Desulfobacterales; family Desulfosalsimonadaceae; genus SURF-3. Next base: position 3,006 of record JAABSL010000289.1, read on the forward strand.
TATATAGAGATGATTTGAAATCCTTTCAGCAACCTGTTAATTAATCCAGAAACTCATGGCGATAGCTTTTAAGATGCTGCACCAAAAGCAACGGCCATTCCGGTGTTGCCCGGAATGGCCGTTGCAGGGTCGGTAATTAATCGCTGACCATAATTAAATGGCGCGCAATGCCGTAATAAGCGGGGCTAAAAGTTCAGGATCTTTTTGGCCGTCTCATCATTGCAATCCGAAACATGGGCGATGCCGGTTTCTGCGGCGGTTTCGCGGTTACCGGCGAACAGGTCCGTGCGGGCAATCTGGTCCAGCCGGAATTTCCGGGCTCCGGCCATGAGCTGCTGCAGGCCGCAGGCCAGTTTGTCGGCCATGGTGCAGAAAGCAATCGCTCCATAAGGGATGTTCTTCATTTCTTTTTTGCCGACCTTCTTTTCAACGTCAAAGTAGGAAGCAAAAATTTCTTCCGGATGGTCGCCGATATCGGTAACGGTTTTCGGCAGGCTGTCCCAGTTTCCGGCCAGTTTTTCTTTTCTGTCCGGATGCAGGGCGCCTTCGATATTCGATCCCAGAAAGCCCGGAATCATGATGGCACGGCCCATGCAGACCAGCTTGGTATACGGTGCGCCCAGGGCAACCGCTTTAAATATGCTGTCTTCCAGTGCAAAACCGCCGGCAAAAGACATGTCCACAACCTTTTCGCCTTTTGCGGCCAGGATGCTGGCATATTCGTGGGCCTTTGCATGCAGGTTGATGGACGGAACGCCCCAGCTCTGCATCATGTTCCAGGGGCTCATGCCGGTGCCGCCGCCGGAACCGTCGATGGTCAGGAGGTCCAGTTTGGCGTCTGTTGCGAACTTGATGGCCATGGCCAGTTCTTCCATGCCGTAGGAGCCGGTTTTTAAGGTGATCCGTTTGAAACCGATCTTGCGCAGGTATTCCACGCTGCTCATAAAGTCTTCACGGACCTGGTCCACATTACCCAGGTTGGTTGCGCCCAGGCGGCTGTGGCGGGCAAATGACTTGATGGCACCTTCTTTAAACGCATTCTGCACTTCCGGCAGTCTCGGGTCCGGGTCCACAACATAGCCGCGGTCCTTGAGGAACAGTGCATAATCAAGGCTGGTGACCTGGATTTCGCCGCCGATGTCCTTGGCGCCCTGGCCCCACTTGAGTTCGATGATGCATTTGTTGCCGTATTTGTCCACCACGAATTCCGCAACGCCGTTGCGGGTGTCTTCCACATTCAGCTGGACAATGATGGCGCCGTATCCGTCAAAATAACGCAGATAGCCGTCAATGCGTCTTTCAAGTTCCGGCGCGCTCTTGATTTTGCCCTTTTTGTTTTTGCCGGAACCGATTTTGGATTCCCGGTCCACGCCGACCACGTTTTCACCGATAACCACCGGAATGCCGCACAATGCGCCGCCGATGGAAAATGAATCCCAGTATTTGGCTGCAATAAAGGTGGAGCCCAGCGCGCCGGTCATCAGCGGAATGCGGGCTTTTGTTTTCATTTCATTGCCGAACTCGGTTTCCAGGCTGACATTCGGGAAAATACAGTCATCCGGATCATTGGTCAAGCCTTTGCCCAGACCGTGTGAGCCATAGGCATATCCCTGGATTCTGAGGGAATTATAGGAGACGCCCACATGGGTGGTGTTGTTGGCGCCGGCGGTGACAACGCCGAAGTCTCTCGGATATAACAGTTTACGGCCGACCAGGCTGGACAGCCATGTTTCGCATTTTCCCTTGCAGTCCGCACGGCAGAGTGTGCAGAGGCTTGATTCAGCGGGGTTGCCCCGGTTGGTGGTTCCCAGTGCATCATTACTTTTTGAAAATCTCATGGTTTTTTTCTCCTGTTTAAATTTAATACGCTAAACTTGGGTCTCATTAAGTTTTGAATACACCGTTGTACCCATCAAACAAAAAAGGCACCTATTTCCGTTGCAGTCAGGAAATAGACGCCTTTGTCGTATATATGCCATAAGTCATTGCCTACACGCCATTGTATAAGCTGACTAATTTTTAAAATATAAATATTAGTGGAATTAAATTTTTTGTCAAGGTAATTTTTTTTTGGAAAAATTAGCTGCCGGTCATCTCCTTTGAAGCGGGATGGGCAAAAGCCATTCATGGGCGAATGCCATTGACCCTTGCGGGCAAGATCATGATTGGCCGAAAAATTTTACCGGGTTTACTGAAGTTGTTGAAGAACGGTGCTGGCCGGGAATGTAAGAAAGAAGTGGATAACTGTTTAAAATAATTATTCTCTGCTTTCCTGAAAAATTTCATTGGATAAGATGACGGCCTCAGATACCTGCCGCATGGTCTTCCGGGAATCCATGCTCCGCTTCTGGATCCAGCGGTAGGCTTCGTCGCCTTTGAGCTGACGGTTGGCCATGAGGATTTCCTTGGCTTTTTCAATTAATTTCCGGGATTCGAGTTCTTCCTGGATGACTTTGGTCTTGACCATGAGTTCCGTGTTTAAAATGGCCACTGCCGCCTGGTTGGCCACGGTTGTCAGGGCATTGATTTCCGTTTCGGTAAAATCATACGGAACAGAGGTGAAGCAGTTGATGACGCCGACAATCTTTTCGTCCTGCAGCTGCAGGGGCACCCCCATCATAGAAACCAGGCCGAGTTTTCTGGCCATTTCCTTTTCTTTAAAGCGTTTGCTGCGCATCACGTTTTTAATGATCAGCGGTTTTTTGGTGGTCACGACATGGCCGACCACCCCTTCATCCAGATTCAGGGACCGGTCTTTCACATACGCCGGTTCAATGGCCTGGGTGGCTTTCAGCCGGATCTTGGGCGGGGTTTCATTCTCATCGATCAGCCAGAGGGAACAGATATCCGCGCCGATCATTTTGGCGGTCAGCAGAACAATGAGCTTGAGAAGGTCCTCATGAAACAGGTCGGACGTGATGGCCCGGCTGATATCCATTAATGTTTTGATGTAATTATCCGGGGATTGCTCTCTATTGTCTTTCATGAATTCATCTTTAACGGATTTCGGTTAATATATTTGTTTTTATTTGAAATTGATTATCAATCATCGGAAAGCATGAATGTCGTGACAAACCGCGGATCCAGATCATCGGTCCGGATGGTGCCATAGTCTTTTGCGATTTCGTCAAAAAGGATTTCAAGGGCGTTTCCAAGATCTTTTGAGATCTCTTCTTCCGGTCTTCCGCTTTCGGCGGCCAGCCATTGCAGGAGATCGGTTTTTTTGGATTCCCGGATTTCAGGCGGGGTTTTTCCCGGTTCCCACAGGTCTTTGAAAAAAGGCCGGAAAAGATCGATGGGGATGGGTTCCAGGCCCGGCGATAAGTCCAGGCAATGCCGTGCCCAAAGCGTCATCAGCAGATTTTCGCAGGTGATAAACCGCTCCGTTTCAAAATCTTCGTCACTGATGTCCATGGCCGCCAGCAGCCTGTCATAGGCCATGGTTTCTGCAAGAACGGCTTCGGTCTGTTCAATGTCTGCTGCTGTTTCGAATTCCCGATAAAAATCACCGCGCCGGTGGCTGTCGTAAAACATGGGCCGGTTGATGAGCAGGCCGCCGATGGCGCCCACCAGCCGTTCGCCCCAGAAGCTCAGGGACAGGCCGTTTGCAGCAAACCAGCTGCTCTGCTGCCAGGCTTTTGCCTGCTGACGCATATCAGCGACCCTGCCGTATCCGGTGCGGAACAAATCAATCAGCGGATATGTTTTTATATAGTCATCAATGGGGGCAGCCGCGGCTGATGCGTTCGGGTCCGTCTTGCTGCTGATGATCAGGCTTTCAAGGCCGATGCTGATATAGGCATTGGCTTTTTTGACAATGGATTTTAAGTCCTCCCGGCTGCGGACGGGTTTTTGTTCCGCTGCTGCCAGCTGATTGCAGACCCCGGCAAATTCAGTGTGAAGCTGCTGGAGTATGTTGAAGTGGGATATTTTGCCCAGGGCCTGGCTGAAAACACTGTCACCTTCCATCATAGAGGCATGATTGACCGGCGCGGGAACATATGTTTCGGGTTCAGGGTATTCCTGCATCACTTTTTTCCGGTTTTTCAGGTGATCCACGCGGATGGGCTGAAAAACCCCCACTGCTTCATGAAAGGGCAGAAACCCCTTTTCCGCCAGCCGGAAATTTCTCAGGCGAAACGCTTCCTCCTCACTTTCCGCGGAAATAACGCCGGCTGCGCGGAGCAGTGTCTGCTGGTAGGAAACATGATCCATGCTGGCCATCAGGTGCATCATCTTGTTCAGCAGTTCCTGGTGCTGAAGTTTAAAATCGGTTTCCGCATCCGTGGCATATTTATTTTCAGGAATCCGGAAATAATAGATATCATCATAGGTAATAAACCCGTCTTCAAAATCCGATGGATCCTGATCGTGTTCCCGGATGACCAGCTCGATGGAGTGAAACAGAAAATATTCAATTAAATTGGGCCTTTCCTCTATCGCCCAATGGATAAACCTTTGGGGATCGGCTTTGAGCATCAAATCCATCCACTGGGTGACAGCGGAAAGATTGATCCGGTCTTTTTCCCAGGATTCAATATCAAAAATATAATCCCACTGGCGGTTCGAAGCCATGGCAATCAGATCCAGCGAGTCTTCCGGCCCGATATCATGTATCAGAAAAACCAGGTCCTCTTCCGCAAAAGAGTGGACCAGGGCATTGGGCTGCGGGTGGTCTAAAATAGCATCAAGGGCCTGCTTCCCCTCAAGGGCAAGAATCTGTTTCCGCTCGTCAGCCAGTTTTTCAAGCCGTTTGACGTGTCGGTCCCATTCGGTCATATCTTTTGAATTATCAGTCATATAATGTCTTTATTCGTTTGGTTCGGTTATCAGAAAATCTAAATTCATTTATAATATAATACGTTAAAAAATAAATCAAAGCAAACCGCTCAAATCAATTTTGCCGTCTTTTTCCGCCGCCGGAAACCGCAAAAGCCGAGGATTTCATCAGGATCAGCAGGCCCGGAATGGCCATCAGCGCGCAGACGATGAAAAAGGTTTCCCATCCCATGAATTGAACGGCATACCCGGTGGGGGCGGAGGCGATCACCCGGGGAATTCCCATCAGGCTGCTGAGCAGGGCATACTGAGTGGCGGTGAAGCGTTTGTCCGTCATCATGGCCATGAACGCCACAAAAGCGGCGGTTCCCATGCCGCTGCTCAGGTTTTCAAATCCGATGACCGCGGCCAGAGCCGGGATGCTGTGCCCGAAATGGGGCAGCAAGGCAAAACAGGCGGTGGAAATGGACTGAAGAATGCCAAAAACCCAGAGGCTGGCGTACATTCCGATCCGGAGCGTCAGAATGCCGCCGAAAAGCGCACCCGCAATGGTGGCCCAGAATCCGAACAGTTTGACAACGGTCCCGATTTCCGTGTTGGAGTATCCGATATCCAGATAAAAAGGCGTGGTCATGGTGGTGGCCATGGAGTCACCGACTTTATAGAAAAGAATAAAGGCCAGCACCCACAATGCCCCGGGCCGGGAGAAATATTCAATTAACGGATTGATCACCGCAGCACCCAGAGTTGCCGGCGGTTTTCCGTTTATTTCCGGTTCCGGCGCCAGAAGGGTGGTGACAATTCCCGGCAGCAGGCCGGCGCCCATGATCAGGTACACCATGGAAAAGGGCATATGATCGGCAAGAATTAATCCGCCGCCCCCGGCCAGCAGCATGCCCATGCGGTAGCCGTTGATATAAAGCGATGACGCAAACCCGAGCTCCGCGTCCGGGATATCTTCGCGCCGGTAGGCATCTGCCGCAATATCCTGGGATGCGCTGAAAAAGGTTACCAGAAATGCCGTAAATGCCAGCATGGCCGGATGCTCCGCCGGGTTTGCGGTGCCAAGACCTATGATGGAAAGCATCAAACCGGTTTGCGCAATGATCAGCCAGCCCCGGCGGCGGCCGAAAAGCGGCGGGATAAAGCGGTCCAGAAAGGGGGCCCACAGAAATTTGACCGTATAGGGAAGCCCCACCAGCGACATGAGCCCGATAACGGAAAGATCCACCCCTTCGGCTTTCATCCAGGCCTGAAGTACCGTAATGGTGAGCAGCAGGGGCAGTCCGCAGGAAAATCCCATCATCAGGGCCACCAGCATCCGGGGGCTGGTGATGATGCGAAGGGTTTTTAGACGGGCGTGATTGACCAAAGGGAGCCTTTAGGGTTCTGTTTGTGGGTTGCGTGAAACCGGAGGCAAAAGAAGGTTTGAGGTGTCGGGTGTCAGGGCTTAACAGATTGTGGACAACTGACACCTGAAACCTGAAATCCAACAACGTATCCGAGCGGCGACTGCTGCTGTAATGGGATTCATACGGATCAGGTTTTAAATTGTTATTTTCCTTCCGGATATTCAGCCACAATCACTTCATCCAGCGGCCGTTTGGGAACGTGATGGGTGCCGTTTTCATCCCGCCAGTACCGGATGTTGCCGTCAGTGTCGGCGGTGGATTCAATAACGACCTGTTCCGCCGGTCTGCCAAGGGCAATGATCAGCATGATTTTATATTCCGGGGCGATGTTGAGTTCTTCCCGCAGCCGTTCCTTGTTTATCGCACCGATAAAACATCCGCCCAGTCCCATTTCAGTGGCTCCGAGCATGATGCTTTGGCCGGAAATGCCGTGATCGCACCAGAATTCAGTGCTGATGGTGGTGTCCCCCAGCAGGATGATGTAAGCCGCCGGGCGCTGCCCTTTTTCCGGTCCTTTCCAGTCTTTTAAATAGGCGGCCCAGGCAAGACAGGAAAAAATTTTTTCGTTTGTAACCGGATCGCCGGATAAAATGTATTTTAACGGCTGGCGGTTGGCGGCCGAAGCAGACAGCCGTCCGAGATCCACCAGTTGTTTTAAAGAATCCATTGCGATTTTGTGGTTTTCATTAAATCGTCGGTATGATCTGGTTTTTTTAACAAGGTCTGCGATCATAAAGTTACTCCTTGCACGGAAATTTTTCTTCTGCCGGCATCTGCTGGTTAATCCACTGAATCACTTTGTCAAATTCATCTCTCATTTCCCTGAGCGCTTTGCCGCGGTGGCTGACATGGCTTTTTTCTTCCCGGGAGATCTGGGCAAAGGTTTTGTCAAACTCCGGAAAAAAGAAGACCGGATCATAGCCAAATCCGTTTTCGCCTCTCGGGCTTTCAAGGATTACCCCGTCACAGCTGCTTTCATAGGTCAAGGCCGCACCGGTGGGCACGGCAATGGAAATGACGCAGTGAAAGGATGCGTTTCGGTTTTCCTTTCCTTTCAGGTCTTTAAGGAGTTTTTCGCAGTTTTGCGCATCCGTGGCATTTTCTCCGGCATACCGGGCGGAATAAATGCCCGGAGCCCCATCAAGGGCTTCAACACTCAGGCCGGAATCATCGGAAAGAGCCGGAAATCCCAGAATGCGGGCGGTGAAGCTTGATTTCTTATACGCATTTTCCTCAAATGTGTCGCCGTCTTCCACGACTTCCGGAATCGGTCCGAAATCATCGAGGTTTTTGATGGTAATGGGGTATCCTTTTAAAAGATCCCTGATTTCCTTGGTTTTCCCGGGATTGCGGGTGGCAATCACCAGGATCGGTTGCGTGTCCATATCTTCCCTTTGAATCTTTTTTGTATGATTGATAACTAATACATGCAGGCCTTGACCATCATCGCGGCCAATGATGATTTATCTCGCAGGGGCGAATGGCATTCGCCCGTGAATGGCGATGGCCATAACAATGATCAAATCATTTACAGCAGCCTGAAATTTAAACCGTGCAATTGTATATCGAAAGGGAATGATTTTGTAAAGGGCTTAGGGATGCAGTGACAGTTTTAAAAATGATGGGTTTAAAAATTTGGGCATGGTCGTGCGTGGCATCAGGCAGCAAAAAACAAGGCAGTACAAAAAAGAAAGGGGGTTATTTCGCGTTGCCTTTTTTTACTTTTTTGCCGCCGGTCTTGCAGTAATCATTAATAACGCCGGCTGCGACGTTAAATTCATCTGAATCAACCCTGCCGTATTCTTCGATAATTTCTTTTGCCAGTTCCTGTGTTTGAACTTCTCCCCGCTGATACAGCCGCCGGGTGATCAGGGCTTTGAATCCCGGCATGGAAATATAGGAAAGGTCCGGATTATTCGCATATAATTCCTTTTTTAAACGGGAAATCCGTTTTTCATATTCGAATAATTTTTTCTTTAATTTGTTCTGCAGGGGGACGCTTTCCGGCAGAATTATTTTAAGTGGTTTTATCATAAAAAAAACCTTATATGGTTTTTGCAGAATTCGGATGCAAAAAATTTAACGATTTTTTTAAAGGGGACTGAACTTTTCAAGACACAGGCATTGTGGTTATTTATACCAAGCCGGTGTAGGTGAATCAAGTACAAAATGAACAATGTTTAAGTTAGCTAGAAGTGTTTAATTTTTTAAGGTTTTATTTTTTAAAAAAATTGATTTTTCTGAAATCCCTGAAAACAAGAAAAAACTTTACAGCTTTGAACGGATTGATATATTACCTTTTCAACAACATTTTAAAAAACTGATTACCCTTTGTAAGGAAAATATTATGCATAAACTTTTAATTGATCAGCCGGGCGCAAAAAAACTGCTGCTGGGAAATGAAGCCATCGCCCGCGGGGCCATTGAAGCCGGACTGGCATTTGCTTCGACCTATCCGGGAACCCCGTCTTCGGAAATCTCTTTGAATTTTTTTCAGGTGTCCCGGGAAAGTGACCTGTATTTTGAATACAGCACCAATGAAAAAGTCGCGCTTGAGGTGGCGGCCGCTGCCGCCAATGCGGGCGTCCGCAGCATGTGCGTAATGAAACACGTGGGCGTCAATGTGGCGGCGGATGCGCTGATGACGCTGGCGTATGTGGGGGTTCGCGGGGGTCTTGTGATATTGACCGCAGATGATCCGTACATGTTTTCCAGTCAGAATGAACAGGATAACCGGTATTACGGAAAGCTTTCGGGACTGCCGATTTTAGAACCGTCTTCGGCCGAAGAAGCCATGGAAATGATGGGGTATGCGTTTGAGCTGTCCGAGCAGCTGGCCGAACCGGTGATCTTCCGGACCACCACCCGCTTAAATCATTCCACGGCCCCGGTGGTTTTCGGCAAAATAACAAAACCCGTTACCTCCGGCGATTTTACGAAAGATCCGTTCAATTATGTGACCGTGCCCGCCGTGTCCCGCAAATTGCATATCAAGCTGTTGAAAAACATTGAAAAAGCCGAAGCACTGGCCGATGCATCCGCGTATAATTTTATCGAAGGCAGCGGAAATTTTGGCGTTATCTGCAACGGCGTCAGTTATAATTATGTAGCCGATGCGGTCGGCGACCTGGAATTGGACGGAAAGGTCAAAATTCTGCGAATCGGATTTTCCCATCCCATGCCGGGCAGTCTGATCAAATCGTTTGTCAAAGACTGCGAAAAGGTGCTGGTGGTGGAAGAGGGCGAGCCCTATATGGAAGAGGCGGTCAAGGCCTTTGCCCAGGAGGCGGGATATACCGGGTCCATCAAAGGCAAGGCGCCGGAGCTGTTTTCAAGACTCTTTGAGTTTGATCCGGCCATGGTGCGTGCCAATATCGCAAAATATTTTAACATCCCCTATGATCCGGAAACGCCGGTGGATTTGTCGGATATACCGGAACTTCCCCAGCGCCCGCCGAACCTGTGTGCCGGCTGCTCCCATCGCGCCACATTCTATGCGGTGAACCGGGCCACGGAAGGGATGGAGACGATTCATCCCACGGACATCGGGTGCTATACACTGGGGTTTCTGCCGCCGCTGTCCGCGGGGGATTTTCTGATCTGCATGGGATCATCCGTCAGCACGGGGTGCGGGTTTGCCCAGACCACGGATAAAAAGGTCATTTCCTATATCGGCGATTCCACGTTTTTTCATTCCGGCATTCCGGGACTGATTAATGCGGTATTTAACAACCATGACATGACACTCATCATTTTAGATAACAGCACCACGGCCATGACCGGTCATCAGCCCAATCCCGGCGTGGATATGGAGGCATTGAATTTCGACGGGTTCGGCCGGGTTTCGGTTGAATCCGTGGTGCGGGGAATCGGTGTTCCGCACGTTTCCGTCATTCGCCCGTATAATGTGAAAAAAAGTATCGCCGCTGTCAAAGAAGCCATTTCCCATAAAGGCGTTTCCGTTATCATTGCACAGCAGGCCTGCACGCTGCTGGAACGCAGTATGAAAAAGCTGGTGGGAAAACCGTTTTATGTGAGCGATAAGTGCAAGAATCACAGAAATTGCATCAACGATCTCGGGTGCCCGGCATTTTATGTGGAAAACGAAAAGGTACGGATCAATGCGGGGCTTTGCTCGGGATGCGGTGTCTGCGCACAGATTTGTCCTGAACGTGCCATATTGCCGTTGAAATAATTTGAAAGGAATATTGTTATGGATACAACACGGTTGATTATAGTAGCGGTGGGCGGTCAGGGAAATCTTTTGTCTTCCAGGGTGCTGGGGGAAGCGGCCTGCCGGCTGGATATTCCGGTCCGGATGAGTGAAATTCACGGCATGGCCCAGCGGGGCGGGGTTGTGGAATCTGCAATGGTTTTCGGCGACGCCCAGAGCACGATCATCTCCGACGGTGAAGCCGACCTGTTTCTGGCCTTTGAGCCCTTAGAAGCCTTGCGTGCCCTGAACCGCTGTAATTCAAAAACCATTGTCATTACCAACACCTCTTCGCTGCCCCCCTTTACTGCGGCCATCGGCAAAGGCACCTATCCGGACATTGAAGCCATCAAGCAGCTGATCAAAGAAAAGGTCGGCCGGCTGATTACCTTGGATGCCAATGCCCTGGCCAGAGAAGCCGGAAATGAGTTATCGGTCAACATTGTTTTGCTGGGCGCGCTGATCAAGGCGGATGTGCTTCCCATTACTGCGGACAGTGTAAAAGACGCCATCCGGGAAACCACAAAGGCGGCGTTTGTGGAGACCAACCTCAAGGCATTTGACCTGGGATTTGCCGCGGTCTGAAATACGGTCTATGGCTGCTTAAAATTTTTTAAACGGTCCCGGTCAATAGCTGATTTGCCCGCACCCGGCGCGTTGCGGAATAATTTATCATCAAAAGAATAAAATCTTGCCTGGTTCCCACGGGGTCCTCCGTGGGAACCCATATCATAGGACTTTCATCTCAAAATTCGTCGTATTGCCGGTCAGGTATTGTGTTGCTGTGTGAACGAGAGGAAAATTCTTGACAAGGTTAACATGTGTGTTAACTTTGAGTTTTTAACAAGGAGGAGATGACGATGGGTGACTTAAAAACATATATTTCAAAACGCAAGGCAAAAGATCCTGAGTTTGCTAAAGGATTTGAATCAGGGTATCAAGAGTTTAAGATTGGTGTTATATTGAAAATAGCAAGAGAAGATGCCGGCCTGACCCAAGATCAACTTGCCGCGAAGCTGAATACTAAAAAAACCGCTATTTCGCGTATTGAAAATCATGCAGAGGATATTAAGCTGTCTACATTGGAAAAGTTTGCACACGCACTTGGGAAAAAATTAGAAATAAAAGTCGCTTAAGCGAATGTTAACCTGTCATTTTTTTGACTGCGGGATGATGTAACGCCGATCCCCCAACTTCCATCTTTCACCTTTTTCTCACTCCAGCAATCCTTTTAATTGTTCCGTAAATATCTTTTCCTGTTCATCCAGGATATCGTTGAGGATGGCAATGGTGGTCATGGGGTTCATAATCACGCTTCTTAAAACAACGATGGCGTCATCCGGGTTATTGTCCTGGAGCAGGGTGGTCCGGGAAACAAAACTGACGCCGGCTTCGCGCTGAATCCTCTGAAGCCTTCGGTTGACGGTGTTGAGCGTTTTATTGATTTCACGCTGTTCGGCAATATCCGCGGTTTCCAGTTTTTTCCGTATGGCCGGCGGGCAGATCCGGTAGGTCAGAATATTCAGCACCGGCGGGGTGACAAGTTCAAAAAGCTTTCGCCGCTTGATCTCTTTGGCAAATGCCGCCGCGGTTTCAATCCCGTGATCAATCAGAAGGGCATAGCCTTTTTTCCCCATAATTTTCAATGCGCAGTCCAGAATCAGGGAGTTGGCTTCCCGGGAACCGGACAATGTTTTGATCCCTAAGTCCACCGACCCCTGCCGGTTGACATAATTGGCATGGTACGCAATGACATCCAGCGTTTTGGGATCTTTCAAGTAGAGCATGCCGCAGCTCATGGGCATATAAAACTGCTTGTGCCCGTCAATGGTGACGGAATCCGCCAGATGGATTCCCTTTAGCAGGTGCTTGTATTTTTGGGAAAACAGGGTGGGGCCGCCCCAGGCCGCGTCCACATGAAAATGCGTGTTGTTTTCAGCGCATATTCTGGCTAGTTTTTCCAGGGGGTCCACGGTACCGGTTTCCGTGGCGCCGGCAATTCCAACAATTGCCAGAATGCAGGTTTTCGGGATTTCTCTTTTAAGGGTGTCAATGGTTCTTTTAAGGCAGGAGAGGTCGATCCTGTTTTTTTTGTCCGTATCCAGTGCAATGACATTTTTGTTGCCGATGCCCAGCACACCGCCGGCTTTTCTTAAGGAATAATGTCCTCTGCGGGAAACCAGGATGACGCAGCGGTCAACGTCATATGCGTGGTAAGCGGCGGCAACGCCTTCGGATTCAATGCCGGAAAATCCGTCTTTTGGCGGGAATTTTGCGTTTCGGGCGGCCCACATGGCGGTCAGGTTGGCGGTGGTGCCCCCTTCGACAAAAACACCCAGCGTGGTGTCCGTATTCTGAACATGCTCCCGATAAAATGATTCTTTCTGGTTGTAAATCATCCGGTGGATTTTGGCGACGACCTGCTTTTCCACCACAGATAAGACCTTGGAGGTTTCAAGCTTTACGACATTCTGGTTTAACGCGGCAATAATCGTTTTTAAATGCACCATGAAAAAAGGGATAGCGGACGTCATGTGCCCCACAAAATAGGGGGATGCCACGTTCACCGCATAGGGCGCGATTTCATTGATCAGGCAGGTAATCACATCCGCGAGTTTTTTTTCCGGATGGTCGTTGATGGTGGTATCCGTAAACCCTTTGGAGAGTTCCTTGAGGCTTATGGCTTCCGTGATTCCGACATGGGTTTTTAAAAAATCATTGAGGCCGTATAAGATGGGATCCATGTATTTAATCAGGGTGGCCCGTGAGGCCCGGCCTTCCGGCCGGATGAACACCCTGAAAAGTCTTTCCCAGTCAGCGACAAGGTCTGAATGGCCTTTTGCGTCTTTTTCTTTTTTCATTATTTTGAATATTCTGTTATGTTCGGTTCTCTTTTTCCCCGACGGGTTGACGCTTTACAAATTCATTTATATCTTTTAATTTATAACAGGCTGTTTGATCATCATAAAGTAAAAAAGTCAATCTATTCCTGTGCGGTGTTTTCAGGCGGATTATTTATTTTTTTATAGATGGCCTCTGAAATAATAATTATTTATTTTAATTAGTTAAGGCCATGGAGGCGGGAAATGACAGAGATCAGAAGCATGATGGAAAATCAGCGGGCGTTTTTTAATGCCGGCCAGACAAAAGAGATTTCCTTTCGGGTCCGGCAGCTGAAAATTCTCAAACATGCCATTGAGGAAAACGAGAAGCAGATTCTGGATGCGCTGTATGAAGATCTTCGGAAATCCCCCTATGAAGCCTATTTAACCGAAGTAGGCATTGTCAGGGATGAAATCCGGCATACCATTAAAAAAGTGCATAAATGGTCCCGGGTGAAACGGGTACGCACCCCGATGTATCATTATCCCGCGTCCAGTTATATCTATCCGGAACCCTATGGGGTGGCACTGATTATTGCACCCTGGAATTATCCGTTTCAGCTGGCTGTCGCGCCCCTGGTCGCGGCTATGGCGGCTGGAAACTGTGCCGTGTTGAAACCGTCTGAATTTTCGGAGCACACCTCACAGGTGCTGGCGGATTTGTTTGAAAAGTATTTTGATCCGTCATACGCAGCCGTTATCACGGGAGATGTGGCAGTCAGCACGGCGCTGCTGGCCCAAAAATTTGATTATATTTTTTTTACGGGCAGCCCGGCAGTGGGAAAAATCGTCATGCGGGCGGCATCCGAACATCTGACGCCGGTCACTCTGGAACTGGGGGGCAAAAGCCCGTGCATTGTGGACAAAGAGTCCCACATTGAACTGGCCGCCAAACGGATTGTGTCCGGAAAATTTATCAATGCCGGTCAGACCTGCATTGCCCCGGACTATCTGATGGTGCACCAGTCCGTTAAAGAGCCGCTGGTGGACCGGATGGTACACTATATTGAAAAATTTTACGGGTCCATACCGAAAGAGAGTCCGGATTATCCGAAAATCATCAATCAAAAGCATTTTGAACGGCTGCTGGGGCTGACAAAAAACGCCACCATCATGTGCGGAGAAGATGCGGACCCGGAACGGCGGATTATTCCGCCCACGCTGATTTCCGATGTGGACTGGGATCATCCGTCCATGCAGGAGGAAATTTTCGGTCCGGTTCTGCCGGTCATGGAATACAAGGATCTTTCAGACGCCATCGCCCGAATCAAAAAACGGCCGAAACCGCTGGCATTGTATATGTTCTCCGATGACGAGCAATCCATTGACGCGGTTTTGAAAAATGTGTCCTTTGGCGGCGGCTGCATCAATGATACCCTGATTCATTTTGCCACGCCCCATCTTCCTTTCGGCGGGGTCGGCAACAGCGGCATGGGCGCCTACCACGGCAAATACGGATTTGATACCTTTTCCCACCTCAAAAGTGTGATGCGCAATACGGTCAAATTTGATTTTCCGTTCCGGTATCCCACCTTCTACAAATATTTAAAACTGCTGAAGACAGTGCTGCGCTGATGGCCATGGCTGGGTAAAAAAAACAGGCAATCGCAAATATTTTCACCACAGAGGGCACAGAGACCACAGAAAAAAATTTGTTTTTATGGTTTCGCTCTGTGCCCTCTGTGGTGAATTGTATTTTATTCCAAATTCAGAAGAGTTAAAGGTTTTACAAGTATTGAATGATATTAAAGTTGAAAATGTCGGACAAATCCGAAGGGCGCTGACACACTGGTACCGGAAAAATTGCCGCCGGCTGCCCTGGCGCGAGTCAAAGAATGCCTATCATATCTGGGTGTCGGAAATCATGCTCCAGCAGACCCAGGTCAATACGGTGATTCCCTATTTTGAAAGATTCTGTGAAAAATTTCCGGATGTAAAGGCCCTGGCATCATCCGGACTTGGCGACGTGCTCAAGCTGTGGGAGGGGCTGGGGTATTATGCCCGTGCCCGAAATTTTCACAAAGCCGCCCGGGCCGTGGTTGAAAATCACAGCGGTAAAATCCCGGACGACCGGGAGACGTTTATGGCGCTTCCCGGGGTCGGTGATTACATCAGCGCTGCTGTTTTAAGCATCGCCTTTGACCGTCCCCTGGCGGTGGTGGACGGCAATGTGAAGCGGGTGATGGCCCGATTGTTTGAAATCGATGCGCCGGTGAACCTTTCTGCTTCCTATAAGGTATTTCAGGCAGCGGCAGACCGGCTGCTG
>JAABSL010000290.1 GCA_011390415.1 Desulfobacteraceae bacterium
AAAACCCTTGAATTTACAAGAGCCCATGCCCATTTCATTGATTTTTTAAACCTGGCAATTTTTAATCTGCCGGCATACGGCAAAGATGCCCAACGTCTCAATACGGTTGAATTCTATCAGGGGGATCTTTCTCTGTATAATGAGTTTGTGCATCCCAAAGGCTGGAACCGGGACAAGGTGCGCCGGTTTCTGGCAAAAGAGTTTAAAAAAGTGCCGGCCATCAAAACAATCCTCAATAACGACCCGCCGTTTTTTACTTCCAATCATGCCCCGTTTGTGGTGATGGGCAAGGAAAATAACAAGTCTTGGGGACAAAAGACCAACAAGATGGGGTAATTATTTTTTTCCACGTTCCTTAATTTAGCAGAGCGGATCGCTTGCGTAAATTGGCGTCGGCGTCAGCCAAAGCGGTTTTAATGATGGATGGATCTTTTGAATACAGGTCGATGGCTTTTTGAATACCCACCTGTTCCACCAGTTGAATTCCCTGATCGAGATAACAGTATTTTTCGTATTTTTGTTTGGTCTCAAAATCCTGCTGAAGGTCGGCCGGTGAACTGTCTCCGGTATACTGATCCAGAAAAGAAGGGACAATGGCACGGACCAGCCCCCCCACCATGGCTTCTTCCACCGCCAGCCAGTTGTCCGCAATCGATTGAATATGTTCTGTATCCAGCGTTTTGCGGCCGGTCAGTTCTTTTGCGATGGCTTTTTCCGTATATTCCCGGAGCAAAATGTGCAGGGTTTCTTCCGCCGGAATCATCAGGGCGGTATATGGATTTCTTGCGTTATTCTGCCAGATGGTGAACGTATCCCGGACAAATTCAAAGGTTCCGTCCGCTTTCGGGTAAATGCTGGTGGAAAAAGATCCGACCCGGCCGATGAAGTCCGTTTCCCGAAGTTTCATAACCGATGTCTTGCTGCTTTTATCGGAGGAAAATATATATTTGGTGACGGATTCTTTTGCCAGGTTATGAATTAAAAATACCGTTACCCCGTCTGCCGGTATCTCCGGCTTTTCTTCATGCAGACTCACAATCATTTTGTAGGGATTTGCAAGGCGGGTCTGTTCAAGGACGTGGTCGACAAGTCTTTTGCAGTATTCTTCATACTGACGCTGGTATGAATCCCGGCTTTCCGGCACAAACAGCAGGCGCTGTTTCTGTTCTTCAAGTCTCCAGGTAATCCGGCCGCCGTTAAGATCTTTTTTGATTTTGCTGATTATTTCAGGGTTATTTTTAAAATAGCTCAGGTTTGCCCGGTGAGTTTGCTTGTCAAATGCCGGATTGAATTCAGCGAACGGAAATAACGGCCCTTCCTGGCTATCCTGGCTGATAAGGTCGACCAGATGGGCGAAATCGGTATTGTTTTTCATGGAACCGGCAAAAATCGGAGCTACCAGTATGTTGGTCAAGAGAAGACAAAAGGAAAAAACAGCAAAAAATCGGGGAAAAGGTGTTTTGGATTTATTCATAATGGCCACTCTTATATAAAAAAATGGTCAGTATGAATGGTAATGATCTTTGTTTTGAATGATACATAAAAAAACCTCCTCAGGTGCTGTTTCTTACCGTGCAGGAAACAACACCCAAGGAGGTACTGAATCCGCCCGGCAGGTCCGCCGCCCTTCATAATATTCGATGGGGCCGGTGCCTTTGCGTGCCACCTTTCCAGATGGCTTGCCTTTATCAAGCAGTTTGATATTTGACTTATTTGTTATTCAATTAAAATAAATTTAATCCTATTTTTCAAATACTTTTTTGTTCCCCTGTTTTTAACGATCTGTCTTTCATGATTTGAAAATATTTAATGCAAACCGCATGCCATCAGCTTTTTCTAATCTGTAAAAAAGTTTTAAGTTTTTGAAATTATATGAAAATTAAAAACATAATGACGATGTTGAATAACGATAGATTTTGTATTTTCCTGTGTACATTTCTATTCAGAAGTATCTTTTTTTCTGGCTATTTGCCTCTCATAATTAATTCATTTGTAAATTATAAAAATAGGATTTTGCCGGGTTGTGTTTGGAATTCATGAAATGACGAAGATATTCGAAAAGACGCAAAAAAAAGGGAGGTATAAAATACCTCCCCTTGATCTCGGATTTAATAAAAAAATTTTAAATCTTATTTCAAATAAATAGGATTTGACTGAAAACGTATTCGCTGATCTAATATTTTTCCGGATCCATTTCTTTGATCATGTAATTTTCTACTTCAACTTTTTGTTTACCGCCTTCTTCCATAACGGTGCCCATCACCTGAATCCGTTCGCCGGCCAGTTGTTTGACTTCATCGGCGATTTCTCCGGCCAGTTCGAATTCCTGGCCGTCATCGGTTATCAGCATGCCGTCATCACTGATTTCCCCCGTAAGGGTGGCACTTTTTCCTTCTTTTTCTCCCGTCGCCATTGCCGTAAACGACAGGGTGACAACAAATAATGCTGCCACAAGGATTGTAAAAATAGCTGTTTTGCGATTCATGATTTTATCCCCCTGTTAGAACTAAAATTGAGTTTAAATGTTTAAATCCGAGATCTGAACATTTAAGATGCACTGAATGTGCCAAAATTTTGCACTGATTAAATCCCCAAATTAACAGGCGGTTGCGCCGGTCATCGAAAAGCGGCGGGCCATGGGTGTATGAATTTGCCTGCACTGGAAATCGTGTTCAACAAAAGAAACCAAAGAAATGGAAAGGGTTAGGGTGTATGAAAAACCCTGCACCCTGTCATGTTGCTTCAAGAACCGGTGATCATTTTGATTCAAGCGATCCGTTTGATTCGGAAGATGATCCGGAAGCGTCGGTTTTTTTGAAATCCTGAACGTTTAAGCTGTGCTTTTTCATCAGGTCGTAAAAGTCCGCCCGGTATTTGCCTGCCAGATCCGCCGCCTTGCTGACATTGCCCTGAGTCAACGTCATTATTTTCGTAAGATATTCTTTTTCAAAGGCATTTTTTGCGTCTTTGAACGGTTGCAGGGAGTGGGGAGATTGACGGCGGGTGAGGATCAGGTCGGCGTCAATCACATTTTCAGCACTCATGGCCATGGCATATTCTATGGTATTTTCCAGCTCGCGAACGTTGCCCGGCCAGTCATAGGAAAGCAGTTTCTGCATGGCGCCGGCGGAAAGCGTTGGAAACGGTTGATCTGTTTTGCGGCAGACTTTCTGGATAAAGTGATTGGCCAGAACAGGGATGTCTTCCACGCGTTCTCTTAACGGCGGCAGATAAATGGGGATCACGTACAGCCGGTAGTAGAGATCTTCCCGAAAGGTTTTTTCTTCGATCTGCCGGGTGAGGTCTGTATTGGATGCCGCTATAATGCGCACATCTATGTTTACGGGAGTTTCGCCGCTCAGGGCGTAAAATTGCTTTTCCTCGAGTGCGCGCAGGAGCTTGACCTGCATGGACATTGGCGTTTCCGAAATTTCATCTAAAAACAAGGTGCCGTTATTCGCCTGTTTGAAAAAGCCCTTTTTTTTCTTCACCGCCCCGGTAAAGGCCCCTTTCTCATATCCGAAAAGTTCAGCCTCAAACAGGCCTTCCGGAATGGAGGCACAGTTGATGGCCACAAAAGGACCCTCTTTCCGGTTGCTCAGAAGGTGGAGGGATTTGGCGATCAGTTCTTTTCCGGTGCCGCTTTCGCCGTAGATATACACATTGGCATCTGTTTCCGCGGCCCGGCAGGTTTTTTTCATGACTTCTTTCATGGCACTGCTTCGGCCGATGATGCTGGTAATGCTGTAACGCTCGTTAATCAGTTCTTTGAGCCGTTTCACTTCTCTGGAAAGCAGGTTTTTTTCCAGACCGTTTTTAATCTGCATGAGCAGGTCATGATGGTCAAACGGTTTGGTTAAATAATTATATGCGCCGCACTTTATCGCTGACACGGCGTTTTCAATGGTGCCGTAGGCTGTCAGGATAATGACGGGCATCTCCGGGTGCAACTGGTGAAGGCCGTTCATCAGGGTAATGCCGTCTTCGTTGGTGTCGTCAAGTTTGAGATCCACCAGGGCAAGGTCAAAATTTTTTTCCGAGGCCAGTTTTAATGCCGGCGTAATTTTGCCGGCCACATCAACCGCATATCCTTCCGATTCGAGACGGATTCTTAAGACCTCAAGCAGATTTCGATCATCATCCACAATGAGAATTTTTTCTCCGGCCATGCTATTGCGCTCCCGGGGAGGTGAGTTCCCTGTTTTTGTTCAGTTCAAGATCGATTTGTTTCATTTTGTTTCGCTGCTCCCGAAGGGTTTCAATTTCCTTTTCTTTTTGAAAGATCTTTTTCTGCAATAGTTTGATTTTTAATTCACTTTTTTTTAATTGATGGTCGAGATCAACGTACGCCGATATTATGGAACTCCAGGCTTCGGCCGCTTTCCGGTATTCGCTGTCCGGAAACATGGTGATCAGCTGCTGGAAGCGGTCAAATGCTTGACTGTAGTTTTGCTCCGGGTTGTCCGGGTCGGTCATAAACATTCCTAATTCATACAATATCCGGTCTGCCGGTATCGGGCCGGGAAAGAACGTCAGTGTTTTTTCCTGTTCGCCGACTGCATGGGTGCTGTGCCGGCGTTCCAGTTGTTTTTTTTCCCGGTCCACCCGGGCATCCGTCTGGATCTGGCGACGGCGTTCTTCCACCCATGAACATCCGCCGCACAACAGAAGGATTATCAAACCGCAGGTAAGGTAAAATAAAATGCGCTGCCTTTGCCGGGCCGGCTTTTTACCCATATATCTCCCCCGTGAGCGAGTGTTATGTGTCTGGCAATGGCCAGGCCCAGCCCGGACCCCTTGCCTTTTACTTTTCTGAATTTTTCAAAGATAGTGGTCATGTCTTGTTCCGCAATGCCGCACCCGGTATCTGCAATACACACCTCGACCATTTCCTGAGGATTTTGAACATCCGTTGACTGGGTTTTTGGAGCCGCCGAGACGGTGATCTGGCCGCCGGGCGGCGTGTATTTCAATGCGTTGCCCAAAAGATTGCCCACTACCTGATCGAGTTTTTCCCAATCCGCGAAAACCACCGGCAGATCCGGCGGGATTTTTACGCGCAGGTGAATGCCCTTTTTGCTGGCAATGGGCTGCAGGCGGGTGATGTTTTTCTTCAGCAATGGCGGCAGGCTGCATTTTTCCATCTGAAAATCCATCATGCCGCTTTCCATGCGGGACAGATCCAGTATGCTGTTAACGGAACGAATCAGGCGCTCGCATTCTTCCCGGATAATAATTAACAGATTGTTCCGGGAAACTGAAGAGGAAGCTATTCTATCGGTGAGCAGCAGGCTGGTGGCTTCGCGGATGGATGCCAAAGGGGTCCGGAGTTCATGGGACATACGGGCAATAAAGTCCGCTTTCAGCTGGTCTACTTCCTTGAGCCGGGCGCACATGCGGTTGAAGGATTCCGCAAGGGCCTTTATTTCCGGCGGTGATGAAATGTCGAGCGGAATGTCAAACTCGCCTTTTGCAATGCGCTGGGTCCCTTTCATCAGCGAAACGACCGGGTCATTGATGTTTCGGGCATTGAAAAAGGCAATCAGCAGTGCCATGGCAATTGCCGTCAGTGTCGCAAAGATCGTGAAATGAAATGCTTCGTTCCCGATGGTGTTGGCCGTGCGGATTTTTTTCTGCATGTCCCCTCTCACCATGCGGATGATTTTATCCAGGTCGGTGATAAGTTCATTAAGTCGTTTTGTTTTTCTTTGCCGCAGCGCGTAAGCATCGTATGTTTTTTGATTGCTGATCCATTGAAATTCTTTTTTGGTATCAGCGAGATAGGTTTTATAGCGGTCGCGAAAAACGATAAATGTTTGTTTATTAATCTGATCTGAAAGAACTTCGTCCATCAGACGCATGTTTGTATTCATAAATTCTTCCGCCAGTTTAAATTGCTGAAAAAAATCTTTATCCCGGGACACAATGAATTTTTCCCCGTTCGCCGCCAGGGAGAGGAGGGCGTCTTTGGTGTTGTTGGCGGTGCGTATCGTTTCAATGTCCACGGAGCTTAGGGATCTGGCGATCTGGTTCAGCTGGCTGAGTTTCCAGATGGAATATCCGCTCAGGCATATCACAACAATCAATATGGCCAGATAACCCAGGCTGAGTCTCTGAAAAATGGTTAAATTTAACTTGGCGTTTCGGTTCAACATGGGCTTCGGGTGAATATAATGTCCAAAAATAGTTCAACGCTGAACGCTGTTTTTATTGAAATAAGTCCTTTTTCGAAAGCGAAATGCGACGGAATTTCAGGGCGCGTCATCGATCCGGAATACATGCGGCGAATGAATAGCAGGAGTGTGGAAAATTGAATATATAGAATCATTACAATAATTAAAAAAAGTGTCAATTAGAAAAAACCGGCAGAAAAAATCAGAAAAAGCGTATGGTCAATAATAGGTGTGTTTGTGTTTTGCCCGGCCGGAATGATGAGATTGTCGACCTTGACAATTCAGGTCTTGTTTTGATATTGGGGGCCATCTGTTGGCGTGTTTTTATACAAATTTATAAGGAGAGTTAAAATGATCAAGCTTGAAACCAGTATGGGCGATATTCTGATTGAACTTTTTGAAGAGCAGGCCCCAAAATCCTGTGCCAATATTCTGGAATACGTGAATGCCGGTCATTATGACGGTACTGTTTTTCACCGGGTGATCAACGGGTTTATGATTCAGGGCGGGGGCATGACCGAAGAGATGCAGGAAAAACCCACCAATGCCCCGATTGAAAACGAAGCGGACAACGGGTTGAAAAATGCCGCATATTCCGTTGCCATGGCCCGGACATCAGACCCGCACAGTGCCACGGCCCAGTTTTTTATCAATGTGAAAAACAATGATTTTCTGGATCACAAAAGCAAAACCCCGGACGGCTGGGGATATACGGTATTCGGCAAAGTGGCCAAGGGGCATGGCGTGGTCAACAAGATCAAAGGCGTGGATACCGGGCGCAAGGGCACCTATGATGACGTGCCCAAGACGCCGGTTGTTATTAACAAAGCCTCGGTGGCGGAAGAATAATGGCTTCGTAAAGAGCTTTTCATCGTGAGGAATTACCACTGTATCAACAAATAATGTCTGCATCGTAGGCCGGGTTTCTTACCCGGCAATTAGCGGGTGTTATTTGTCGGGAATGGAATCCCGACCTACAATTTGTTTCACCGTCAACAATTAAGTTATTTGGAAGCCCAAATATCTGTTTTATATTTGGGTTGCGCTTCATTCTTCGTCACTGCGGAAGCGGGCTACGCCTCGTTTCTCAGAACTTGCGCGCCTTGCCAAGTTTTATAAGAATGGCGGAACTTTTTTCTTTGCCATAGAGTGTTTTTTTCAAGGATTTTCAAGTTTGCCACAGGTACAAGGAAAATGCCGCCTCGCTATAGTGAACTATGCGAGGCGGCATTTGACGCAGTAGATGTGGTGAAATTGGAAATTCTATACATCAGTCCCTTGTCAGCTGCCGGTACTTAATCCGATGCGGCCGGTCGGCTGCCGCACCCAGGCGTTTTTTCCGGTCCGCTTCATAATCCGAGTAATTGCCGCTAAACCAGACCACCTGGCTGTCACCTTCAAACGCTAAAATATGGGTGGCAATCCGGTCGAGAAACCACCGGTCATGGCTGATGATCACCGCGCAACCGGCAAAATTTTCCAAAGCTTCTTCGAGCGCCCGCATGGTGTTGACATCCAGATCATTGGTGGGCTCATCCAAAAGAATCACATTGGCGCCCTCTTTAAGCATACAGGCCAGATGCACCCGGTTGCGTTCCCCGCCGGACAGCATGCCGACTTTTTTCTGCTGCTCCGCCCCGGTAAAATTAAATTTTGCCACATAGGCCCGGGAGTTGACCTGAACATCGCCGAGCGGGATTTTGTCTTCTCCGTTTGAAATCACCTCCCAGATCGATTTTCCCGGGTCCAGGCTTTCCCGGCTCTGGTCCACATAGGCCAGGGACACGGTGTCCCCGACTCTCAGCGTTCCGGCATCCGGGCTTTCATGGCCGGTGATCATGCGGAAGAGGGTGGTTTTGCCGGCCCCGTTGGGTCCGATAACCCCCACCAGTCCGCCCGGTGGCAGCAGAAACGACATGTTTTCGAACAGCAGGCGGTCGCCGAAAGTTTTGGATACATTTTCCGCTTCCACCACCACCTTGCCCAGTCGGGGGCCGGGGGGTATAAAAATGGAAAGTTCCCTGGACTGGGAAGCGTTTTCTTTTGCCAGCAGTTTTTCATAGGCACTGATGCGGGCTTTGGATTTGGTCTGGCGGGCTTTGGGAGACATCCGGATCCATTCCAGTTCCCGTTCCAGAGTTTTCTGACGCTGGCTTTCCGATTTTTCCTCCTGCCGCAGCCGCTCCTGTTTCTGTTCCAGCCAGGACGAATAATTGCCCTTCCAGGGAATCCCGTGCCCCCGGTCCAGTTCCAGAATCCAGCCGGCCACATTGTCCAGAAAATACCGGTCATGGGTCACGGCAATAACGGTTCCTTCATATTTTTGCAGGTGGCGTTCCAGCCAGCCGACGGTTTCCGCATCCAGGTGGTTGGTGGGTTCGTCCAGAAGCAGAATATCCGGCTTCTGAAGCAGGAGACGGCAGAGAGCCACCCGTCGTTTTTCACCGCCGGACAGGATATTGACAGGGGTCTCTCCGTCCGGGCATCGCAGGGCATCCATGGCCATTTCCAGCCGGGCGTCCAGGTCCCAGGCATCCGCGGCATCCATTTTTTCCTGGACTTCTCCCTGTCGGGTAATGAGCTGATCCATTTCATCATCTGACATGGGTTCTGCGAATTTTTCATTGATCTGATCATATTCTTTTACCAGATCGACGATGTCGGCAACTGCTTCTTCAACTGTTGCCCGCACGGTTTTGGTTTCGTCCAGCTCGGGTTCCTGTTCCAGAAATCCCACGCTGTAACCGGGACTTAATGACATCTGGCCGTTGAATTCTTTATCTTTGCCGGCCATAATGCGCAGCAGCGAGCTTTTTCCCGAGCCGTTCAATCCCAGGACCCCGATTTTGGCGCCGTAAAAATAGGACAGGGAAATGTTTTCAATGATGGGTTTTTTATCGTAATATTTGCTCAGTCGGTTCATTGAGCAAATTATTTTGTCCGGTTGCTGGTTCATTGCACTCCTTTCGGTGATGAGTATTTTGCGCGTTTTAAATTTCAAAGTTTAAAACAATATCGGAGTTTTAAAAATAGGTCAAAATAAACCGGTTAAAATTATAAATACCGGCGTCCCATATGGCGGAAGCGAGCACCCGTTCTGATCAATAATTAAATGAAAACAAACAGATATTCCGACAGCAGATGATGCTCTCCGGAGATGTGAATTTGCTTGACATTATATTAAAAGCGGCTATTATTACTGATAATCTTTAAATGGCCTGTACTATTTGACAGGCCGGTTTCTTTCCAAGGGCACAACCATTTTAATAGTGGCAACCTGAAGTTTGGGACTAAGAGAACTTTATGAAAGGAGGATGTCACTATGGCGAATGGAACAGTAAAATGGTTTAACGAGAAAAAAGGTTTTGGTTTTATTGAAACCGACAGCGGACCTGATGTATTTGTTCATCACTCAGGTATCAATGCAAGCGGTTTCAAAACCCTGAATGATGGGGACAATGTAACCTTTGATGTCGAGCAGGGACCGAAAGGCCCTTCAGCAGTCAATGTTACCGTTGTTTAATTGGTTGGCTTCCGCTTAACTGATTGACCCGCACAGATTAAAATAAAAAGGGCAAATTCGGATTTTTCCGAAATTGCCCTTTTTATTTTTTCAAGAATTGAAATCTTCTGCCGGGTTTGTGGGCTTACGCGCCCGCATAGCCGCACAACCGATCCACTTTATCGGTGAGCTGATCCAGTTTTATTTCCAGTTCCTGCCGGATTTTTTCAAACGCTTCGTCTGTCACATCGTTTGGAATAAATACCGGGTCATCAAAATCCACGACCATCCGGCTGAAGGGTTTCGGGAGAATGGTTTTATCCCAGGCTTTTTTCAATGTAATGACCCGGTTGCCGGAACAGGCCATGGGAATAAACACCGCGCCGGTTTCCTTGGCCAGGGCCAGCATGCCTTTTTTCATTTGACGGGCAGGTCCCCGGGGGCCGTCCACCGGGGTGCCGCAAAGCCGCTTTTCATCGCTGTGGTTCAAAAAACTGATCATGGCGTCCAAGGCTTTGCCGCCGCCTTTGGAAGAAGATCCCCGGATGGGGGTATAGCCCAGCCGTTTGGCGATTTTCGCGGTCAGCTCTCCGTCCATGCTCCGGCTGATCATGATGGCCCGTGAGCCGAGATTGCGGAAAAAATAAAACAAAAAGATGGAATGCCGGTGCCAGGAACCGGCCACCACATGTCCGGATCGGGATCCCTTAAAATATTTTTCATAGACGTCCCGGTTTAAAACGGTAACGCGTACCGTGCCGAACCAGATTCTGGCCAGCAGCGTAATTAATGAAGCGCTGATTTCCAGCCGGACTTTATCTTTCCATGTCATGGTCCTGTCAGACATTTTTCCACCCTGTTTTTTTATTATCTTCATTAGCGCCTTCCCGCTGGCTTTATTTGCTATTATAGTTTGTGTATCGATGCAATGGATATATTTTTGTTCGTACCAGGCAGAAATTTAATTATCTGATTTTGTATACGTTTGTTGTAACTGAAAGCGATCTGGGCATTGCGGTATTGTAATCACAGAATGTTTTGCGTATTGTATTTTGTAATGGTAATTTTAAAATAAAATTTCGTTCAAACGTTTTCTCTGCAAAAAAATAACCCAATAATCATTAAGGAGAAAAGTTATGATCTGTTCACTTTCAAGCCTCACAGAAAAAGACCTTCAGGAAATCAATCAACTGGAAGCCGAAATCAGCACCCCTTTGCTGGCATTTTCCTGCTATGACTTAAAATCGGCTGTTTTAACAGATGACGCCCTGGCCAAACTGGAAAATCTTGAAAAGAAACTGGGGATCAGCCTGCTGGCAGTCAATCCTTGATATTCCGGCCTGACATTTCGTGTCTGCTTTTTTGCAATTATTAATTCTATCTGTTTTTAGGAGGCCTTTGATGACCGATGACAAGCTTTTTTCTTCTTTGAAAATAAAAAACCATCTGTTTAAAAATCGCATCGGGGTCGCTCCCATGACCCGGGTCTCTTCTCCGGGGGACAGCATCCCGAGAAAAGACGTGCTGGATTTTCTGGTGCGGCGGGCCAAAAATGATGTCGCCCTTGTATACACGGAAGCCATTGTGACGGATTATGAAAGCGCCCAGGGCTATCCGAATCAGTCCCGCCTGCTGACCCAGCGCCAGATTGATGCCTGGCGTCCGGTGGTTAAGGCAATTCAGGATGCCGGTTCTGTGGCGGTGATGCAGATGTTTCATTGCGGACGCATGGCATGGCCGGAAATCAATCCTGCCGGCCGGGTCATCGCCCCCAGCCCGGTCACGACAAAGCAGGACAATCCCCTGACGGGAAAACCGTATACCGTGCCGGATGAAATGAGCCGGTTTGACATTGACCATGTGGTCAGGGGATTTGCGGAAACCGCAAAAGGCGCGGTGGAAGCCGGGTTTGACGGCATCGAGATTCACGGCGCCCACGGCTATCTGATCAACGCGTTCCTGTCCGGGTATTCCAATAAACGCAATGATGCCTACGGCGGTTCCGATGAAAACCGGTTTCGGTTTGCCGAAGATGTTATCCGGGCGGTGAAACCGGTGGTTCCAAAAGACCGTCTCCTGATTTTCCGGATTTCAAACTGGGGGGTGGCAGACGCCTCCGTCTCTTTGTTTGAATCAAAACAACAGTGGCAGCAGATGATCAGATTTTTAGATGCCCACCCTTTAGACGCCATTTCCGTGTCGACCATGAATTATGCGGACAAGGCATTCGGAACAGACAAAAATATGGCGCAGCTGACCCGTGAAGTTACTGAAAAGCCGATCTTTATCTGCGGCGGCATTTATGACCGGAATACCGCTGACGACGCCGTAAAAGACGCGGACATGGTGCTGTCCGGAAAATCGCTGCTTTTAAATCCCGACTGGGTGGCGGATATCCGTGCAAACAAGCCATTAGAACAAAGAACCGGCAAAGAAGCGGATGTTGCCTATACCGAAACGCCATTGCCTTGATTTTTATGGATGATAAGAATAACCGGAGGCTATTTTATGAAAACATGCAGCCTGAATCATTTTCTGGAAGCAGTGAAACCCTGGCTGGACAGTGAATACATCCGAAGCGCGCACCTGGATGGGGACGGCAATTTCGTGCTCAATTTTTCAGACGGCGTAAAAAATGTTTACCGGATTGACGACTGCAATAAGGCGCAGTTGGAAGATATTCTGACCGATTTTAAAAACAGGGGAATCAATGTCCTGTAACCGCCCGAAAAGTCGAAGCCATTAAACTTATGAAGAAAAAAAATATTATTATCCCGGAAGTGGGCGAGGTGATGCTGGAAGAAAGCCGCCGGGCCAAACGGATGAATCTGTCCATCCGCCCGATTCAAGGGGTTCGGGTGGCTGTGCCCAAAGGGATTTCCTTCGAATCCGCAGAAGCGTTTGCCCGGTCAAAGGCGGACTGGATTGCATCGCATCTTTTGCAACTGAAAGCCATTGAAGCGGAAGTGATCCGGAAAGGGAAGCAATTATCTCCTATTGTTGTCAATCGCAAAAAAGCCCGAAAAATCCTCGTACAGCGGCTGGATGTATTGTCCCAAAAGTTCGGGCTGCCCTATAACCGGGTATTTGTCAGAAATCAGAAAACCCGCTGGGGCAGCTGCTCGGCAAAAAAGAATATCAATTTAAATGTAAATCTGCTCCGTCTGCCGCAGGAATTGATGGATTATGCCATTGTCCATGAACTGGCGCATACGAAAGAATTGAATCACAGTCCGGCATTCTGGAATTTTCTGGAAAGGCTGGTGACGGATTCCAAAAAACTGGATCAGGCGCTTTCGCAGTTCAGTTTTTTGCTGGTGCGGTAATATACGAACAGAGTTCAGTATATTCGAACATCATGCGCGTTTTTCAGGGAAATTTGGGGTTGCAAAAAAAGCGGTTTTCAGAAATATTGAAGAGAATTACGGTCAGGCGTTTATTTAATTTTAAAGCGCTTTTTATGGCTATTTACTCAGCAAAGGAGGATGACTATGGCAGCACCGGCAGGTAAAGTTCCAGGTCAGGCGTGGGTGGTAGTGTTCGCAGGAACTGTGGTGAATTTGTGTCTGGGTATTCTATATGCCTGGAGTGTGTGGGCCAAAGAGTTAGTCAATGTGGACCTGGCCGGACAGCCCATGACCGGTATGAACGAGGGCTGGATCTATCTGACAAATGCCCAGGCCTCCACCCCTTTTTCTCTGGCTGTGATGATTTTTGCCCTGTCAATGATTCCCGGCGGCCGGATTCATGACAAATTCGGCCCTCGCTTCGGCGCCATTGTCGGCGGGCTTTGCCTGGCAGTAGGGTGCATTATTGCCGGCGTGATGAAAAGTTATACCGGCCTGATAATCGGGTTCGGCATTTTCGGCGGGGTGGGTATGGGCATCGGATATGCGGCCCCGACACCGGCGGCATTAAAATGGTTCGGGCCCCATAAACGCGGTATGATCGCGGGCCTGGTTGTCGGCGGATATGGCGGGGCGGCCATTTACATCAGCCCCCTGGGCAAGTGGCTGATTACCAATTATGGAATTACCGGCAGTTTTATCGGGCTGGGGGTGCTTTTTGCTGCTGTGATCTGCGTGGCGGCGCAATTTCTTGCATGGCCCCCGGAAGGGTACGTGCCCCCGGGTGCCACAGTGGCGGCTTCTGCCAAAAATATCGCGGCAACCACGGGAAAAGACTGGTCGGTTAAAGAGATGGTGAAAACCTGGCAGTTTTACGCGCTGGTGATTCTGTTTATCGGTTCGACCCAGTCCGGTCTGCTGATTATTGCCAATGCGGCGGGAATTTTAAACTCCGCAGCGGCCGGGATTCCGTTTTTTGCGGCCAATGCCTGGATTCTGGCCTCCTACGGCGGTCTTGTGAATGCTTCCGGCCGTGTGGGCACAGGCGTATACTCCGATAAGATCGGTCGTGACAACGCCTATACCATCAATTGCGCCATTTCCGCTGTTTGTCTGGCCGCTATGCCGGCGATCATTGCGTCAAAAAGTATTGTCCTGCTGTTCATCGTCGTCGGTATCGCTTACTGGCAGTATGGCGGCGGTCTTTCCCTGCTCCCTTCCTATACCGCGGATTTCTTCGGTTCGAAAAACTTAGGCGTAAACTATGGCCTGGTTTTTATCGGGTGGGGGCTGGGTTTTTTTATGGCAAGGGTTGCCGGAACCATAAAAGACATCACCGGCAGCCTGGATCTGGCCTTTTATATTTCCGCAGGCATTCTAGTGGCCATGGTCATTTTGTGCCGGCTGACCAAAAAACCGGTTCCCAAATCCTGACTTTTATGGCAGGCGGTCAGGACATTCTGAGTGTGGAGAAATAATTTTGCTTGATACGATAAAGGGCCTGATTAAAGGGAATCGCATCTGTGTACTGTCGACGATTGCCGGAGACAGGCCCTATTGCTCCCTGATGCGGTACACGTGTGATCCGGAATGTAAGGAAATCTATCTGGTCACCCATCGCGACACCACCAAATATCAAAACCTGATGGCAAATCCCAATGTCAGTCTTTTGATCGATAATCGGGATAAAAATGCCCTTGCCCGGGTTCAGGCGCTGACCATCGAAGGCTGTTGGGCGGCTATTAAAGATACGGAAAAAATAACCGCTATCCTCGGCCGGTTTAACGCCTGCCACCCGGATTTAAAGGAATTTATCAATCACCCGGATGCGGAACTGCTGCGAATCGAAATTAAGTCCTTTCTGCTGCTCAACGGCCTTGAAGACGCTCACCACATCAGGGTGGAATCGTGAGCCTGCTGGAAATTTCCGGTACCGGGGAGCGGTTTTTGGGCAAAATGATCGACGGCATCGGCGGGGTGGCAGATGATGCGTTTCTGGCATTGCCCAAACTGTTAAAGCCGTTTACCCCGAAACGAGAGATTGACCGCAGAACTTACGAACAGCAGGTCGATTTTTATTTTGACCAGGGATATGTCGATCAGCCTGAAAAGTTTTTCCAGTTTACGGAAATGCTGCCGGAATATTCCGTTGTATCCGAAATTCCATTTCAGACCGGCGTTTGCCGCGAAATTGTGTTTCCGAGTCATTACCTTCCCCGAAATCCCATGATTGCCGATCAGTTTCTTTCTTTTCCGGAAAATAAAACCGCCCGGCTGATCCACTGGGCCCATGGGGATGCCGGACGAAAAACCCTGGTATGTCTGCACGGGTATATGCTCGGTGATCCGGCGCAGGCAGAAAAAATGTTTAAAGTCAAAACCTTGTTTGAACAAGGACTTGATGTGGCCTTGTTTATTACGCCGTTTCACTGGAAACGGGCGCCGGCGGGAAAAATGCGGCGGGGAATATTTTTGCAGCCGGACGATGTGGTCATGACCTGTGAATGTTTTGGCCAAGCCATGCATGATCTGGCCCAGACTCTTGATATATTAAAGGATATGGGTGCCGGTGACATCGGGCTGCTCGGTGCCAGTCTGGGCGGATATAATGCCGCCCTTTTTGCCTGCCTGACCGACCGGATGGCGTTTGCCGCGCTCATGGTGCCGGCGGTTAAATTTTCCGGAGATTTCAGTCCTGAATCCGCCCGACTGCCGTTTCATGTGGATGATGCCTTTCAAAAGCGCTTAAATCGCGTGTGGACCCTGCATTCACCGCTGAATTTCTATCCGAAAATTCCCCAAAACCGGATTCTTGTGGTCGCTTCCCGCGGCGACAAGCTCTGCCCGTTTGTTCATGTAAGAGATTTATGCGAGAAATGGGGCTGGCCGAGACATGTGTTTATGACCGGCGGCCACTGGCTGGTGGTGAATGCCGGAGAGCGGGGCAGGGCCTGGTACCGGTTTCTGGCGGAAATGGGATTTATTGAGCACCGGTAGCGTTTTCAAATTGTCTTAAATTCTGTCTGCGGATGTTTCCCCACAGACAAGGAGCATATTCCATGGCTTTATATTCCGATGTCAGCACGGGCTGGGAAAGCCTGGACAAGATCATCGATCACCTGCGGCGCGGGGACAACGTGGTCTGGCAGGTGGATGCCATTGATGATTACCAGCGGCTGGTGACCGCATTTGTCAACACCGCCCTGGCAAATAACGAGCGGGTGGTGTATTTTCGGTTCGCCCGCCATCTGCCGCTGGTGGAAGAACGCAACAACCTGACCGTATACCGTCTAAATGTGGAAAAGGGATTTGAGTCCTTTTCCACCCAGATACACAACATCATCACCCGGGAAGGCAGAAACGTTTTTTACGTGTTTGATTCCCTGTCCGATCTGCTGCACGTATGGGCCACGGACCTGATGATCGGTGATTTTTTTTCCATCACCTGCCCGTACCTGTTCGAACTGAATACCATCGCTTATTTCGCCATCCTGCGGGACCGGCATTCCTTTAAGGCCATTGCCCGGATCCGGGAAATCACCCAGGTGCTCATTGACGTATATAACTACAAGGGCCAGATCTGCATCCACCCGGTAAAAGTCCAGCACCGGTATTCTCCCACCATGTTTTTTCCCCATGTGAAGCAGAAAAGCAGCCTTCAGCCGGTGATCAACAGTGTGGACGCCACCGAACTGTTTACCCATCTTGCCCAACAGAAAACCGGCGTGGCCCACCGGCACCTGGATTACTGGGACCGCCTGTTCATGCAGGCCCGGAATCTGGAAGAATCCAACGCCCGGCCTGAAGAAAAGCGGGACATGGTGGAACAGCTCAGTCGCCTGCTGCTGACCCGGAATAAAAAAATTCTCTCCCTGATCCGGGAACATATGACATTAGATGATCTTTTAAAAATCAAGGTGCGGCTCATCGGCACCGGGTTTATCGGCGGCAAATCCGTGGGCATGCTGCTGGCGAGAAAAATTCTTTCCGATGACACTGCCCGTAAATGGAGCGATGTGCTGGAGCAGCATGATTCCTTTTATATCGGGTCGGATGTGTTTTATTCATATATTGTTCAAAACGGCTGGTGGAAGCTGTTTATGGCCCACAAAACCCGGGAGGGATATTTCGACCGAGCCGCGGAACTTAGAGAACGCATGCTGACCGGTGTGTTCCCCGATGAAATTACCGAACAGTTTCAGCTGATGCTGGAATATTTCGGCCAGTCGCCCATTATCGTCCGGTCCTCCAGTCTGCTGGAAGACGCATTCGGCAGCGCGTTTGCCGGAAAATATGAAAGCTGTTTCTGCGTGAATCAGGGGCCGCCGGAAAAGCGGTATGAAAAATTTGAAGAAGCGGTGCGCTATATTTTTGCCAGTGCCATGAACGAAGATGCCCTGGCGTATCGCCTCCAGCGGGGGCTGGACCAGAGAGACGAGCAGATGGCCCTGCTGGTGCAGCGGGTTTCCGGGGCCTATCACAAGCATTATTTTTTCCCTGAAATGGCGGGCGTGGGACTTTCCCACAATCCGTTCGTATGGAAAAAGGGCATGGACCCGAAAGCGGGCATGATCCGGCTGGTATACGGCCTGGGAACCCGGGCCGTGGATCGGGTGGAAAATGATTATCCCCGCATCATTGCCGTGGACGACCCGTTGGTGAAGCCGCTGGCGGGCATGAAGGATATCCGCCGATTCTCTCAGCATTCCGTTGACCTGCTGAACCTGGAGGACAATTGCATTGAAAGCGCGCCCTTTGAAGCCCTGATGGAGAAGCATGTGCCCGCCCGCATCGATCTGCTGACCACCCAGGATACGGAAGCGATTCAGGCACTGCGGGATATGGGACGGCCGGAAAAAGACCAGCGGATTCTGACGTTTGATCCGTTTCTGACCACAACGCCGTTTATCGATGTGATGCGCACCATGCTCAGTCGATTGAAAACAGTTTACCGGCATCCTGTGGATATCGAATTTACGGTGAATTTTAACCAGGCCGAAGATATCCAGATCAACCTGCTCCAGTGCCGACCGTTTCAGACCATCGGCATGGGCGGCCGGCAGCCCCTGCCGGAATCCATCAGTGACCAGAATATTATGATTCGCATGGACGGCCGCTTTATGGGAGGCAATATCGCCCAGCCGATTGCCATGGTTATTTTTGTTGATTCGGAACCCTACACCCGCCTGTCCCTTTCGGAAAAATACAGTGTGGCCCGGCTCATCGGCAAGCTCAACCGGGTCATCGCGGACCGGGAAAAGACGCCGACGCTGCTCCTGGGCCCGGGCCGGTGGGGGACCGGCACCCCGGCCATGGGTGTGCCAGTGCATTTTTCGGAAATCAATCATATCG
>JAABSL010000291.1 GCA_011390415.1 Desulfobacteraceae bacterium
AAACGCGCGATCATTTTTAAAATAAAAATCGAAAATGCCGAAGGCATTAACCATAACTTTAGCTCACTTTTAACTTTAGCTCACTTTTAACTTTTTCGGCTTATCCGGGTTTTGATCAATTACCCGAATCCATTTCACCCGTGTTCCCGAATGCCGCATAAAACCGGATACCGCATAAAAAAGGCGTGAAGTTCTCACTTCACGCCTGCGCTGGGTTTATTTGAAATTGTGTTTGCTTTATATAAATCATCGGCTGAATATGGGCCCACCTGGATTCGAACCAGGGACCGACCGGTTATGAGCCGGTGGCTCTGCCAGCTGAGCTATGGGCCCGCAATTATGGTTTTGGTAAGTTTTGATTTCTATCTTTATCACGAATACTTTGTCAAGTGCTATATTTGAAGATTAAATGCCCTTAGGTATCAATAAAATGTTTCAACTTACGGCTCCGGGTGGGGTGCCGGAGTTTTCTCAGGGCCTTGGCCTCAATCTGACGAATCCGCTCCCGGGTGACGGCAAAATCACTGCCCACCTCTTCCAATGTATGATCGGCTTTTTCGCCGATGCCGAACCGCATGCGCAGCACCTTTTCCTCCCGGGGTGTCAGGGTGGCCAGCACCTTTCGGGTTTGTTCGGACAGATTCAGACTGATGGCGGCATCCGACGGCAGCAAAAAGGTTTTGTCTTCAATGAAATCTCCCAGATGACTGTCGTCTTCTTCCCCGATGGGGGTTTCCAGTGAAATCGGTTCCCTGGCAATCTTTAACACTTTTCTGACCTTTTCCAGGGGAACTTCCATCTTTTCCGCAATCTCCTCAGGGGTAGGTTCCCGGCCGAGTTCCTGAACCAGATAGCGTGACGTGCGAATCAGCTTATTAATGGTTTCGATCATATGCACCGGAATCCGAATGGTTCTTGCCTGGTCGGCAATCGCCCGGGTAATGGCCTGACGAATCCACCACGTCGCATATGTGCTGAACTTATAACCGCGACGGTATTCGAATTTATCCACCGCTTTCATCAAGCCGATATTGCCTTCCTGAATCAAATCCAGAAATTGTAATCCGCGATTGGTGTATTTTTTGGCAATGCTGACCACAAGGCGCAGGTTGGCCTGAACCAGCTCGCCCTTGGCAAGCTTTGCCATGAACCGGCCGTCTTCGATGCTGCTGATCACCCGTTTTAACATCCGGGTGTCCGCTTTCAATTCTTTTTCCCGCTGCTCGATCTGGGTGTGAATGACACGCAGATCATTGAAAACAGCTATAATTTCTTTCTTTTTAGCCGTGCAGCACTTGCTGGCCCATAGCACAAATTTTTTCTCACTCGTATCCAGCCGCTCCCGGACATCGGTTACGGACGCATCGAAGATGGCGGCACATTTGTTAAAAAATTTATTGGTGGTGTCAAACCATTCCACCTGTTCCATGATCATTTCTTCAATACCGTCAATCACATTGCTTTCAAGGCGCCATTCTTTAAAATATTCAAATATCTTGCGATTACGGCGGCGAACAGACCGTTTGGCGCGCCGTCGTTCTTCCGGGTCCATTGGCTGGGATGAGAAAAGCTTTTCCCGAAACTCCTGATTTTCTTCATCAATTTCTTTAATCGCATCAATCATTTCCAGAAATTTTTCAATCTGGATGGATTCATCGATAATGGTGTCCCCTTCATCGATATCCCGCAATACATGCTTGGGGCGCAGCGTTCCTGCGGCAATCTGATCGCCGAGATTAATAATACTGTCAACGCCAAGGGTGGTTTCCAGCATGGCCCGCAACACTTCCTGCTCTCCGGCCTCGATTTTCTTGGCAATTTCGATTTCACCCTCACGGGACAGCAAGGTCACCATGCCCATTTCCCGAAGATACATTTTGACCGGGTCCGTCACCGTACCATAGGTGGAAAGCGAATCCACTTCTTCGGTTTCGGAAACCTTTTCATCATCCTCGTCTTTCTTTTCCGACGCCTTCAGCTTTTTGCGTTTCTCCACCACCTCGATATCGTGATCATCAAACCACAACAGCGTCTCATCGATCTGATCCGGCGTCATCATTTCATCAGGAAGACCCTTGGTGATCTGCGCAATTGTCAAATACCCCTGTTTCTTTCCCTTTGTAACGAGCTTATCAATCTCCTCGGGCTGGGCGATTTCGGGTTCATCATTTTTTTTCGTAGGCTTTTTTGCCATAGATTCGTGCCTCCTGAATACAAAGATACTTTATATAAATGACTATCATTTAAAAATTATTAACGTAAACGATTGACCGACTGTTCCTGCTTTTTCTTTAACAGCTCAAACAGCAGTGCCTCATCATTGCTTTCCTGAGCTGATTTAATCTGACTCAGTAAAGAATTCTGCCGTTTTTCAATGCTGTTCATAAACTGAGACAACAGTTGCGCACATTGATTCAGATCCCGGCAGTCGTCTTTAATCACCAGCGATGCGATCATATCTTTGTGCGCCGGTGACGTCATGCGATTCATCAGCCGGGAAAGATCTTCATTCCCGTAAACCGGATGTTCGAGCACGAGTTCGGCTATTTCACGCAGCCGTTTATCGGAAAAACGGACCAATACGTTTCTTTTCTTTATTTCCGGCAATATTTCCGGAGAGTTGATCATCATGGAAACAATCTGCCGTTCAATTTTAATCATTTCCGAATCAACAAAATGGGGGTTGTCTTCTGCCGGCGGCCGGCTGTCACCCGGAAGCGGTTGGTTGCCAGACCTCGCCCGCCGGACTTTTTTTTCGCCGGATTTTAATTTTTCAGCGATGGCCGTTTCATTCACATTCAGCCGTTCTGCCAGATACTGGATGTAAATGGACCTTGCCATTCGGTCATGAATCTCCAGCAAAGGCCCCTGCAGGTCTGCGATAATTCTGACCTTGCCTTCCATTGAAAGGCCGTTTTTCCGGATCGATGATTCAACTAAAAATTCCACCATCCCCATGGCCTTTTCCGCGGCTTTTAAAAATGCCTCCGTGCCGAATTCAAAAACAAAGGAATCCGGATCATATCCTTCAGGCAATACAATCACCGCCGCATCCATTGCCGCATTCATAAACAGGGAAATACTGCGCCGGGCCGCCTTTAATCCGGCTTCATCGGAATCAAAAACCAGAAACGCCTTTTGGGCAAAGCCGCGGCTCAGCAGGCTGATGTGTTCGGCCGTCAGAGAGGTGCCCAGGGTTGCCACCGAATTGGTAATGCCGTGCTGATGCAGGGCGATCAGATCAAAATACCCCTCGACAATATAAACATCGCCGGTTTCACGGGATTTATTTTTTGCCGCGTTTGCACCGTATAACGAACGGCTTTTATTGTAGACAGGGGTTTCCGGGGAATTCAGATATTTTGGTTTTGCATCATCTAACACCCGTCCGCCGAATCCGATAATCTGGTCTGTGACATCGGCAATGGGAAATATCACCCGGTTTCGAAACCGGTCGTAAAACCCGCTGCTCTTTCGCGGCACCACCAGGCCGGTATTTTCCGCAAGGGACTGGGAAATATGTAATTTCCGAAAAAACCGGACCAGGTTGTCCCATCCGTCCGGAGCAAAGCCCAGCCCGAACTGCGTGATAATTTTTTTGGAAAATCCCCGTTTTTCGAGATATTCCCGGGCCCGTTGACCCGATGGCTGATTTGTCAGCTGATCCACAAAAAATGCCATGACCTGCCGGTTCAGATCAAACAGCTGCTGACGCTGGGAAACGGCTTTTTTTTGCGCAGGGGACATATTTTCTTCCGGCAGGGCAATGCCATATCGCCGCGCCAGAGACTGTACCGCTTCGAAAAAACCGATCCCGTCATATTTCATCAAAAAACTGAATACATCGCCGCCGGCGCCACAGCCGAAACAATGAAAAATCTGCTTAACGGGACTCACGGTAAACGAAGGCGTTTTCTCAGAATGAAACGGACAAAGCCCTACATGGTCTTTGCCCGCTCTTTTTAACACGACCCGCTCAGAAATAATATCAGTGATATTTGCGGTATTTCTTATTTCCGAAAGTGTATCTTCAGGAATATGTATCGCCAAATACTGTACCTCCCATCAGGGAATACGAGACGAAAAAAAGATCCGGCCGGTCAAAAGCAGTTTCATCAAACACTGATGAAACCGTATCTCAGCTGCAGCTACATTAACCGCCTGATTCTTTTGAAATTAAAACCCGTTTTGTCAACAAGAAAATATAATGCTTAAATACAGCCAAGTCAAATAAAAATCTTGTTTTAGGCAAATCCGGGTCACGCCCGGGCAAAAACGGCCATGGCTTCTTTTAAATCCAGACTGCCGTCATACAATGCCCTTCCGGAAATCACACCCACCACGCCTGCGTCTTCCAGGGGGAGCAGATTTTTGATGTCT
This sequence comes from Desulfobacteraceae bacterium, assembly GCA_011390415.1. GTDB lineage: Bacteria > Desulfobacterota > Desulfobacteria > Desulfobacterales > Desulfosalsimonadaceae > SURF-3. The sequence goes on from JAABSL010000291.1 coordinate 4,381, forward strand.
TCAATGGAAGACACACCGCCGGAAGCAACCACCGGTATGGATATGGCCCGGGCGAATTTTTCCGTTTCCTTTAAATTCGGGCCGGTCCGCATGCCGTCTCTTTCGATATCGGTGAAGTTGATTGCTGCCACACCGCAGTTTTCGAATTGTCTGGCAAGCTCAATTGCCGTCACCTCCGTGGTCTGGGTCCACCCCTCGATGGCGACCTTTCCCCCTTTGGCATCAATGCCCACCACAATCCGGTCCGGAAATTCCCGGCAGGCGGATTTGACAAGCTCCGGATTTTTGATGGCTTCTGTTCCCACAACCACCCGGTAAACGCCCTGGGCCATATACATTCGGATGGTCTCCAGATCACGGATGCCGCCCCCCACCTGGACCGGAACGTTCACCTGCTCAATAATCCGCCGGATGGTTTCGAGATTCACCGGTCGTTTGCCCACCGCGCCGTCAAGATCCACGATGTGAATTAATTGGGCTCCCTCATTTTCCCAGCGGCGGCCCATGGCGGACGGGTCATCGGAAAACACGGTTTCGGCATCCATCCGGCCCTGCAGCAGCCGGACGCATTTACCATTTTTTATATCAATTGCCGGGATGACAATCATCGGAATTATCCCTTTATGTTAATCAGTCAGTGTAAACCCTCGCCTTCCCGGAAAGTGTCGCATTAAAGCACCGGGGTACGGAAAAAGGCGCGGGCAATTTATAATTTTAATCTCCGTTTAATCTCGGGGAAGGAGTTGCCTGCAAAACGCAAAATTATGAAAAAACCTTTATAAAAGGCCTTTGGACGAATGGACATGTTTGACACGGTCATCGACTGCGGTTGCCTGATCCAGTGACCGGGCAAAAGATTTGAATATGGATTCGATCAAATGATGATCATTTTCACCATAGGGTGCATCAATATGAAGATTCGTGCCGGATTTATTTGCAAATGCACGAAAAAATTCTTTAAAAAGATTCGAATAAACCTCCGTCTGCCGGGCAAAGAGTTCCGGTATCCGGTAAACCAGAAACGGCCGGTTGGAAAGGTCAATGGTCACCGTTGAAATGGCGTCATCCATGGGGGTTACGGCATGGCCGTACCGCCTGATCCCTTTCCGGTCACCCAACGCGCTTGCCAGTGCATCTCCGAGAACCAGGCCGACATCTTCAACCGTATGATGATAATCCACTTCAATATCGCCGGTGGCCTTTAACTGCAAATCGAAAAACCCGTGAACCGCAAAAAGGGTCAGCATATGGTCAAAAAAAGGAATCCCGGTGGCAATATCGCAGGCGCCCTGCCCGTCAATATTAAATTCCGCCTTGATTTTGGTCTCTTTTGTGGTTCTTTCGATTTCGGCAGATCGTTTCATTGTCCGGCAACCACCCCTTAAATTTTGAATACGATACACGATGACGGGAAATATTGGAAATGGTGGAGATGAGGGGGATCGAACCCCTGACCTCGGCATTGCGAACGCCGCGCTCTCCCATCTGAGCTACATCCCCATAAGTTCAACAACTTTTTTTGATAACAAATTCCGGATGCCCGGTCAATTAAAAAAATTCATATGACCAATATATTTTAAATACCCAGTTCTTTTTTCAACGCGACATTACCGGCCGCCCCGTTTCGGATACCAAAGCGCGTCAGGGCAAAATCACAGCGGACCGGGTCTTCCGGAAACCATTGCCGGAACCCTTCCGTGACTTCAATGGCTGTCTTTAAATCGGCCTGCCGGCGCCCGGTCAATCCGAGTTCACGAGATATCCGGAACATGTGAACATCCAGCGGCACAATCAGCATAGAGGTCGGAATTGCCTCCCAGCCGCCCGGGTCCACGTCATCGCAACGCACCATCCATCGCAAATAAAGGTTCAGCCGCTTGCAGGCGCTGCCTTTTTCCGGACACGGCATCAGATGCCCGGGAACAGATTTTTCTGATGCGGAATTGAGGGTGCCGGCAAAAAAAGACAATGCCGGCACAATGGTGCCATCCGATGCAGTGCCGCCTTTGGCAAAACAGTTATACAACGATCCGTAGTCCGCAAGCGTATGTTTGATGCCGATCAGCAGCGCTGAAATATTTTCGCCCCGGGCAAACCGGTGCACGAACGATTCAAAGTGACGGAATATGTCCCGCTCCGGTGTGCAAGACAAATACTCAAACGGAGACGGACCCATGACGTCGAGCACCCGGGAGACACTGATCAGAATCCGGGCCACTTTTCCGTACGCCAGAGACGATGCAATCAGTCCGGCAATTTCCCGGTCCCGGATCTGGTCATAATGGTATAGAAACTCCAGCGGATCCGGGTGAACATAATCCCGCCGGTTGTATTGCGCATACAGATGGTTCAGCTTTGCCTGCATTTATTCAAACGCTTTGCCTGGTTTTATGCCAACCACCTTTAACAATGTGGCCATGGGACAGAATCCGGAGAATGAGGCTTGAGCCATATTGGCTCCGACAAAAGCGGTAAACCATAACCAGTGGGCGCTGTGTATCTGTGACAGTAAAAGACTGATCAGTATCAGGCTTCCGGCAAATCTAAAAACCAGTTTGTCGATGTTTAACTCTTTTTTTTCGGTAATTGTGCTTTCCGGACTCATATGAACCTCCTTTTTAAGTAATTTATTTGATTTTAACCCGATACAGCAGCAGGCTGTTGCTGACCACGGAAACCGAACTCAACGACATGGCAAGGGCCGCAAGCATGGGATGAAGCTGCTGCAGAAACTGCGGAACCCCGGAAACCGGCGCAAGAACGCCCGCCGCCACCGGGATCAAAATAATATTATATCCAAAGGCCCAGAAAAGATTCTGCCGCACGGTTCTCATGGTGGACCGGCTTAAATTCATGGCCCGGGAGATTCCGGTCAGGCTGCCGCCGGATAAAATAACATCTGCCGATTCAATGGCCACATCCGTTCCGCTGCCAATGGCAAAACCGATATCCGCTTCCGCCAGGGCCGGTGCATCATTAATGCCGTCCCCCACCATGCCGACAGTGGCATGAATTTTTCTTAATTCCGCTACTTTGGCGGCTTTATCTTCGGGCATGACGTCCGCCATTACCTGATCGATGTTTAACTGCCGGCCGACCACGCCGGCTGCGGTCAAATTGTCACCGGTCATCATCACCATATGCAGCCCCTGGTCCAGAAGCTGCCGGATGGCCTGTTCGGAGTCCGGTTTTATTTCATCTGCCACCGAAATCAGCCCGAACAGACGGTTTTCCTTAATAACGCCGACCACGGTGCGTGCTTTTTTCCGAATGGCTTCGATCTGTTCTTCGACATCACTTAAATCAATGCCCATGGCTTTGAGCCAGTCCGGCCGGCCGATTTTGACGGATTGGTTATGAATCGTTGCTTCGACCCCGCTGCCGCCGTGGGATACGAAATTATCCACCGGAAGCAGGTCCGGATGCCGCTCCGCATATGACCGGACAATGGCCTGGCCTATCGGGTGTTCTGATTTTGATTCCACAGACGCGGCCAGCTGAAGTAAGGTATCCGCATTATCACATGCCGGCGCAATGGGAATAATATCATGAACCACCGGTTTCCCATAGGTGATGGTACCGGTTTTATCCATCACCATGGTTTTGAGCCGGGCTGCGGTTTCCAGGGACTCGCTGTTTTTAAACAAGATCCCAAGCTCCGCTCCTTTTCCCATACCGGCCATCATCGCCGTGGGGGTTGCCAAACCCAATGCACAGGGACAGGCAATGACCAGAACCGCCACCATTCGAATCATTGCCGGAACAAAATCGCCGGTCACTGACCACCAGACAATAAATGTAATCAGGGCAACGGCCAGCACCACAGGTACAAACACCGCTGCCACCCGATCCGCCAGAGCCTGAATCGGCGCTTTGCTGCCCTGAGCATCGGAAACCAGTTTGATAATACGGGCAAGGGCCGTGTCACGGCCCACCCGGGTGGCCTGAAAAGTGATCACTCCTTCCCGGTTGATGGTGCCCCCGGTGACCGGATCATCGGTCTTTTTGTCCACCGGCAGCGGTTCGCCGGAAAACATGGCCTCGTCAACAGACGATCGGCCTTCCGTCACAATTCCGTCGACCGGTATCTGGCCCCCGGGCCGGACAATAATCATATCGCCTGCCTTCACAAGGGATACCGGGATCTCTTTTTCAACACCGTCCGATATCACGGATGCGGTATCCGGCCGCAGATTCATCAGTTTGCGGATGGCCCCGCCGGTTTTCCGTTTGGCCCTGGTTTCCAGCAATTTGCCCAGTTTGATCAGGGTAATGATCACCGCCGATGTTTCAAAATAGACATGATCTCCGAATACCGGCACCAGTAAGACGGCCAGAGAATAAAAATACGCCGCGGAAGATCCCATGGCCACCAGCACATCCATGTTCGCACTTTTGTTTGCCAGGCTCTTGAACGCCCCCACGTAATAATCCTTGCCGGTATAGAACTGGACCGGTGTCGCCAGCAAAAGAAATCCCCAGCTCATTGCCGGATGGTGGGCCCAGGCACCGAAAAATCCCATGTCCCGGCCCATGGACAATACAAAAAGAGGAAGGGTAAATGCCATGCCCACGAAAAAGGTTATGGCCTGATGCCGGACTTCCGCATTCCGTGCCGCATCTGCCGCCGTATCCGGATTCTCCGCATTTTCAGGTAAAATGGCACCGTACCCGGCTTTTTCAAGAACGGATATGATCTGGTCCGGGCCGGTGACTTCCGGTACGTATTCAATCCGTGCCTGTTCAGCGGCAAAATTGACGTCGGCTTTAATAATGCCGGGAATCTTATTATTTAAAATCCGCTCGATGGTTGCGACGCAATTGGCGCAGGTCATACCGGTGACCGGCAGTTCTATCTGCCGGGTGACCACCCCGTATCCGGCTTTTTCAATTTGCGAAACAATATCACTGAGCGACGCCGCATTCGTGTCATAGGACACGTCCGCGGTTTCAGTTGCAAAATTGACACTGACCCCGTTGACAACCGACAGTTTTTTCAGGGCCCGTTCAATATTGGCCGCACAATTGGCGCAGGTCATACCGGTGACCGGCAATTTAATCTCTTGGACCGGCATATGATTATTCCGCGGGATAATTAATTGAAATCAGCAGGTTCCGGATTTCTTCTTCGGTTAACGGAGAAGACCATTCAACAGAAACGGTCTTACCTTCCGCATCTGCTTCTGCCCTCTGCACGCCCTCAAGTTCGGATAATTCATTTTGAATCGTGCGGACGCAGTGACCACAGGAAATGTTGGGTATATTGAATGTTTTTTCCATCTCAGCACCTCTTTGATTGACTTGCATATTCATATCATCGGCTTATCTTAGCCGGAATGATGATTTAATTAAACAGACGCCTCCAGTGCTTCAGACAATCCGGGATATTTAAACGAATAACCGGATGATACCAGCCGGGATGGCACCGCCCGCTGACTGTTCAACAGCAGATCTCCGAGTTCACCGGCTGCCAGTCGCAGCATAAATGCCGGTACCCGGAAAAATGCGGGCCGGTTTAAAACGTTTGCCAGGGTTTTTGAAAATTCATTATTGCGCACCGGATTGGGGGAACACAGATTGACCGGTCCCTCAATCTCGTCCGTGTCAATTATAAACCGGATGGCATTGACCAGATCCTCAATCTGAACCCAGGGGAACCACTGTTGCCCGCTTCCCAGGGGTCCGCCGACAAACATGCGATACGCCGGAATCATTTTTGACAACGCGCCGCCATTGGGTCCGAGCACCACCCCGAAACGGGTGCATACCACACGCGCATTTTTTGTACGGGCTTTAAACGCCTCTTTTTCCCAGTCAACGCAGACCCGTGCCAGAAAATCATCGCCGGCGTCTTTGCTTTCATCTAAAATTTCATCCCCGCAGTCACCGTAATAGCCCGCCGCCGATGTGCTGATCAGGGACACGGGTTTTGAATCGGACAGTGCGTCCACAACATTGCCTGTGGTCAGGATCCGACTGTCGTAGATCAACTTTTTGGTTTTTTTTGTCCAGCGGCTGAAAATATTTTTACCGGTCAGGTTGACCACCGCGTCCGCTTTCCGGACTTCATCCTGCCAGTCCCCGGGGTTTGTGGTATCCGCCTGAATGGACCGCGATACCCTGGTATCGATCTGCTGGGGCAGCGGCGCCATATCCACTGCGGTCACAGAATGCCCTTTTTCAACCAGGGCATCAATGAGCAGGGAGCCGACATACCCCGAACTGCCGGTAATGACAATATTCATAAAACACCTCCCGAAATGGCCTTTTCAGCCGTTATCAATCTGTTGCTGAACCCGCTCCTTTTCGTAGGTAAAACCGATCAGCGGTCCTTGGTCCAGGTGATCAATCCGATCGGTATAGGAACTGGATTCCTTTTGATATAAAATGCCGATGGGAATTTCATCTCCCCATTTACGGGACAATGCAGTTGCCGCGTCGATGTCCGTGGTATCATGGTTTTTGTCTGCCAGATCATATGCACGTTTTTTATACCACGCATGGGTGTTCACCGAATTGAAAGAGACACACGGCTGCATAATATCAACCATGGAAAATCCCTTATGGGCGATTGCTTTTTGAATGAGCTGATTGAGGTGCGCTTTGTTTCCGGAAAATCCGCGGGCCACAAAACCGGCGCCAAAAGCCAGGGCCGCGGTCAACGGATGAAAGGATTCCGCGATCACGCCGTGGGGCTGCATTTTGGTCTGAAACCCGATATCCGATGTGGGTGATGCCTGGCCTTTTGTCAGGCCGTACACTTTATTGTTATGGACAAGCAGGGTGATATCAATATTTCTCCGAATGGCGCTGATAAAGTGATTGCCGCCCTCGCCGTAGCAATCCCCGTCACCGGAACTGACCACCACCGTCAGGTCGTGATTGGCAATTTTGGCCCCGGTGGCCACCGGCAGCGCCCGGCCGTGAAGTCCGTGAAAGAAATTACATTTAAAGAAATGCGGCGTCTTGCCGGCCTGGCCGATGCCGGACACAATGAGCAGTTTTTCCGGGGAAAGGTCCATTTCAGCGAATGCTTCTTTCATCGCATCCAGAATCTGAAAATTACCGCACCCGGGGCACCATTTATTTTCAAAATCACAGAAAAAATCTTCTTTTGTCAGCATGGTTTTGCCTCTTTATCTGGAATTAAAAATTATAAAAAGCGGTCAATTTCTTCGATAATATCCTGGGGAAACAGCGGACGACCGTCATATTTTAATATCGATCCCGCACAATGGATTCCGGTCTGCTGGCGCAGCAGCCGCTTAAACTGGGCCGTTGAATTTAATTCAACCGTGACGCATTTTTTGGCATTATCCGCTGCGGCAAGGGCTTTTTCCGCTGGAAACGGCCACATATCGGAAAACGTCAGGCATCCCGCATCAATATCCTTATCTCTCAGCAGATCCACCGCTTCTTTAATGGCGCCGGCACTGCTTCCCCACCCGATAAGCAGGATTTCGGCATCTTCGAAATATTCTTCCGGTCCGTTCATTTCCCCTGTCATGGCCTCAAGCTTGGCATTTCGCTTGTTCACCATTCGCGTTCGATTGTCCTTGTCTTCGCTGATGTGACCGTCTTCCAGATGCTCGTTGCCGCTGGATTTCACAATGGCTTTTCCCCGGCAGGGAAGCGCCCGGGGAGAAACTCCCGATTCGGTAACGGCAAACCGGTGATAATTTTCAGGGTCATCCAGATCGGCGTCAGCCGCAATAAAACGCGGAACCGAAGACGGGGCGGTAAATTGTTCGGTGGTCAGAAACACCGAATCATTTAAAAACTGGTCCGTTAAAATAATTGCCGGCACCTGATATTTTTCAGAAAGTTCAAAGGCCCGGATGGTGTCAGTAAATGCTTCGCTGACACTGCGGGGAGCAAATACAAACCGGGGGAATTCATCCTGGGAGGCATTGATGACAAACAGAAGATCTCCCTGGGCGGTCCGGGTGGGCAGGCCGGTGGCCGGACCGGGCCGCTGGGCATTGACAATAACAATGGGAATTTCAGCAATCCCCGCAAGCCCGAGCCCTTCGGTCATCAGACAGAAACCGCCCCCGGATGTGGCTGTCATTGACCGCACCCCCGCAAAAGACGCGCCGATGATCATGTTCACGGCCGCGATTTCATCTTCCGCCTGTTCAACCACAAAAGGGATATGTTCCGTCATTTCGGTCAGATTCCGGATAACCCCGGTGGCCGGAGACATCGGGTAAAATGACGCAAAGCGGCAGTCTGCCGCCAGGGCGCCCAATGCAATGGCTTTGGTACCGTTCATCAGCAGCCCTTTTTCCGGCCCTTTTTCCCAGGCAAACGCCCATTTAAATTCCGTTTCCGCCACTGCCTGGTATCCAAGCTCTGCGGCCTTTATATTTTTCTCAAGCACTGACGAATCTTTTGCGCCAAACCGCGCGGCCAGAATATCTTTTAAAAATTCAAACGGTGCCCCGAGCAGGGCAAGGCAGCTGCCCGCTGCCACCGTGTTGGCGGTGATTTTGCCGCCGGCCTCCTCGGCCAGCTTGTCAAATTCAACCGCTGTAATCGGTTTTTGGGCATCGTCAAATGATTCACCGCTCAGAATGATACCGCCGTCGGGTATCTTATTCTGATGCAGCAGCACCGTTTGACGATCCAGGGCAACCAGCAGCGCAATTTCATATCGGGGAGAAAAAATTTCATGATCACTGATCCGGATCTGGACAAAACTGTGACCGCCCCGGATTCTGGATTCAAAATCATTGATGGCCATCACATACAAACCGGCCTTCTGACATACCTGGGCCAGAAGATCTCCCACGGTCTGGATTCCCTGACCCGCCGCACCGCCGATGGTTACGGTAATATCAACAGACATATCGGACGCTCCTTAATTGTGGTTTCCGGTTATTCACTTCGCTCCGGCAGGGTGCATTACGCACCCTCTTAAAAATTACCGCTCGTTAATGGTGCATGAAATGCACCCTACAACGGAGCAACCTGCAATTTTGATTGTCGGGCGAAGTGATGAACAACGTCTTTTTTATAATCGCCTTTGTTAAATTTTCCCGCGGGTTCCGTCATCACACGGCTCATCCGTGTCGTTTAAGCGGGAATGCTCGGGCGTTGCCGTGGTTGTGCAGAATTCAACCGATTCCGATTCATTGCCCAGCAACTTCAGAACTGAATGGTAATCGGGTTCCTCTGAAATATCGGGAACCAGCTGCGTAAAAATAATCCGGCTGTTTTCATCCACCGCCACCAGTGCCCTGGCAAACAGCCCGGCCAGCGGGCCGTCAACAATCCGGACACCATAGCGGTCACCAAAGTCGGAATTCCTGAGTTCACACAGCGAAATGACATTTTTGATTTCCTCATCCGCGTTAAATCGGGCGTGGGCAAAAGGCAGATCCTTGGAAACACATAAAATTTCCGTGTTTTCCAGTTTCTCCACCTCGCTGTTGAACCGTTTCACCGACGCGGAACAGACCGGTGTTTCAATGCTGGGAAAAATATTGAGGATCACCCGCTTGCCGGCAAAATCCGCTATTCCGACATCCGACATATCGGTTTTGGTCAGCGTAAAATCCGGAGCCGTTTCTCCTGCAGAGGGCAGATCAGCGATCGTGTTAATTTCATTGTCTTTAAACGTGACTTTGGCCATGGTTTTTCTCCTTATTTGAGGGTAAAGAAAATATTTATCCCAGCAGATTATCCAGGGCCATCATAATGACAAACCCGATCATCACTCCGTAGGTGGCCTGCCGGGACTTTCCCTTAGAATGCGTTTCGGGAATAATTTCATCGCTGATAACAAACAGCATGGCACCGGCGGCAAATGCCAGGGCAAACGGCAGCACCGGATGGAACACGGTCACCGCACCGGCGCCAAGTATGCCGCCCACCGGCTCCACAAGTCCCGTTGAAGCGGCAATAAAAAATGCCTTCCAACGGCTGTATCCCAGCCCCAGAAGGGGCAGTGCCACGGCAAGCCCTTCCGGCATGTTCTGAATACCGATGCCGATAGCCAGACTGATACCGTTGCTGATATTTCCGGACCCGAATCCCACACCGACCGCCATGCCTTCGGGAAAATTATGGATGGTAATGGCAATCACAAACAGCCAGATCCGTTTGAGATTTGAAGACGGTCCTTCAGGTCCTTTTATAAAATGTTCATGGGGAAGCCATTTGTCAATGAGATCCAAAACCAGCGCACCGGAAAGAATGCCGAAAACAACAACGTAAACCCCCCTTCCGGGCCACAGCAGGTCACCATTTTCAATTCCCGGAACAATTAAAGAAAATGAGGTGGCTGCCAGCATCACACCGGCAGAGGCCCCTAAAGCGGTGTTTAAAAAATTACGGGAAACCTTTTTAAAAAAAAACGCCGGCAGGGCGCCGAAACCCGTTGCCATCCCTGCCAGCAGACTGGCGATAACCCCGTACCAGAAAACCGTCATGGCATTTTCTCCGTTTTAATAGAAGATTATTCCGCCCGCCAGAGCTGGGTGGCAGGAGATTCCGCCATAATTTTTGCTTTGGCGCCCAGAAAGGTTTTGTATCCGCCGCTGAGATTTTTGACCTTAAACCCTTTTTGGGACATGAGCCGGTACCCCACATACCCCCTCAGCCCGATGGCACAAAAAGCAATATAGTTCTTTTCCGGATCCAGTTCAGACAGGCGTTTTCGGAGTTCCGGCAGGGGGATATGCAATGCGCCATTAATCTTTCCGGCCTCTTTCAGTTCATCCACATTACGAAAATCGATTAAAATATCGGTCTCCGGGTCCATGTCGATCAGTTCATTCCAGTTGATATTTTTAACGTCACCTTTGAGTATGTTGGCGGCCACAAAACCGGCAATGTTGACCGGGTCTTTGGCCGACGAATATGGGGGCGCATACGCCAGTTCGAGTTCTTCCAGGTCATACACGGTCATGGAACCGTGAAGGGCGGTGGCAATTACGTCAATGCGTTTGTCCACCCCATCCTTGCCGATAATCTGTGCGCCCAGGACTTTGCCGCTGCTGGGCGAAAAAAACAGCTTGATGGCCATCATCTCCGCGCCGGGATAATATGAGGCATGGGAACCGGAATGGGTGTAGCTTGCCAGAAACGGAATGTCATTTGCTTTAAGAAAACGCTCATTGGCGCCGGTGGAAGCCACGGTCAGATCAAACAGCTTCACCACGGATGTGCCCAGGGTGCCCCTGAAAATGCTCCGCCGGCCCATGACATTGTCAGCCGCAATACGCCCCTGTTTATTGGCCGGCCCGGCCAGAGCCGTCATGGCATTCAGGCCGGTAATATAATCCGTCACTTCAACCGCATCACCCACCGCATAGATATCCGGATCAGACGTCTGCATGGTGGCGCTGACTTTAACACCCCCTCTTTTGCCGATTTCAAGCCCCGCCTTCCGGGCCAGACGGTTTTCCGGCGTTACACCGATGGATAAAATCGCCATGTCACAATCCATCTTTTTGCCGTTTTCCGTGTGCAGGGTCAGGCCGTCGCCGTTTTTGGAAAACGCGCGAATGCCGTCGCCCAAAATACATTCCACCCCTTTTTCCTTCAGGTGGGCGGACATAAAACTGGCCATTTCGAAATCCAGAGACGGCATGACCTGATCCAGCTTTTCAATAATGGCTGTTTTGACGCCGCGAAAAGCCAGATTTTCCGCCATTTCCAGACCGATAAATCCCCCGCCGACCACCACCGCAGATTTCGGTTTTTTTTCATCGACAAATTGTTTAATCCGGTCGGAATCCGGAATGTTCCTCAGATTATAAATATTATCCAGATCAATGCCTTCAATGGGCGGCTTAAACGGTTCCGCACCGGGTGACAGGATAATTTTATCATAGGATTCCCGGTAGGTTTCGCCGGTCTGAAGGTTTTTGACTTCAACTTCCCGGGACTTGCGATCAATGGCGGTTACTTCCGTAAATACACGGATATCAATGGCGTATCGCTTTTGAAAATCGGCCACCGTGGTCACCAGCAGGCTTTTTCTTTCCTTGATAACATCTCCGATATAATATGGCAGCCCGCAATTGGCGAATGATATATACTCACCTCTTTCAAACAGAATAATCTCTGCATCTTCATTCAACCGCCTGGCTCTGGCAGCTGCCGTAGCCCCCCCGGCGACACCGCCGATAATCAAAAGCTTCATTCAATGTCCTCCTCTTTTCAGTTATTTATGATTTTACGTATTTTATTTATTTGTTTTGTCCGCAAGTTCGACCAGCTGCAATCCTTGTCCGGGAAACACCTCGCGTTTCGAAACTGCTGTGGGTCTTGTAACCGCGGGCCAGCACCCGGGAACCGGATCAGCGCCTTCCAGCGCAATCTTCGACGGTGCGTCATCCTTCATCTGCGGAGTTCTTCGCAAATCCATATTTCTTACTGCCACACTGAATTCAATGGGAATATTATTGGGGTCAAACGTATAAATCGAGTGAATAAATCCGTGATCCATGACCTCGGATACCCAGAAACCGGCGGCTCCAATTTTATCTTTCAGCGCCCACAGGTCATCGCCGGTTTCAACGCCAAACGAGACATGATCAAAGGCAACCGGTCCCTTCACCGGAACCCCGTGATCTTTGATGTCAATTTTTTTGGCCGCCGGCCACTCAAAAAAAGCCACCATGTCAGTTTCCGACAACTCAAAAAAATAATGCCGGAATCTTCCATCACCCAAACCGGCCACCAGGCGCATTCCCAGAAGATCCCGCCAATACCGGATGGTCATATCCATATCACCCGTTGCAAATGCCAGATGATTGACACCGTTGAATTTAATCATGTAAAATAGGTCCTTGATATACGGGATGCGGATCTAAATATTCAATATTCAAAGAAAAAATTAAATATATAACAATTTCAGAGTGGTAATGTCCAGATTTTAATTCCAGATCTTAATTAATGACGGTTTCTTTACTTTTTGCGTGAGGGTCATTCAGAAGTTTAAACACCGGTTCAAATTCAACGCTTGAAATTTTCGAGTTCATATTATCTAATATTATACAAAATTAAACTTATGCAACCCGACAGATAAGGAAAACAACCCGCCGGCATGTATATTGATAGAATAACCGTCAATCACGCGCAATTTCCCACAAAAAAAGCGTATCCGTTTAATCTTTCCATTCTCCGGAACACGAACACCCTTGACTTTAAGACCCCGGTCACTGTTTTTGCCGGAGAAAACGGTACCGGCAAATCAACACTGCTCAAAGCCGTCTGTTTAAAATGCAATATTCATATATGGGAAGGCATTGAGCGAACGCGCATTGATGTGAATCCGTTTGAGGAAAAGCTCCGGTATGCCATAGATGTGCAATGGACGAACGGCACGGTCAAGGGATCGTTTTTCTCCCCGGAACTGTTCCGGAATTTTTCCCAGCTGGTGGACGAATGGGCGGTAAACAGTCCCGGCATTCTGGAATATTACGGGGGGCACTCCCTGTTGACACAATCACACGGCCAGTCCACCATGGCATATTTCCGGGCAATGTATGAGAGAAAGGGGCTTTACTTTCTGGACGAACCCGAATCCGCCCTGTCACCCCGAACCCAGCTGGAGTTGCTGGCATTATTGGATGAAAAAAGCCGCACCGGCGATGCGCAATTCATTATTTCAACCCATTCTCCTATTCTCATGTCCTGCCGTCAGGCCCAAATTTTCAGTTTTGACGGACCGTCCATCGAGCGCGTTGACTTTACAGATACGTCTCATTACAAGGTGTATCGCCAATTTTTTGAAACGCCCAACTTAGGTGAAAAACGACTTCAGACATGACCACCGGCATCCTTTACGAGCCCGGCCCACCCGTCCTTGAGGACACAGCTCCCCTGCTGATCCAGCACGCAAAAATGCAACAGGATCTGCCCGGCATGATCTTTTCTGCTTTTAAGCTGAATTTTGATGGTAGTTTGAGGGATTACCATGCCGGAAAACCGGGCATACAGAAAATTTATGCGCGCCGGGTTCCCGC